>NZ_JBFUGY010000002.1:0-423851 GCF_056402655.1 Bradyrhizobium sp. P3_C3 | reverse complement strand
GGCGAGCGCGAGCAGGCCGCGGGTGACATAGAGCTGGCCGTTCGGCAGCGCGAACGCATTCACCGCGCCGGAATTGAGGATGGTGACCTTATAGCCCTGGTCGGGGCGGTCGGACGCCGCGACGAGTCGGTCGACGGTCTTGCTGACCAGCGATTCGAGCCTGGGGTCGTCATAGGTCCCGCCATAGCTCGCCAGGATGCGCTCGTGCTCCTTTTCGGTGGCGGGGGTCTGCGCGACGGCCGGTTTCGGCTTGGGCATTGCCACGGTCGGCGGGGCCGCCGCGGTCTGGAACCGGTTCATGTCGCCGCAACCGGCAAGGGCTGAGCCCAGCACGAGGCACAGCGCCGCCGGCGCAGCCCGCAGGCGGCGGCGTTCACTCGATACGTGCCGTTCTAGCACCCCATCCACGTCGCTTAACCCGTGCCTGGCCCTCTTTAGGGCCTTACCCCTGTCGGCTCGTTTGCGCCCAGCAACTCGACCTGTCCCGCAAGGCGCACATCGATGCGCGGCCCTGTATTCCCCTCGACCCAGCCCCGGACGCGAATGCGTCGATTTTCCAGGGACTTAAGAGTGATCCCGGCGTTTTCGAGCGCGGGTTGCGTACGCTTTGAAATAGTCACGGCAAAGCCGCGTGTCCAGTTCCGTCCGAAGTTGAGGTAGGTCGTTGCCCCAGCTTGCCGGACCGACAGGACTTTGCCCTCGACCACCATAAAGCGCCCGATCCCCGCCAAAATATCGTCCGGACTTTCCGCGTTTTTTATGGCCGACGGGTCAGCCCAGTTGCCCTTTTTTTGGCGCCGTGCCTCGGTCTCCGCCGCCATCAGGGCCGCCGCGCAGTCCTTGTCCGCGATCTCGGCGGAGACGAGGGCGTCGCCCTGGGCGAGCAGCACGGCCTGGATGGGGGCCTCGCTTTCGCCGATGAAGATGAGTGCGCCCTGACGGCCGTAGCGGTCGGGCGTGTCGTCGGTGCCGCGCAGCGTGACGTCGCGTCCGGTGAGCAGCGACGTCAGCGCCTGCTTCGTCGTTGCGGTCGGCTCGATCCCGGCGAGGCGCACCTCGCGGCCGTCGTCGAGACGCACGCCACGCGCATCGACGATTGCGGCGACGCGGCCGTCGCCCTGGGACTCGAACTGGCACGGTGCGGCGAACGCGGTGTGACCGGCGACGAGAGGAAGTGCGACGATGAGATGAAGCAGTCGCGTCACGGTGCCCGGAAAGGTTGCGTTGTGCTCTAGTTCTAACGCAAACGTGGCGAACCGCGAAGGCTATCGTAGGGTGGGCAAAGCGAAACGTGCCCACGTCTTTGATTTGTCGCGCGGGCTCGTGGGCACGGCGCGAAGAGCGCGCCTTTGCCCACCCTACGGCAGTTCGCGTGACGCGTCGCCATTGCCTCACACTCGATCAGCGAATTAATGAACTTGCACAGCAATGACGGTGGAAACATTTCGCCGCAACATGCCATTCCGCTTTGCGGAAAACATGTGCGGCAATCATGCGCCCGCAACGCCCTCGCGCTTGCTGCGCACTTGCGCATGCGGCATGATTGCGGCAACAGCAATAACCAAGAGCAATAACCAAGCCGCCATCAGAGTACGGCGCGATAAGGGAGGTCTTTTTCGATGAAGCATATTTTGTCGGGCATTTTTGCCGCAGCGTTTGCGCTGAGTGCGAGCGCCGCCGCGCAGGCCCAGGACAAGCCGCCGCTGAAGATCGGTGGCATCCTCGACATGTCGAGCCTCTATGCCGACATCACCGGTCCCGGCAGCGAGACCGCGGCCAAGATGGCCGTCGACGATTTTGGCGGCGAGGTGCTGGGACGCAAGATCCAGGTGCTGGCGGCCGACCATCTCAACAAGGCTGACCTGTCCGCCAACATCGCCCGCGATATGCTCGACAACCAGGGCGTCGAGATGATCTACGACGTCGCGGCCTCGGCCACTGCGCTCGCCGCCGGCGAGATCGCGAAAGCGCGCAACAAGATCATCATGTTCAACGGCCCGGGCTCGATTCGTCTCACCAACGAGGCCTGCGGTCCCTACACCATTCACTACGTGTTCGACACTTACGGCCAGGCCAACGTGACCGGTCTTGCCGCCGTGAAGTCCGGCCTCGACAGCTGGTTCTTCCTCACCGCCGACTACGCCTTCGGCCAGGACCTGGAGAAGGACACCAGCGCCGTCGTGACCAAGACCGGCGGCAAGGTGCTCGGCGCCGTGCGCCATCCGCTCAACACCTCGGATTTCTCGTCCTTCCTGCTCCAGGCTCAAGCGTCCAAAGCCAAGGTGATTGGCCTTGCCAACGCCGGCGGCGACACCGTCAACGCCATCAAGCAGGCGGCCGAGTTCGGCATCACCAAGGGCGGCCAGAAGGTCTCGCCGCTGCTCGCCTTTGTCACCGACATCGACTCGATCGGGCTGGAGACCGCGCAGGGCCTGCTGCTGGCGGAAGCCTTCTACTGGGACCTCAACGATGACACGCGCGCATTTTCGAAGCGATTCGCCGAACGCATGAAGCGGCCGCCGACCTCGGCGCAGGCCGGCGTTTATTCGTCCGTCACGCATTACCTGAAGGCTGTGAAGGCGGCGGGCACGACCGACTCGGCCGCGGTCATCAAGGTGATGAAGGAGACACCGATCAACGACTTCTTCGCCAAGAACGGCAAGATCCGCGAGGACGGCCGCATGATCCACGACATGTATCTGTTTGAGGTCAAGAAGCCGTCGGAGTCCAAGGGCCGCTGGGACGACTACAAGCTGCTCGCCACCGTGTCCGGCAACGAGGCGTTCCAGTCGCTGGAGCAGTCGCGCTGCCCTCTGGTGAAGAAATAGAGATCGTCATTGCGAGCGAAGCGAAGCAATCCAGAGATGTTTCCGCAGAGACGGTCTGGATTGCTTCGTCGCTTCGCTCCTCGCAATGACGGGTGTGGCTGAGGCCCGAGCAAAACAACAACAAGGGAGACGTCCCATGAATGACATGGTCCTGCAAAAGCTCGAAGGCGGGCTGCTCACCATCACGATGAATCGCCCGGAGCGGAAGAACGCGCTCAACCCCGACATGGTCGCAGGGCTGGTCGAGGCCGCGCGGCGCGCGGCTGACGATCCCGAGGTGCGCGCGGTGCTGTTCAAAGGCGCAGGCGGCTCGTTCTGCGTCGGCGGCGACGTCAAGTCGATGGCGGCAGGCCGCGCGCCGCTGCCGTTCGAAGTGAAAATGGCGAACCTGCGCCGCGGCATGGAGGTCTCGCGCATCCTGCACCAGATGCCGAAGCCCGTGGTGGCGCAGCTCGACGGCGCGGCAGCCGGCGCCGGCCTTTCCATGGCGCTGTCCTGCGACCTGCGCATCGCCAGCGAATCCTGCAAGATCACGACCGCCTTCGCCAAGGTCGGCTTCTCAGGCGACTACGGTGGCACCTATTTTTTGACGCAGCTGCTCGGCAGCGCGCGGGCGCGCGAGCTCTATCTGATGTCGCCGGTGCTCACGGCGAAGGAGGCGCATGCGATCGGGATGGTGACGAAAGTCGTTCCCGATGCCGAGATCGACGCGGCCGCGCACGAGCTCGCGCTGTCGCTGGCGCAGGGGCCATCGATCGCGCTCGGTTTCATCAAGCGCAACATCAACAACGCCGAGCATCTGGCGCTGGAAGATTGCTTCGACGGCGAGGCGATCCATCACACCCGTTGCAGCGACACCGAGGATCACAAGGAAGCCGCGAAGGCCTTTGTCGAAAAACGCAAGCCGACGTTCAAGGGCGCATGACGATGGCGCCCTATATGCGGCTCCGGCAGATCTGCCTCGTCGCGCCGCAGCTCGCGCCTGTGGTCTCCGACATCGCCGGGATCATGGGCCTCGACGTCTGCTACCGCGATGGCAATGTCGCCAAATACGGCCTGGAGAACGCATTGCTCCCGGTCGACACGATCCTGCTGGAAGTGGTCGCGCCGTTCAAGGGCGGCACCACCGCCGGCCGCTTCATCGAGAAGACCGGAGGCCGCGGCGGCTATATGGCGATCTTCTGCTGCAACGATCCGGACGAACGCGGCCGCAACGCCAATGCGATGGGCGTGCGCACCGCCAACGTGATCGACCACGCGCCCTATCACGGCGTCCAGCTCCACCCCCGCGACTGCCGCGCCGCCTTCATCGAGTTCAACCATACCAAAGGCAGCGACGATATTCTGGGGCCGTATCCGCCCGCGGGGCCGGACTGGCAAAAGTTCATCCGCAAGGATGTGACGCAGGCGCTGACGGGCGTGGAGATGCAGAGCCCGGATCCTCAGGGGCTCGCGGAACATTGGGGGAAGATCATCGGGGTCGTACCGAGTGGCGGCGCCGAATTGAAACTGCCCAATGCCACCTTCCATTTCGTGAAGGGCGCCAGCGAGATCATGAGCGCGCTGGAGTTTCAGGTGGCGGATGCCGCAAGCGTGCTGCATGCCGCGAAGGCGAAGGGACTCGCGGTTGCGGGGAACGAGTTTCTGCTCGGCGGGGTGACGTTCCGGCTTGCGGCGTGAGCGGTTGCCACACATACCGCCGTCGTCCCGGACAAGCGAAGCGCAGATCCGGGACCCATAACCACAGGGAGTGGTTTGATGCGGGATGATAACTCCGCGTCTCCGCCAAACCCGTTCCTGTGGTTATGGGTCCCTGCTTTCGCAGGGACGACAGGGAGATTATGGCGACGCTGGTGTGATACGGCGAGACGCCGCCGCCGTCACCTTCCCTTAAAATTGGCCGCGCGGCGCTCTTCGGTGGCCTTCACGCCCTCCTTGAAGTCTTCCGTCGCACGCAGCCGTGTCTGCTCGCCAAGTTCGTGGTTGGTCGCGGCCATCACGCGGTCGGCGAGGTTGGCGCGCATCGTGGCGCGGGTGGACAGGAGGCCGAGCGGGGAGCATTCGGCGATCTCGGCGGCGAGCTTCATCGCGCCCGCCTTCACCTGATCCTGCGGCACCAGCTCGTTGGCGAGGCCCCACTTCACCGCCTCTTCGCCGGTGACGCGGCGGCTGGTGTAGAACATCAGCTCGGCGTTGTTCTTGCCGATCAGCTCGGGCAGCGTCACGGTCAGGCCGAAGCCGGGATGGAAACCGAGCTTCGTGAAGTTGGCGGAGAAGCGCGCTTCCGGGCAGGTGACGCGGAAGTCGGCCGACACTGCGAGACCGAGCCCGCCGCCGATGGCCGCACCCTGCACGGCCGCGACGATCGGCTTCTTGGCGCGGAAGATACGCACGGCCTGGATGTAGAGATGGTTGATCGGGCCGAGGTTGTCAGCCGGGTCGCCCTTCTTCTCGGCCTCGCGCGCTTCCTGCGCCTGCCGCGCCGGATCGCCAAAATTGGCGCCGGCGCAGAATGCCTTGCCTTGTGCCGACAGCACGGATGCGCGGATCTCGATGTCGCGATCGAACTCGTCGAGCGCATCCGCGATCTGGTTGATCAGCGAGATGTCGAAGAAGTTCAGCGGCGGGCGGCGGATCTCGATGGTGCCGACGTGGCCAACTTTTTCGACGCCGATATCTTTATAGGTGCTCATGACGATCCTCGATTGAATTAGCGCAAACCAAGTCCGCGCGACTAGCGCAGGCCAAGTCCGCGCGCGATGATGCCGCGCAGCACCTCGGTGGTGCCGCCCTGGATGGTGAGTTTCGGTGCGGTCTTGATGGCGAAGTCGAGTTGCCGCTCCAGCGTCTCGCGGTTGGTCGCGGTCTCCTCGACGAAGGCGGCGAGATCGCGCACGCGGTGCGGAAGCTGTTGCTCCCAGACCGTGCCGATGTCCTTGACGATGGAGGCCTCCACCACCGGCTCCTTGCCGGCCTGCAGCATGCCCGCAACCGAGACCGACATGCGCCGCATGGTGTGGAGCTGCGCCACGAGCCGGCCGATGCCTTCGGCGCTGCGCGTGTCCGGGTTGGGGCCGACCGCGCGCACCAGCTCGGTCAGCACGTAATAGGTCTCCAGAAAACGCTCGGGGCCCGAACGCTCATAGGCGAGCTCGCTCGTCGCCTGCTTCCAGGCGCCGTCGACTTCGCCGAGCACGTGATCATCGGGCACGAAGAAGTCGGTGAAGACGACCTCATTGAACTCGTACTGGCCGGTGATCTGGCCGATCGGGTTCACCTGGATGCCCGGCTGCTTCATCTTGACCAGAAACTGCGTCAGGCCGTGTCGGCGGTTTTCCTTGGTCGGCTGCGAGGTCCGGAAGATCGCGATCATGTAGTCGGCGATGTGCGCCGACGAGGTCCAGATCTTGGTGCCGTTGATGAGGTAGCCGCCGTCGGTCTTGGTCGCGCGCGTCTTGGCCGCGAACAGGTCGGAGCCGGAGTTCGGCTCGCTCATGCCGATCGCAAAGCAGATCTCGCCGCGGCAGATGCGCGGCAGGATATCCATCTTGATATGCTCGGGCGCGTATTTGATCAGCACCGGCCCGCTCTGGCGGTCGGCGACGAAGAAACGCCGCGTCGGCGCGTTGGCGACGCGCATTTCCTCGGTCACCACGTAGCGTTCGAGGAAAGAGCGCTCCTGGCCGCCATATTTCTTCGGCCAGGTCATGCCCAGCCAGCCCTTGGCCCCGACCCGGCGGGAAAATTCCGGCGCGTCGGTGTCTTCGCGGTTGGGCTTGTGCGGATCGAAGGTGCCGGCGGCGATTTCCTCGGCGAGGAAGGCGCGCACTTCCTTGCGCAATTGCTCGCACTTCTCGGGCAGGCGGATCGGATCGAAACGGAGGGCAGCGGTCATTGTTGTCTCGTCCCCTGATCAGCGCGAAGCCACGAGCGGCCACAATTCGTCGGCGCCGCGGTTTGCCACCAGCTTGCCGAGCTCGACGGCCCAGTGGCTCTCCGAGCCGAAATCGTCGCGCCAGGCCAACGCCCGCAGCGAAAAGCGGTGCAGGATGTGCTCGCTGGTGAAGCCGATGGCGCCGTGCACCTGATGCGCGATGGCGCCGCCTTTTTCCGCGGCTTCCGCGCAGCGGATCTTTGCCGAGGCGGCTTCGAGATAGACCTCGTCGTCGAACGATTTTGCGTTCGCGATGGCGTCGGCCGCGGATGTTGCGGCCGCAAGCGCGGCGGCGGATTCGCCGGCGAGCCGGGCGAGGTTGTGCTGCACGGCCTGAAACTTCGAGATCTTCTTCTCGAACGCGACGCGCTCGTTGGAATAGCGCACGGAGATGTCGAGCATCGCTTCCAGCGCGCCCGCGATCTGAAGGCTGCGCGCGACGCCGCCCATCAGCATGAGCGTGGTCTGGTCAAAGCCCTTCGCGGGCTTGACGGTGACGGGCTGGACCTTGTCGAGCGTCACGGTATCGCTGTGGTCGTAGCCGACATTGAGTCCGGATTCGATCCGGCCCTTGCTCGCATCGACCAAGGCAATCGAGATCCCATCCTTGCCGTGCGCCAGCACCGCAAAGTGCTTCGCCGCCTTGGCAAAGGGCACGCCGCGGGCGCGGCCGGAGAGCGCGCCGTCGGCATCGAGCGTGATGCGGTCCTTCGGCGAGGCCGGCAGCACCGTCATCTCGCCTTCCGGCGACGAAATCCTGGCCTGCGCGAGCAACCAGCCCGCCAGCATGGTCTCGGCCAGGGGAACCGCGACTGCGAAGCGGCCGGCGGCGTTCAGCAGCGCAAAACCGTCGGCAAGGCTGGCGCCGGAGCCGCCGAGATCGTCAGGCACCCAGGACAAGGGCAAGCCGGCTTCGCTCAGCGCCTGCCACAGCGGCGCCTGCCACGAACCCTTCTTGTCGTTGTTGATGGTCTGCGGATCGGCGAGATCGGCGAAGATTTTCTCCGCGGTCTCGACGACGATATTGTCACTCTCCGCCACAGCGTTCCCCGTGTTTTGCCATTGGCGCGTTCCGTCCGGTCGGCGCGGCGCGCGGTCTCTTCTTGCGCCCGATGATCCGAAAAAGCCATGGCCCTGACAAGCGTTGACCGCAGGCCCATCTGCGGCTCCGGCATGGGCGCAAGAGCTGCTATGGACTAATTCCGCTTAGCGGAGTTTGCTCGATTTGCAGGGCGCGGCAAACTCGCTAAACAGGGCCAGCTGCTTAAGGCTTGCATTCAATCAAGGGGAAGGAAATCCGGATGGCAAAAGACGGCTTGTGCGCAATCGTGACGGGGTCCGCATCCGGACTTGGTGCTGCGACCGCGGAAATTCTCGCGCGGAGCGGGGCGCGGCTCGTCATCAACTATTCTTCGAGCCAGAAGGAAGCCGAGGCCACGGCCGAACTCTGCCGCAAGGCGGGGGCGGCGGAAGTCCTGGTCGTGCAGGGCGACGTTTCAAAAGATGACGATTGCCGCAAGATCGTTGCGGCAGCCAGCGGCTGGGGCCAGCTCGACGTGCTCGTCAACAATGCCGGCATCACCAAGCATGTTGCGCATGCCGATCTCGATGGATTGTCGGCTGAAGATTTCCAGCGCTTGTACGGCGTCAACACGATCGGCCCGTTCCAGATGGTGCGCGCGGCGCGCAGCCTGCTCGAGGCCGGCGCGAAGGCTTCGGAGCGGCCGTCCGCCGTGGTCAACGTGTCCTCGGTCGCGGGCATCAGCGGCGTCGGCTCGTCGATCGCCTATGCCGCGAGCAAGGGCGCGCTCAACACGATGACGTTGTCGCTGTCACGCGCGCTGGCGCCGCTGATCCGCGTCAACACGGTGTGTCCCGGCTATATCGACACGCCCTGGTTCACCAAGGGCCGCGGCGAGGCCGGCGCCAAGCAGGTGCGCGACAGCGTGGTGGCGAAGGTGCCGCTGAAGGTCGCTTCATCCGCCAATGACATCGCGCAGCTCGTCTGCTTCCTGGCAACGCCGGCGTCGAGCAACATGACCGGCGAGGTCGTGCGGATGGATGCGGGGATGCATTTGATAACTTAATTCGTCATTGCGAGCGAAGCGAAGCAATCCAGAGAGCGTCCGCGCGGACAGTCTGGATTGCTTCGTCGCAAGGGCTCCTCGCAATGACGGAGTGCGAGGGCGGCGTCGTGCCCGACGTCCCGCACCGCTATCCTTTTATCACGCCGCTCGCGACCAGCCGGTGCCAGATGAACAGCACCACCACCGCGCCGATCGTGGCCATGATGAAGCCGGCGCCCTGGTCGGGGCTGTAGTGCCCGATCGCCTGTCCGATGAAGGTCGCGAGAAACGCACCCGCAATGCCCAGGATGGTGGTGAGGATAAAGCCGCTCGGGTTGTTCGGTCCCGGCGCCAGCCAGCGCGCGATGAGGCCGGCGATGAAGCCGACGACGATGATCCACAACAGGCCGCCCATGCTCATGTCAGTGCTCCCCTTCCCGAGAACGCGTAGATCAAAGTTCGATTAAAGCCTGCCCGAGAGCTCGTTCTCGGTCGGCAGCCGTCCGTCCGGCGTCAGGTGGTCGATCACCTGTGGCAGATACTGGCTGAGGCCGGAGAGCAGCTCGTCGCGCGACAGGCCGCTCTGGGCGGACAGGCTTTGGATCTGGTCGGCGCCGAGGGCGCTGGCGAGATCGCCGGGCGCGATCGCCTTGTTCTCGCCCTTGCCGACCCAGGTGCTCGCGGTCTCGCCGTGGCCACCCTGCTGGAGCTGGTTGAGGAGATCGCCGAGGCCGCCGCTCAGCACGGTGCCGGCGGCGCCGCCCGCGAGCAGGCCGCCGAGGCCGCCCTTGAGCAGATCGCTGAGGCCGCCGCTACCACCGGGGCCGCCGGGAACAGCGCTGCTGCCCGTATTGACAGGCGTCGGAGGCGGCAGCGGCGAGCGCTGCTGCGGCGCCGGCGCCGCGTCGGGCTGGCCTGCCGTCAGATGCTTGAAGGCCTTCCAGGCGATCAGGCCGAGCAGCGCCATGGTCATTGGCGACATGCCGCCGGAGGATTGCTCAGAGCTGGGCGTGCTCGGGCCGCGGGGGCCGTTCTGCATGCCGTTGAGGACGTCGAGTAGACCCATGGTGCTCTCCTTTGGCGTTCTCGTCGGCGAGTTCTCGCCGGTGACAGCCCCCAGGGCAAAAACATATGAGGCTCTCATGACGGTTACAAGGCGAATGCACCGCAACCAATGGGCAGCCGGCGTTGCCTCTGCTATCGAGGGCGGGTCATTCAAGGGAGCAAGGTCAGGTGGTTGCGGATCGACCGATCGTGGTGGCCGGCGCGGGCGCCATCGGCTGTTTCGTCGGAGGCCAGCTGGCGGCCGGAGGGCGCCGCGTCGCGCTGCTGGTGCGGCCGCGGGTCAAAACCGAGATCGAGCGGTTCGGCCTGCGGCTGACCGATTTCGACGGCTCCGAGAATAGGCTCGGCGCGGGCCAGCTCGCGTTGTCGGAGGATCCCGCGATCTTCCACAACGCCGGCATCGTGCTGGTCACGGTGAAGAGCGCCGACACCGCCGATGTCGCGGACCAGATTGCCCAGCACGCGCCGCAGGACGCCGTGATCGTCTCCTTGCAAAACGGCGTCGGCAATGTCGCGGTTCTGCGCGAGCGGCTCGGCGGCCGGCGCGTGCTCGCCGGCATGGTGCCGTTCAACGTGATCGCGATGGGCGAGGGACGCTTCCACCGCTCGACGTCCGGCGACATCCATGTCGGCGAGGATGAGGCGAATACGGCCGCAGCGCTGTCGGTGCCGGCCTCACCGTGCGCGCAAGCCGTGACATCACCGGCGTGCAATGGGGCAAGCTGATCATCAATTTGAACAATGCGCTCAGCGCGCTGTCCGACATGCCGCTTGCCGCGCAACTGGCGAACCGCGACTGGCGAAGACTGTTCGCCGATCAGATGGCCGAAGGCGTGACTGCGATGAAGGCCGCCGGCATCGCGCCGGTCTCGGCGACGCCGATCCCGCTGGGATGGACGCCGACCCTGCTCAGGCTGCCTGATGTGATCTTCAATGCGATCCTGGGGCGCACGATGAAGATCGATCCCGAGGCGCGCTCCTCGATGTGGCAGGACCTGAAGCAGGGCCGCAAGACCGAGATCGACTATCTCCAGGGCGCAGTCATCGCGCTCGCCGAGCGGAACAACGTCGACGTGCCGCTGATGCGCCGTATTGTTGCGCTGATCAAGCAGGCCGAGACGGCAGGCAATGGTCCGCCGCGGCTGACGCCGCAGCAGATCCGCGGCGTGGCCTGAGGGCGAGCCGGGCGGCGGGAGGAGCAACGATGCGGCGTTATCTGGTGATTGGGCTCGCGCTGGCCGCGCTCTGCGCCGCGTCGACGCTGGCCTACGCAAGGCCGCCAACGGTCGTGAGCTCGCCCGGCTATGACAGGCGGTTGCAGGAGAGCAGGTCGCAGTTGGGCAATTCGCCGACGACAACAGAGCCCATGCGTGCGCCGGTGGTCAAACCGAAGCGCAGCAAGAAGAAGCAGCCGAACTGACGCCACGCTCCCGCTGTCGTCCCGGATCAGCGCTCCGCTTATCCGGGACGACAGCGGAGTTTGCTGCGCGAGGAGCTTACCCCTTCTTCGCCGGCTTGCTTGGCGCCGGGGTGAACAGCTTCTTCAGATCGCTCAAGCTTTCCGATAGCCGCGGCCATTCGCAGGAGAACGAGCCCTTGGTGCAGGGCGCGCCCTTCGGTCGCGGGCTGACGGACTGCTGCACCTTCGGCCGCTCGACCGGGACAGGCACGCGCGCGACCGGGACGGACACGCGCTCGACCTCGGTTCGCAGTGCCACCTGCTGCTGCCGCGCTTGTTCCTGCTGCTCGCGCTGCTGACGCGCGGCGGCTTGAGCGGCTTCATTGCTGCGGCGCTGATTGGCGAGGTAGGAGGTGTAGGATTCGTCGATCTTCTTCTGCTCCTCCGGCGTCGGATTGGGACCTGCGATGTCGAAGGTACGGTCCTGGAGGAAATCGTAATAGGAATAGCCGCCGCCTGGCTTGCGGCGGCCGGCGAACTTGGCGTTGCAATCGGCAAGCGCAGCCGTCTTCTCGGTCTTGTTCGCGGCCTTCTCGGCGGCGTCCGCGCATTCCTCGAAATCGACGGGCGCGCGCTTCCACCATTGGGCGTGGGCATGCACCGGCGTCAGCAGAAAAAATCCTGCTGCGGCAACGACAAGCGCCGCACGACGCGATGCAACTACGTCCGACATTCTACGAGAGCATTCCTTGCAAAACTCAACCCGAACTGAGTCGGGTCCGATTTTTGCCCCTTTATCGCCGGCTTGTCACCCGTGGAACTCGGGAATTTCATGACTGCAATGCTGACATTTTTTGCTTGACGTGGCGCGGGAGTCACAGCCGCGCGGCACATGATCGGCTTAGACTTTATTGGTTTGAATTCGAAGGGGAATATCCGTCATGAGAGCGTTGGCCCGTCTCGCCGCAATCACATTGGCGCTCATTTCCAGCCATGCGTTCGCAGCGGACGAAGAGGCGCCCAACCGCAAGCCGGTGAGGGCGATTGCCGACGCTCGGCTCTCGGTCGGCGGCCAGGGAATGCTGCCGCTCTATCTCTCCAGCGACTGGTCGCTGCCGCTGCCGGCGATCTCGCGCGCCATCATCGTGCTGCACGGACGCCTGCGCAATGCCGACGAATATTACATGTCGGCCCATACTGCGCAGGTTGCGGCGGGCGACGACGGCAAGAGCGCGCTGATGATCGTCCCGCAGTTTCTGGCGGAGATCGATATCGACGCGCACAAGCTGCCCGCGGATACGCTGCGCTGGTCGCTGGAGGGATGGGAGGGCGGCGACGCCGCGCTGGCGCCGAATCCGGTCTCATCCTTCGATGCGCTCGATGCGATCCTCGTAAAACTCTCGGACCGGCGCATCTTCCCGAATCTGAAGCAGGTCGTCGTCGCCGGCCATTCCGGCGGTGGCCAGGTCGCGCAACGCTATGCCATTGCCGGCAAGGGCGAGGCGGCGCTGTCGCGCCAGCATATCGATGTCCGCTACGTCGTCGCCAATCCCTCCTCCTACGCTTATTTCAGCAACACGCGGCCCGTGCCGGCGATCGCCGCATCCTGCCCGGGCTACAACAATTGGAAATACGGCATGGACGGGCGTCCGCCCTATCTTGCGAACGCAACGCCGATAGCGCTGGAGCAGCGCTATGTCGAGCGCGAGGTGATCTATCTGCTCGGCACGCTCGACACCAATCCGAAGCATCCCGCGCTGGACAAGAGCTGCATGGCCGAGGCGCAAGGTCCCACGCGCTACGCCCGCGGCCACGCCTATGCGGATGCGATGGCCAAGCGCGACCGCGGCACGCCCAATCACCGGGTCTGGGACGTCGTAGGCGTCGGCCATGACGGCGACAAGATGCTGACCTCGAAATGCGGCCTCGCGGCGCTGTTCGATATTCCGGGGTGCGGGGCAGAGCGCTGACATCGACATCTTGAAGGCTTGGCTCCGGCTGTTACACTTCGTCTCGCGACGCCTCATCCTGAGACGACGCCAAGAAGACGAAGTGGAAACACCTGATGCTGCTGCCCCTGTCCGACGTGCCTCGCTGGTACGCTCAACGCAAACCGCAAGGCACGATCGCCGTCCGTCACGGGCAGGATACGCTGACATGGGACGAGCTTGAACGCGGCGCCAATCGGCGCGCACGGGCGTTCATGGCCAAGGGCGTCAAGCCCGGCGACTTTGTCGCAATCGGTTTGCCTAACGGCAACGCGTTCTTCGAGACCTCGTTTGCGGTCTGGAAGTGCGGAGCGACGCCGACGTCACTGTCGTGGCGGCTGCCGCGCGGCGAAGCCGCCGCGGTGCTCGACATCCTGAAGCCCGCGCTGGTGGTCGGCGGCGAGGCCGACTGGAACGCGCCGAACCGCCTGCCGGCGGATTTCGTGCCGGAAGGTTTTTCGGACGAGCCGCTCGATCCGCCGGTGGCCCGCTACTGGAAGGCCATGACCAGCGGCGGCTCGACCGGCCGGCCAAAAGTGATCCTCGATCATCAGCCGGCCGTGACCGACACGGTCGCTGCGCCGCCGCTCAACATTCCCTTCGGCGTCTCGTTGCTCAATCCCGGTCCGCTCTATCACAACGCCCCGTTCATCGTGTCGCACTACGCGCTCTTCACCGGCGGCCAGCTCACCGGCCTCGTCAAGTTCGACGCCGAGGAGACGCTGCGGCAGATCGCGCGCGAGCGCGTGCAATGGGTCAATTTCGTGCCGACCATGATGCACCGGATCTGGGCGTTGCCGGAGAGCGTGCGCAACTCTTATGACGTGTCGAGCCTCCAGACCGTGTTTCACATGGCAGCTCCGATGCCGCCCTGGCTGAAGGAGAACTGGATCGCCTGGCTCGGGCCCGAGCGGGTCTGGGAGCTCTATGGCGGCACGGAGCGGCAGGGCTCGTGCATCATCTCTGGTACGGAATGGCTGACCCACAAGGGTTCGGTCGGCAAGATCGGCGAGATGGCGCGCTTGCGCATCGTCGGCAAGGATGGCAACGACGTCGCGCCCGGCGAGACCGGCGAGATCTATTTCCTCAACAATGACGGCAAGGACGCCACCTATCACTATCTCGGCGCCGAGCCGAAGCGCCGCGCGGATGGCTGGGAGTCGCTCGGCGACATCGGCAGGCTGGACGCGGAAGGCTATCTCTATCTCGGCGACCGTCTCGCCGACATGGTGCTGCGCGGCGGCGCCAACATCTATCCGGCCGAGGTCGAGGCTGCGGTCTCTGAGAGCCCTGGCGTGCGCTCCTGCGTCGTCGTGGGATTGCCCGATCCCGAATTGGGCCAGCGCGTGCACGCCATCATCGAGCCGGAGACGGACGCGGACGGCCAGGCCATCGCCGACGGCATGGCGGACTTCTTGAAGGACCGGCTCAGCCGCTACAAGCACCCCGAGAGCTTCGAGATCGTCAGCGCCCCGCCGCGCGATGATTCCGGAAAAGTTCGCCGCACCCTGTTGCGCGACGAGCGCGCGGCGTGGATGAAGGAAGGGCGCGCCTTCCGGATTCGGCCGGCGAAGGCGCGGGCGCACGCCGAATAAGAAGAATACAGAAGGATTGAGATATGACGATCACCATCGCAGCGAACAGCGTGCCAAAGCCGCCGGCCGAGATCATCGAGGGGTTTCGCGGCGCGCCGACTTCAGTCATTTCAGACAATCTCGCCCGGCTGCCGGGCGCGGTGGGGCTGAAGCCCTATCATCGCGGCGGCAAGCTGGTGGGGACGGCCTTCACGGTACGCACCCGCCCCGGCGACAATCTCGCCATCCACCGCGCACTTGAACTGGTCGGTCCCGGCGACGTCATCGTGGTCGATGGCGGTGGCGACGAGACCCGCGCGCTGGTCGGCGAGATCATGAAGAACATCGCGCAGTGGCGCAAAGCGGAGGGCTATGTCATCGACGGTGCGATCCGCGATGTCGCGGCCTTCGCCGCTGACGATTTCCCCTGCTACGCCCGCGCGGTGATCCATCGCGGCCCCTACAAGAACGGCCCCGGCGAGATCAACGTGCCCGTGACGATCGGCGGCAGCGTCATCTCGCCCGGCGACATCGTCGTCGGCGATGAGGACGGCGTGGTGTCGTTCCCCGCCGCCGGCGCTGCGGCGCTACTGGAAGCCGTCCGCGCCCAGGTCGCGCGCGAGGAGGAAACCATGAAGGCGATCCGCGAGGGCCGCTACCAGGGCTCCTACGGCAAATCCTGATCAGATCAGCATGAAGGGGAGGGCGGCGTGAGCCAGAAGGAAGAGTTTCACAACATTGACGATCCCAGCGACGGCCTCTTCCGCGAGCTCGCGGCGGGGGTCACCACGCGCATCTTCTCCGGCGAGCAGGCGATGCTGTCGGTGGTGACGCTGGCCCCGCATGCGCAGGGCACGCTGCATCATCATCCCGAGGAGCAATGGGGCGTGCTGCTCGACGGCTCCGCCATCCGCGTCCAGGGCGATGAGGAAATTCCGGTAAAGAAGGGCGATTTCTGGCGCACGCCCGGCAACGTCCCGCACACGATGCGCGCCGGCCCCGATGGGGCCCGCGTGCTGGACATTTTCAGTCCACCACGGCCAGAATACAAAAAAGCGGGGTCGGGCTTCGGCACGACCTAAGCGCCAAAGAGCAAAAGCCAGGCGCAAAACCAAAGGGGAGGGGACCATGACGATCACACGACGCACGCTGCTGGCAGCGCCCGCTATTCTCGCAATCGCGCCAGCGGTGGCGCAGGCCGGCAAGATTACGCTGGTGGTGCCGTTTCCGCCGGGCGGATCGACCGATGCGATGGCGCGGCTGTTGCAGGCCAATCTGCAGACAAAACTCAGCCGCATCGTCGTGGTCGAGAACAAGTCGGGCGCCGCCGGCGCGCTCGGCGCGGCGCAGGTCGCCAAGAGCCCGCCGGACGGCTCGACGTTCCTGGTCACCTTCGATTCCCACGCGGTGATCCCGTCCATCCTCGACAAGCCGCCGGTCGATGTCGAGCGCGAGCTGATGCCGGTGCTGCTGGTGGGGACCGCACCCTACGTGATCGCCGCCGGCGCCGGCCGTCCCTACAAGAGCTTTGCCGACGTGGTCGCCGCCTGCAAGGCGACGCCCGGCGCGGTGAAATATGCCTCCGTCGGCATCGGCACGCTTGGTCATCTCGCCATGACGGTGCTCGGCACCAAGGCCGGCGTCGAGATCATGCACGTGCCCTATCGCGGCGGCGGCCCGGCGATGAACGACGTGCTCGGCGGCCATGTCGATCTGATCGCGGGATCGGCGGCGCTGGTCTCGGCCCAGCTCGGCACCAACATGCTGCGGCCGATCCTGCAACTCGGCCGCGAGCGGCTGCCGGCGTTGCCGGATACGCCGACTGCGATCGAGGCCGGCTTTCCGGACTTCGAGACGCTCGCCTGGTGGGGCATCTTCGCGCCCGCGGGCACGCCGCCGGATGTCGTCGCGGCCATGGCGACGGCGTCCAGGGAGATCCTGAGCGAGCCCGCGACCGCCGCCCAGCTCAAGGAGACGCAGCAGATGACGCTGCTGCTCCAGGATGGCGCCGCCTTCAAGACCTTCTTCGACAAGCAAGTCGCCTATTGGGGCAAGGTGGTGCGGGAGAACAATATCAAGGCATGAGAGGCCTATTCCCGGGATTGCCATCCCGGGTCCAGTTCGTTCGCGCGGGCTTGAGCGTCAGAGCATCTTGCCGACGATCTTTGTCATATCTGCCGCCGAAAACGCGCGCAGCGTTTCGGTGCGGACGTTGCCGAGTGCGCTGAGACTAAGGCTCAGCGACATCGCGGCAGCCTCATCTGGAGCCTCGAGAACGGTTACAATGTCATATCGTCCCTGCGTCCAGACAATCTCTTTCACGGTCACGCCGAACGTTTTGGCCATCTCCTTGAAGGCGTCGGCCCGCTTCGGCGAGTCCTTGACGTTGCGGACTCCCTGATCAGTGAAGTTCGCCAGCACGACATAGGTTACCATGGTCGTCCTCCCTGGTTAGAACCCAGATCCAATTCTCGCTTGAGGCAACCGCGCCGAGCTTGCCACGGCGACTGAGACAGCGCTACTGCGCGTTGGGAACGTCAGCGGATGTGACTTATTCGGTCAGGACAACGGCCGCGCGAAACTGAGCTCATGGCCGTCGGCGTCGGTGAGATGGAAGTAGCGCTCACCCCATTCTGCATCGCGCGGCGTGGTCGACGGCTGCCATCCGGCCGCGCGTGCGCGCTCGTAGGTCCCGTCGACATCGGCGACGTAGAAGATGATGCGGCCCCACCAGGACCAGCGCTTGTCGTCCGGCTGCGCCGTCAGGTTGAGATAGCCGGTGCCGGCGCGAAAGCTGGTGAATGCAGCGGCTTCGCCGCCATACAGGAGCTCAAACCCCAGCGAACGGTAGAAGTGCACGGCGCGCCCCATGTCATGCGTGCCGAGCGTGATGGCGCTGATGCTTTCGATCATGTGATCTGCTCCGCCGAGAGGCGCCTGGAAGCGATTGTATAGCCGCGCCGTTCAGGTTGACGATGGTCTGGCCCGCCTGACGGCTGGCGAACCGCATTTTGCTCTGCTATGACGGGATCGAACCCGTACCAGCGGGTTCCGCGGTCCCGTAGCTCAGCCGGATAGAGCGGCGGTTTCCTAAACCGTAGGTCGCATGTTCGAGTCATGCCGGGATCGCCATTTGCCGCGCGTCGCCATGGGCGTGTAGTGCCAATACCCCACTAATCGTTTTTCTATCGTGATGTGTACCTACGTCGGGTAGAATACGGCGAGTGCGGGGGCGTTGGCATGACGGATTTATGGTACTACGCGGACGGCGGGCAGCAGCGCGGCCCGATCTCGATTTCGGAACTCCTTACGCTCCTCGCTCGTATCGCCGATCCTCGGCGTGTGATGGTCCGGCGGCACGGCTTCGAGGATTGGAAGCCGGTCGAGGAGGTGCACCAGATCGCGCAGCAGCTTCTTCAATCGCCGCCGCAAGAGCCGGCATCGCCACCGGCGGCCGCTGTTCGGGAGCCCGCCGTTCTCGCCGAGGACGCTACTGCCTTCAAAGATGTCCGGCGCGAGATGACCGGCATCAGCGGTTGGCTCGCGCTTCTCGCGTTCGGCCAGGTGATGGGCATCCTGCGCCTGATCTTCAACGTCGGACAATATGTGCAATCGATCGACGACAAAGTCTGGACTTACTTTCCCACGGTGATCTGGAGTGAAATGCTGATAAACGCGGCCATGATCGGCTTCGCGATCTGGACAACGGTGCTCCTGTTCAGACACTCCTACAGGTTTCCAGCCTTCTTCATCGTACAAATGATCTGCGCGGTGCTGATGCCGCTCGTCGATCTCCTCTGCGTCGCATCGTTTTTTTCCGCCGCCCTCAATCGCCCGTTCAACGATTTTTTCATCGTCGAACCTCGACAGGTCGGACAAGCGGTTGTCGGTGCAATCAGTGCCACGATTTGGATAACGTACGTCCTTCGCTCCCGCAGGGTCGCGAATACGTTCACGAAGTAGACCCGCCTTATGACGCGCGTGGCGGAGGGGCTGTTCTCCTGGTTTTCCTGCCCGTCAAGTCCCCAATAAAAAAGGGACCAGGCTGCCCAGTTGCGAATTGTTCGGGCCGTGCGTCGTCAGCAATCTCAGGGATTCCCAAGGTGCCGGCGAGCACGGCTCGAAGATGTCATCCCATCGAGCTATGGGCAGGGGTGTCGCTTGCCATCGTAGCCGAGATACGTTCCCGAAGCCGGGTCGTACGAGCGATATTTTTGTTCGCAATAGGACGAGCCATCAGCAGAGTCGTCGTAATCGCCGTAGAAGCCGTCGTCGTAGCCGCCATAGTAAGGCCAGCCCGAATAGGCGCCCAATGCGTAGGCGCCGCCAAGGCCAAGACCCCCGCCGTAAGCCCATGCGTGGCGGTAGCGATGCCGGAACCCGGCATGATGGAATTGACCGCCATGGAAGCCGCCGGCGGCCCGGAAGTGACCAACTCCGCCGTGGAAGCCTCCGCCGCCTCCGAAGTGCCCGCCACCGTGAAATCCGCCGCCGCCTCCGAAATGTCCGCCACCGCCCCCATGTCCACCGCCCCCATGTCCACCGCCCCCATGTCCGCCGCCGCGCGCAGAGGCAGCCGCTCCCGGCGCCAAGGCTGCGCAAAGGGCGATCACGCCAAGCAATTTCAGTCGTTCCATCGTTTTTCTCCAGCTACATGATGTCGGCCACGTCTCAACCTTTGCCGGACACTCATTGGTCCGAGACCTGCCGATGACTCCATGTTTGCCGGATGCGCTCTCGCCGTCTTTTCAATAGGCCGCGGATGTTTCAGCTTCGCACGTGTCTTCCCGGGATCGCCATTTTGTCATGGGCAATCGTCGCTGTTTGCCATACTCGTCGGCGCAAAAATTGCTAGAAGCGAAAGACTTTCTTCCTGGCCTTGCCGACGTGCCGGCCACGCCTCGCTGCCCTATCCGGAGATAACAATGCCTTTCGATTTGATCCTGCGCGGCGGCCGTGTGGTCGACCCGTCCCAGAAGCTCGATGCGGTGACCGATGTCGCCTTTGCGGGCGGCAAGGTCGCCGCCATCGGCACCGGGCTCAAGGCCGATCCGGGCACCGATGTGCGCGACGTCTCGCGTTACATCGTGACGCCGGGGCTGATCGATCTGCACACCCATGTCTATTGGGGCGGCACCTCGCTCGGCATCGATGCCGAGGAATTCTGCCGCCTCTCCGGCGTCACCACGGCGGTCGACACCGGTAGCGCCGGTCCGGGCAATTTCGCGGGCTTCCGCAAGCACGTGATCGAGCCGAGCCAGGTCCGCATCCTCGCCTATCTGCACGTCTCGCATGCCGGCATCTTCGGCTTCTCGCACCGGATCATGGTCGGGGAGAGCGAGGAGTTGCGGCTGATGAATCCGATCGAGGCGGCCAAGGTGGCCGATGCCAACCGCGACCTCATCGTCGGCATCAAGGTGCGCGTGGGGCTGCACTCCTCGGGCACGTCGGGGATCGTGCCGCTCGACATCGCGCTCGAGGTCGCGAACGAGGTCGGCATGCCCCTGATGGCGCATATCGACCATCCGCCGCCGAGCTACGAGGAAGTGCTGGGCCGCCTGCGTCCGGGCGACGTGCTGACCCATGCGTTCCGTCCCTTCCCCAATACGCCGGCGACCGCGCAAGGCACGGTGAAGAAGGCGGTGCTGGACGCGCGCGAGCGCGGCGTGCTGTTCGATATCGGCCACGGCAAGGGCTCGTTCGCCTTCAAGACCGCGCGCGCGATGCTCGCCAACGGCTTCTATCCCGACACCATCTCTTCCGACATCCATCAGCTCTGCATCGACGGCCCGGCCTTCGACCAGGTCACGACCATGTCAAAATTCCTGTGCATGGGCATGGAGCTGTCGGACGTGATCGCGGCCTCGACGGAGAATGCCGCGATGGCACTGCGCCGGCCCGAACTCGGCAGCCTCAAGCCGGGCAGCGTCGGCGACGCCACGCTTGTTACGGTCAGGCAGGGCCAGTTCGACTATGAGGACGTCGTCGGCGAGCACCTGATCGGGGATCGCAAGATCGTCTCCGAAGGCGTCGTGATCGGCGGCCGCTGGTGGCATCCGAATTAGGGCTTTGCCTCTTCCCGTGAGAACGGGGAGAGGAAGCTACTCGTTCTTGTCCACATTCCAGAACATCGGCGTCGCCGGGCCGTCGATCACGCCGGTGAGCGATTTGCGCCAGGCGCTCGGCGCCTGGAACTGGCCGAGCGGGACGTAGATCACCTGGTCGTAGGCTTCCTTCTGCACCTCAAGCGCGATCTTCTTGCGCTCCTCGGGCGAGGTCGCGCGGGCAAAGGAATCGCGCAACTCCTCGAGCTTGGGGTCCTCGGACCAGCCGTACCAGCCGCCACTCGTGCCCTTGCCGACCATCGGGACGTTGACCAGCGGGTTCAAGGAGTCGGCGGCGCCCTGGTAGGTAAAGAACATGTTCCAGCCACCTTCCTTCGGCGGCTTCTGGATTGCCCGGCGGGTGACCACGGTCTGCCAGTCCATCGCCTGCAGATCGACCTTGAAGCCGGCGTCGCGCAACAGCTGTGCGACCACGACCGGCTGCGCCTTCAGCAGGATCTGATCGGTCGGCGCCAGGATCACCACGGGCGTGCCGTCATAACCGGCCTCGGCCAACGCCTTCCTGGCGTCCGCCATGCCGTTGCCCTTGATCAGGGTCTCGCCGCCGGCGTCGCTGGCGAGCGGCGTGTCGCAGATGAAGAACGCGCCGCACAGCTTGTAGTATTTGGGATTGCCAATTTGCGCGTCGAGCACGTCCTTCTGGTTGATCGCCAGCATCGCGGCGCGGCGGATCTTCACATTGTCGAATGGCGGATGCAGAAAATTCATCCGGCCGAACGACTGGAAGCCGAACTTGTTCAGGATGGATACGTTGATGTCCGGATTGGACTCGAGCGCGGGCAGCATGTCGAACGGCGGCGTCTCGACGAAATCGACATCGCCTGACTGCAGCGCGTTGAGCGCGGTCTGCGCGTCCGGCATCGTGATCCACTCGACCCGGTCGACCTTGGCCACCTTGCCGCCCGAGGTCCATTCGGCCGGCTCCTTGCGCGGCACATAGTCGGTGTTCTTTTCGTAGACGGCCTTTACGCCGGGCTGGAATTCGGCCGCGACGAATTTGAACGGGCCGGAGCCGATCTGCTCGGGAATCTGCTTGGTGATCGGGGTCTCCGCAAGCCGCTTGGGCATCATGAAGGCGCAGACCGACGATGGCTTGGCGATCGTCTCCAGCACCAGGCCATAGGGCTCCTTCAGCTTGAAGACGATTGTTTTGGTGTCCGCGGCTTCGATACCGGCCGTGAAGTCCATCAGCTTGCGCGCCATGCCGTCGACGCTCGTACCCCAGCGCTTCAGCGAGGCGACGCAATCCTCGGCCGTCACCGGTGCACCGTCATGCCACTTCAGGCCGTCGCGCAAGGTGAAGGTGTAGGTCAGCTTGTCCGCGGACACCGTCCAGTCGGCCATCTGCGGCTGCACCTTGAAGCTGGAATCGATGCCAAGCAACGTATCGTAGACCATGTAGCCATGGTCGCGGGTGATGATGGCTGTCGTGAAGCCAGGGTCGGTGACGCGAAGGTCCGATTGCATCACCGCGCTCAGGGTCTTCTTTCCGGTCGCGGCAGATACAACCGAGGTCCAGGCCAGAGGAAGTGCCGATGGCGCAACAGCCGCAAGCTGAAGCAGTTTCCGTCGCGAGACGTGAACCATTCGCTTCTCCTGACTTGACGCAAAACGAAACCAGATGGCGGTTGCCGAACACGGGCAGCGTATGGCGGGGAGCCACACGTGACAAGCAGGGGTTGCTTCTACCGATCTGGATTCGTCAGCGGACAAGCAAGGGCTGTGCCGCCGAAGCCGGCGGTAGGAGCAATCGTCGAAAGTCGTCGCGCTCTTGACGGACGCTGCTCAGTCGCGCCCCGCCTCCATGATCGCCTTGGCCAGCCGCGCCGGATCGGAGAAGCAGAGCTCGTGGCTTCCCGGCACCTGCACCAGACGGAACAGGCCGAGCTTCTCCGAGAGCCGCGGATGCCAGGGATGGCTGTGCGGCATCGCGACGTCCTCGGTGCAGTTGATATAGGACTTTGCCAGCGGCATCTCCGCCGGATTGGTCTTGAGCGCGATCTTGTCGGTGAAAGTCGCGAACGGATGCGGGTTGAGCACGTCATAGGCGCGCTGCGCGGTCTCGAGATCGGCATCGTTGATGAAGGCTTCGCGCCAGATCGGGAAGGGCAACACCACAGAGCTGTCGCCGCGTTCGGCCGCGATGGCATCGAACAGCCCGATAAAGTGCGGCGGCACCATGTCGTTGAGGCATTCGCCGTTGTTGGGCACGAAGGCATTCCAATACACCAGGCGGCGAATGCGCTCGGGCGCGAGGTCGGCGACGCCGGTGATGATCATGCCGCCATAGGAATGGCCGAGCAGGACGATGTCCTTCAGATTGTTTTCGGCGAGATAGTCGGCAATCGACTGGATCGCGTCCTTCAGCCCGGTCGTCTTGGCATCGCCGGGGCGATTGCCCTTGATTGTCGGCGTATAGACCTTGTGGCCGGCGGCGCGGATCGGGGCCGCGACGGGTTCGAACTCGGCACCGGTGTGCCAGGCGCCATGGACGAGAACGTAGGTCGACATGTTGTAGCTGCTCCCGAGGGTGTGGTTAGATCGGCATGACGTGGGTCCTTTGCGGCGCTCGCGAGGCGCGGCGGACAATTCTTGTTGTGCGAAGTGTGAACCGGCCGGCCATTTTCCGCTTGGCTGGCGCTGAACCGGATTGGTCTCGGAGCGAACTGATGGAGCAGGTCAATCCCGTAAGCCGGCCGCGGCACGTCATCTGGAACACCGCAGTGACCCCGCCGGACGAGCAGTTTTCCTATTACCGCGAGGCGATCTGCCAGGCATTCATGAACCTGACGCCGGAGTCGGCGACGACGTCACGCTTCCCTGCCAAGGTGGAGACGATCGGGCTCGGCGCCGGCGCAATCAACCGGGTGATGTTTCCCGAGCATACCGTCAATCGCTCGCGCGCCGATATCGCAGCATCGACCGAGAGCTGCTTCTATCTCAATTTCAAGCTCGCCGGGCGCTGCCGCATGCTCCAGGGCGACAGCGAGGTCAGCTTGTCGCGCGGCCAGGTCGGCATCGTCGACAGCGACCGCGTGGTGACGTTGCTGCACGATCGCGGTCCGATGCTGGAGGTCGCTTCGTTCTGGGTGCCGTCGCGCGCCCTGCGCGACCGGCTGCCGCCGTCGTTCGATTTCAGGGCCGAGCGCGTCTCCGACGATCCCCATGTCGGTCACCTCATCGTCGAGACCGCGCGCTCCCTCAACGCCGGCGCATTGCGGATGGCGGAAGAGGACAGCATTCGGCTGTTCGACGTGCTGCTCGATCTCGTTGCGCTCAGCCTGTCGCGCCGCTCGCGGGCGCAGACGGCGGAAGCCGCAAGCTTTGCAGACGCGACCGTGCTGGCGCTGCGCCGCGCCATTCACGAGCGGCTGCGCGAGCCGGGACTGACGGTCGCAGCGGTCGCCGGCTCCGTCGGCATCAGCGAGCGCTATGTCCACAAGCTGTTCGAACGCTCCGGCACGACATTTTCGGACTACGTGATCGATCGCCGCCTCGTGGGCGCGGCGGCCGACCTGAAGGATCCGGCATCGGGCGGCCGCGCGATCGGCACCATCGCCTTCGACTGGGGCTTCTCCGATCTCTCCCACTTCGCGCGGCGCTTCAAGCAGCGCTTCGGCTGCCGCCCACGCGATTGGCGTGCGCGATGAACAGAGCTACAGCGACCTCGCGATCAGCAGCTTCATGATCTCGTTGGTGCCGCCATAGATCTTCTGGATGCGGGAATCGATGAAGATGCGGGAGATCGGGTATTCCTGCATGTAGCCGTAGCCGCCGAACAGCTGGAGGCATTCGTCGGCGGTCTGGACCTGCTTGTCCGAGCACCAGTATTTCGCCATCGACGCCGTGACGGTGTCGAGATCCCCGGCGACGAGGCGCTCGATGCACCAGTCGACGAAGACGCGCGCGATCATCGCTTCGGTCTTGCGCTCGGCGAGCGTGAAGGCGGTGTTCTGGAAATCCATCAGCGGCTTGCCGAACGCCTTCCGCTCCTTGGTGTATTCGGTGGTGAGCCTGACCGCGCGCTCCATCGAGGCGACCGCGCCGACCGCAAGCGCGAGGCGCTCCTGCGGCAATTGCTGCATCAGCTGGACAAAACCCTGGCCTTCCTCCTTGCCGAGCAGGTTTTCCGGCGGCACCGTGACGTTGTCGAAGAACAGTTCTGACGTGTCGGAGGCGTGCAGGCCGATCTTGTCGAGGTTGCGCCCGCGCTTGTAGCCGTCCGCGCCTGATGTCTCGACCACGATCAGCGAAATGCCCTTGGCACCCACATCGCCGGTGCGCGCGACCACGACGACGAGATCGGCAGCCTGGCCGTTGGTGATGAAAGTCTTCTGGCCGTTGATGACGTAGGAATTACCCTGCTTCTTCGCGGTGGTCTTGACGGCCTGCAGGTCCGAGCCGGTGCCGGGCTCGGTCATGGCGATGGAACCGACCATCTCGCCGGAAGCCATCTTCGGCAGCCAGCGCTTCCTCTGCTCCTCCGAGCCGTAATTGAGGATGTAGTGCGCGACGATGGCGCTGTGCACGGAAACGCCGGTGGTGAGCTCCGGCACCGTGCTTTCGAGATCGTCCAGCACGGCGGCGTCATAGGCGAAGGTGGCGCCGAGGCCGCCATATTCCTCCGGCACGCTGGCCAGCAGCGCGCCCATCTCGCCGAGCCCGCGCCAGGCGAAGCGGTCGACCATCTTCTGCTCGCGCCATTTCTCGGCATGCGGCGCCAGATCCTTGGCCAGATATTTCCGGAACTGGTCGCGGAAGATTTCGAGCTCTTCGGTCATCCAGGAGGAGCGGTAGGACATGGTCACCTCGGTCAATGCGGCTTTCCGGCTTGGTAGGCTGGTCGGCGGCGGCAATTATTGTGTTTTCAGGCTGCGCCGGTGACGCTACCAAGGCGGCCGGAAAACGCGTCCGTCGGGATGGCTGATTGTGGCGACCAAAACCAAAGAGCTCAAGCTCGACATCGAGCGCATCGGCACGGTCTCGGCGATCCTGACGCAGCCGGACAATGCGCGCGCCTGCTACGTCCTGGCGCACGGCGCGGGCGCGGGCATGCGGCATGCATCCATGGACAAGATTGCGGAGGGCCTCGCGGATCGCGGCATCGCGACGTTCCGCTTCAATTTTCCCTACATGGAAAACAAGCAGGGGCGTCCCGACCAGCCAGCGGTGGCGCACGCCGCCATCCGCGCGGCGGTCGAGGAGGCGGCGCGGCTTTGCTCCGGAATGAAGCTTGTCGCCGGCGGAAAATCCTTCGGCGGGCGCATGACCTCGCAGGCGCAGTCCAAGGCGCCGCTGCCTGACGTCAAAGGGCTCGCCTTCCTCGGCTTTCCCCTGCACGCCGACAAGAAGCCGTCGACGGAGCGCGCCGAGCACCTGGCCCATGTCGAGATCCCGATGCTGTTCCTGCAAGGCGCGCGCGACGGGCTTGCCGATCTCGACCTCCTCAAGCCCGTGATTGCGCAGCTCGGCCCGAAGGCGACGCTGCACGAGGTCGCCGGCGGCGATCATTCCTTTGCGGTGCTGAAGAAGTCCGGCCGGACCAATGAAGAGGCCCTCACAGAGGTGCTCGATACGCTGGCGGCCTGGATCGACGGGCTCGCTTAAGGCTCAAGCGGAATAAAGCCCCTTGTCCCGCGCCTTCTGGATCGCGAGCGCGGCGATCAGGTCGAGCGTCGGCGTCGACAGGCCGGCGGTGCGGGCGAAGGCGGCGGGCGCCTTCACCAGCACGTCGATCTCCATGGCGCGGCCGAGCTCGTAATCCTGGAGCAGCGACGGCTTGTGGTTGGGGGCGGGGCCGCTGCGCGTCACGCGCTTGACCTCGGGGATGAAGTGCTGCGCGATGTCGTTGGCCTCGTTCAGCATGCGCGGAATGACCTCGGCAAAGGCCGGGTCGTCACGCACGCCGCGCGCGGTCTGGCCGGTGAGCAGGCACAGCACCGACAGTGACATGTTAGTCAGGAGCTTTGACCAGATCGCCTCGCGGATCTCCGCCACCGGCGGCGATTCCAGCCGAGCATCGTTGAGAACGCCGCGAAGCCTGGTGATGCGCTCGCAATTGCGGTCGTCGCATTCGCCGATCAGCAGGCGGTTGCGGTCCGGCGTCAGGTTCTGCACCACACCGGGCGCGGTGACCTCGTTGGAGGAGAAGACGACGCCGCCGACGATCCGCTCTTTCGGGATGCAAGCGCGCAAGCGCCCGCCGGGGTCGAGGAAGGAAATGTCGGGCGGCGTCGGATGCCGCGGCGGCAGGCCGATGCCGTACCACCAGGGAATACCGTTCTGCGCAAAGACGATCGCGGTGTCGTCCTGGAGCAGCGGTTTTATGCTGGCGACCAGCCCCGTCAGCGCGGTCGCTTTGAGCGTGCTGATCACGACGTCCTGCGGGCCGAGCTGGGCCGCATCGCCGGAGGCGTTCACCTTGGCGGTGACCTCGGAATCGCCGACGCGCAGCTTCAGGCCATTGGCGCGGACCGCCTCCAGATGGGCGCCGCGCATCACGCACGAGACCTCATGGCCGGCGCGGGCCAGCCTGACCGCGATATGGCTGCCGACGGCGCCCGCGCCGAAAATGCAGATGCGCATGGTGTGATGTCCCGTCCCTGATCCCGTGATGTCGCCCGGCAGCAGCATGACACAAGCCGCCATGCGATGGACGCGGCCGCCCTACGCCGGAAAGATATGGATCGGGATGAGTTGCCTCAGCCATAGTGGGCGGCAAACAAGATGCCCGGAGGATCGCCGATGACTGCCAACCCCGTCCTGTGGACCCTCGATGAGCGTGGGGTTGTGACCGTCACGTTGAACCGGCCTGAAGTGAACAATGCCTATGACGGCGCATTGATCGCAGGCGTGCTCGCGGCCATGGACGATCTCGGCAGGAAGTCCAACCTTCGCGTCGTCGTGCTCCGGGGCAATGGCAAGCATTTCCAGGCCGGCGCCGACCTCAAATGGATCAACGGCGTGCGGCCGCAATCGGCCGAGGCGAACGAGGCAGCGTCGCGGGCGACCTTCGAGGCCGTGCAGCGGCTCAATACCTTGCCAATCCCGACCATCGCGCTGGTGCAGGGCGGCTGTTTTGGCGGCGGCACCGGCGTGATTGCCGCTTGCGACGTCGTGATCGCGGCGGACAATGCGCTGTTTTCGATCACGGAGGTGCGCTGGGGGCTGACCGCCGCGATCATCATCCCGCAGCTTTGCGATGCCATTAGTGTACGGCAAGTCCGCCGTTACGCGCTGACAGGCGAACGCTTCGGCGCCGAAGACGCCCGCCGCATCGGCCTCGTCCACGAGGTCGTCCCGCTCGCCGAGCTGGAGGCTGCCGGCGCCAAGGTGGTCGAGCAGCTCCTTGCCAACGGACCGGAGGCGATGGCCGAGACCAAGCGGCTCGCGCTGGAGAGCTCGTTTGGCGGGATGGCGGTGGACGATGCCGCGTACAAGCGGCTCGTGCACCTGCATTCGGTCAAGCGTCAGAGCGCGGAGGCGGCGGAGGGCCTAGCGTCGTTCGCCGAAAAGCGCGCGGGGCGTTGGAGCAACCAAGGGTAGATTTTGCTCCGGCGATGTGCTGGATGGCCACCACTATCGAGAGTGTGGGGGCTGAGAGGTCATGCGTCGGAAGTTCATTCTTGCACTGCCGTTGCTCGTCGCAATCTGGCCCGGTCATGCAAGCTCCGATGACAGCGTCGTCTGCAATGACGAGAAGGTTGCCTCCAACATACGCATCGAGATCTGCACAAGACTGCTCGATCAGGAGAAGAACAAGGAGAGCCGATCCCGACTGCTGGCCCGCCGCGCCGATGCCTATTTTGACAAGGACGACTTCGCACATGCGTTGACCGATTTCGACGAAGCGATTGCAAGTCATCCGGGGAATGCTGACGCCTTCATGCATCGCGGTTTCCTGCACTGGTACCGTCTCGAAGATGACGCCGCGTTCAAGGATTTCGATGGGGCGCTCCGGCTTGATCCGGCGCCATCGCGCCTGTTGTCCCGGGGGCGGAGATACGTTTTGCTGCGACAGTTCGATGCTGGGATCGCCGACATGACACGGGCGATCAAGCTCGATCCTCGTTCCAGGGACGCCTATGCGGATCGCGCATGGGCTTACAGCCGGAAAAAGGCATTCGATCTCGCGATCGCGGACTATGACCGGTTGCTCAAGCGTGACCCGAGCGACGGCCGCAGTACGCTGGCGCGTGACAATGTGCGCGCGGCGAAGGGCGCAGGTGTGAAATCCATCGATGAATACGGCCGCATGTTGGTTGCGCGGCTGCAAATCGAAAAGTCCTACCCGCGGCAGGCCGTCAGCGACAGGGTCGAAGGGGTGGCGGAGCTTGCATTCAGCATCACCCGCTGGGGATTGCTCGCGGCGAGCAGCGTGAAAACCAGCTCAGGCTCGGCCATGCTGGATGAGGCGGCGCTCAATACCCTCAGGCAGGCACAACCGTTCCCGCCATTGCCTCCCGGCAGCAGGTCGATCGAGGCCTTCGTGATCTCACTGATCTATCGAAATCAGTCGGAACGTTAGGCGCCTTGAGCTCGGTTGCGAGCTCAGCAACCGCGGCAGATGTTGTTGATACTGCGATAGACGGCATCGTCGTCCTGCCGCATCTGGCGCATCGATTCGAGCGTCTTGCTTTCCGCGCTGGGCTCCGGCTTGCGCTTGGCGGCCAGCGCCGCTTCCTGACGTTGGTAACACGCTTCGCGCTCCGGCTTGGCCTGGATGAACCGGCATTGCGCGACCTCGGCGCGGGCCGGGGCCGTACCGCCCATGATGCCGATCGCGATGGCGGCAGCCACGCATATTCTTGATCCCATCGTCATTCCCTCGAACCACACATTATCCCACAGCAACCCGATACCATCTGCATCGGACCTCCGTCCCAATTCTCGTCGGCGGCGGTTCGAAGCGAATCTCCGTAATTCCGCGGGGCCTTCCTTAAGGGTTCAATCATTCCCCGCCATTAGGGTTACGACAATTGTCACGCCATGGTGTCGAATGCACAGACAAGTTTTGGGACTTTGGAAAGCCGGATCGATCGTCGCCGCGGCGGCAGGGTTGCTGGTTCTGCAACCGGCTGCCGCTTCACCGCGATTGATCTCTCTGGCATTCAATTCCCAGCTGGGGAGCCCGCAGCAAATCGGAGCCGATGAGTTTCGCCAGAAGCTGGTGGCATCGGCCGGCAAGCGCATCGTGATCGACGAGCGCGCCACCAACGCGCTCGGCAGCGAGAACGCCATCCTGGCGGCGACCCGGGCCGGCTCGGTCGATATGGCGGTGCTGTCGGGGTCTGTGGTCAGTTCGGTCGTCCCCGAACTTGGCGTGTTCGACATTCCCTTCCTGTTCCGCGACACAGCCCACGCGAAGGCCGTGGCGCAAGGTCCGGCCGGCGCGGCGATCGCCACTAAATTCGCGGACAAGGGGCTGACGCTGCTGGCGATCGGCCGACAGGGATTTCGCAACGTCACGAATTCCAAACGGCCGGTTCGCTCGCCCGAGGATATCAAAGGGCTCAAGATTCGCGTCATTCCGAACGAGATCTACCAGATGACGTTCAAGGCGCTCGGCGCCGAAGTGGTCCCGATGGAATTTCCGCTGGTCTACACCGCGCTGAAGGACGGCCGGCTCGATGGGCAGGAAAATCCGGTGCCGACCATCGCCGGCTCCCGGCTCTACGAAGTCCAGAAATACCTCACGCTGACCGGTCACTTCTTCGCGCCGATCGCATTCGTCGCCAACCGTGCCATGTTCGAACAGCTTCCGCCGGCCGATCAGGCCATGCTGATCGCGCTGGCGAAGGAGGGAGCGGAGGCGACCTGGCAGGCGAAGCTCGATGCCGCGTCGCTCGAGCAGGTGCGTAGCGGCGGCATGGACGTCATCGAGACATTCGATCGCCAGCCCTTCGTCGACGCGGTCAAGCCGCTCGATCAGGAATTCGAGAAGCGGTTTGGCAAGGATCTGCTCGCCGCCATCCGCTCCACCCGTTGAAGAATTTCGGATTTGCCATGAAATTATCGCACATGATGTCCCGCGTCGGCGTTCGTCCGCGCGTGTTCGGCGGCTTCGCGCTGGTTCTCAGCTTTCTGGTCCTGCTCGCGGGCTTCGCCATGGTCCAGGTCGAGCGGATCGGCGGAACGGTCAATGAGCTCGTGACCAGCGCTGCCGGCGACGCCGGCATGTCGCAGGCACGGGCCGCGCTTCTGGAGGCGAACTCGGCAGTCGAGAAATTCATCCGAACCTGGAATGTCGGCGACAAGGATGCCGCGGCCAAGGCGATCGACGGCGTCGGCAAACTGGCCGATCAGGTCGACCGGCAGTTCGGCAAGCTGCAAGCGATCGCGGAAGGCATCGGCCCGGTCAAGACCGCGCTGGAAACCTATCGCTCGTCGTTCACCGCGGCAGCGGAGGCGGCGGATCGGCTGCGCGCCGCGACCACGAAAACCGACGCGCAAGGTGCAGCCGCCGGCCTCAATGTCAGCGGCATCCAAGTTGCGCTCGCCAACCGGTCCGAGGACGCGGAACGGCTGGTCAACCCGATGCGCCTGGCCGGCGTCGTTGACGCGCTGCGGATCACCGTGATGCGCTATGGCTCCACTTTGTCGACGGGCGATGCCGACGACGCCAAGCAGGCGTTGTCCTATGCCCAGCTGGCGATCGCAGACACCGAAGCTGAGCTGGCGGGGGCGAGCGACGCGAAGCTGAAGGCACTGGTCGCAGCGCTCAAGACTGCGATCACTGCCGACGCGGCCGCGCTGGACGAGGTCATCAAGGTGGCCGCCGATCTGCGCGCCAGGCAGGCCGAATTGAAGAAGGCCAGTGCGGCAATCGACGACCACGTCAACAAGATCAACGCGAAGCTCGGCACCGTGCGCGCCGAGCAGGGCGACAAGACCGCGGCAGCGGTCGATCAGACCAAGCAGACCGTCATCGCGACCGCGGCCGGCGCGCTGCTGCTGGGAGCGGTGCTGGCGTGGTTGATCGGCGCCAGCGTGTCCGGTCCGATTCGCAGCATGACCGACCGGATGCAATCGCTGGCGGCGGGCGAGCTCGATGAGCCGATCCCCGGCGGCGACTCGCGCGACGAAATCGGCCGCATGGCGCGCGCCGTCGAGGTGTTCCGCGAAAACGCGCTGGCGGTTCGCCGCATGGAAGGCGAGGCGACGGCACAGCGCGAAGCCAGCGAGGCTGACCGCGCCCGCATGATGTCGGATCTTGCCGGCCGCTTCGAGCAGGGCATGCAGGGAGTCATTTCCGGTGTCGGCGGCCGTGCCGACGACATGGGGCGCAGCGCCGAGGAGTTGGCAAAGGTCGCCGAACGCGGACGCGGGCTCGCCGAAGCGGTCGCGACCCGCGCCGAGCAGGCATCGATGAATGTGCAGACCGTCGCCTCCGCCACCCAGCAACTCGCGGCCTCGATCCGTGAAATCTCGAGCCAGGTGCACCGCTCCGTCGCGGTCTCGAACAGGGCGACCGACGAGACCAACCGCACCTCAGAATTGATGCATGGGCTGTCGGATGCGGCTGAGAAGATCGGCACCATCATTCAGCTGATTCAGGCCATCGCCAGCCAGACCAATTTGCTGGCGCTGAATGCGACCATCGAAGCGGCGCGCGCCGGCGACGCCGGACGAGGCTTCGCGATCGTCGCCAGCGAGGTCAAGAGTCTCGCCACCCAGACGGCGCAGGCGACCGAGCAGATCGCGAGCCAGATCGCGACGATCCAGAGTGCGACCGGCCAATCGGTTCAGGCGATCAGGCAGTTCGGCTCCACCGTCAAGGAAATGGCCGACATCGCCACGGCGATTGCCGCGGCGGTCGAAGAGCAGGGCGCGGCCACGGGCGAAATCGCGCGCAACGTCGAGGAGGCGGCCAACGGCACCACGGCGGTGACGCAGGAAATCGGTCAGGTGCGCGCCGTGGCGGGCGAGACCGACGCCGGCGCCGAAGCCGCCCTCACGGTCGCAGCCGCCCTCAAGCAGCAGGCGGATTCGATGAGGTCGAACGTCGACGATTTCCTCCACACCATCCGCTCGGCGGCCTGAACCCGGAGAAGCCGGCGACGCCACGAGGGCGCACGAGGCGGTCTTACAGCACCGGTAGCAGCGCGCTCTTCAATTCGCGCAAGAGAGCCTGCACCGCGGCGGCGTTGCGCCGCCGCTCGGGGATCGCGGCCTTGACCCACAGCTCGGGAATTGGAAAGTCGCGCAGCACCGGCTTGAGCGTACCGTCGCGCAGGGCATCCGCCACGAGATAATGAGAGATCAGCGCGATGCCGTTGCCGGCGGTCGCGCTGCGCGCCAGCACATGGCCCTCGTTGGAGGAGAGCAGCGGGCTGACCTGGACGCTGATGCGTCCGCGCGGGCCGTCGAAGATCCACTCCGGTCCCGTCGGCAGGAAGCTGAGGCAGCGATGGTCGACAAGGTCGCGCGGGTGCTTTGGCGCGCCGTGCTTCTTCAAATAGGCCGGTGAGGCGCAGAGCAGCCGTTTCAGCGGACACAGCGGCTCGTCGACCACACCGCCGAAGGAATGAGGGAAGGCGCCGATGGCGATGTCAAAGCCTTCGGTGACGGGATCGACCGGGCGGTCGATCAGCACGATCTCGAGTTTCAATCGCGGGTTCTGCGTCTGGAAGGCGCTGAAGGCGTCGGCAAGGCGCGCCACGGTGAGCGAGGTCGGCGCCTTGATGCGGAGGTGATCGACGAGATCGTGTCCCTTCTCGCCCATCCGCGAGAGCAGGTCGGTGGCATCGGCGACGACACTGCGGGCGCGATGCACATAGCGCTGGCCGGCTTCCGTCAGGCGCAATTGCCGGGTCGAGCGATGGAACAGCGGCGCGCCGATCCGCGCCTCCAGTTGCGTGACGCGCTTGGCCACGACCGAGGTCGAGACATTGAGCTTGCGCGCGGCGGCAGAGAATCCGGCCGCATCCGCGGTGGCGAGGAAGGCCTGAAGGTTCACCAGGATGTCCATGTCGACCTTTCTCGATTCGAGAAAGCTGATCGCATATTTTGGTGGATTGTAGCTCGCCCTGCGTTAATTCATAGTCGGCTTCAAGCAAGAGATTTTGGGAGCGGACGCGCATGCGGGCCATGATGATCGAAGAACCGGCACGCCAGGTGCCGCTCTACGGCGAATATGAAGTCGTCGTTCTCGGCGGCGGCCCTGCCGGCATCGTGGCGGCGGCGTCAGCGGCGCGCGCCGGACGAAAGACGCTGCTGATCGAGCGCTACGGATTCCTCGGCGGCATGGGCACGGCTGCCGGCGTCACCAATTTCTGCGGCCTGCATGGCAATGTCTACGGCCAGGCCCACCGGCTGGTGCAGGGCATGGCGTCCGATCTGCTGGCGCGGATCGATCATTTGAACGGCCTCAACGCGCCGCATCTGATCCTCGGCAAGGTCTTCGCCCAGGCCTATGACACCGCGGCCTACAAGATCGCGGCCGACGAACTGCTCGCAAGCCACAAGGTGCACCTCCTCTTCCATGCGCTCGGCGCCGGCGTCGTGATGGGCGATAACAGCCGCATCGATGCGCTGATGGTCGAGACCAAGGCCGGACGGCAGGCGGTCCGCGCCGAGATCTTCATCGATTGCTCCGGCGACGGCGACCTCGCGGTCTGGGCCGGGGCGCCGTTCGAGGTCGGCGATGAGCACGGCCATCCGATGTACCCCTCGATGATGCTCCGTCTCAACGGCATCGATCCCGAGAAGGCTGGCGATGCCTGGCGGACCATCCCGCAATTGATGGAGAAGGCGATCGCCGCCGGCACCCACACATTCCCGCGCAAGAGCGCGATCGTGCGACCGCAGAAATCAGGCATCGAATGGCGGGTGAATTTCACCCAAGTGGCGCGCGAGGACGGCCATGCCATCAACGGCATCGAGCCCGACGACCTCACCCGCGGCGAGATCGAGGGCCGCAAGCAGGCGCTGGCCGCATTCGAGTTCCTGCGCAGCACCGTGCCGGGCTTCGAAAAGTGCTACATCGTCGATTTGCCGCCGCAGCTCGGCATCCGCGAGACCCGCCGCATCAAGGGCGGCTACCAGCTCAGCGGCGAGGACGTGCTCGGCTGTGCCTCGTTCGCGGATTCGATCGGCGTCAATGGCTGGCCGATCGAGGCCCATGTTCCCGGCGACGTCGTCTTCACGTTCCCGCCAATCCCGGAATCGCGCGGCTATAGCGAGCTGCCTTACCGGATGCTGGTGCCCGAGGGCGTCGACAATCTCCTCGTCGCCGGCCGCTGCGCCTCGATGACCCATGAGGGGCAGTCGGCGGCGCGGGTTTCCGGTGCCTGTTTCGTGATGGGGGAGGCCGCCGGTTCCGCCGCGGCGCTGGCGCTCTCAGGAAACCGCATCCCGCGCGACATCCCCATTGAAAAATTGCAGGAAACGTTGAAACAACAGGGCGCCTTCATCGGGCGGGACCAGCCCGTGCCCGAAGGTTTGTGACGGTTGTAACATTACGACCGAGAGAACGACGACGGAGGACACGGGATGATCGGGATTGCGCGGCTCGCACTGGCTGGCCTGATGACGATCACAGCGATGGGCACGGCCCGGGCCGAAGACGCGCTGAAGGCCAGGATCGGCGTGCTCCGCCTGTCGTCGTCCGCGCCCGTCTTCATTGCGCAGGACAAGGGCTATTTCCGCGAGGCCGGTCTCGACGTCGAGCTGAAGTTCTTCGATGCGGCGCAGCCGATCGCGGTCGCGACGACCTCGGGCGACATCGATTTCGGCGTCACCGCCTTCACCGCCGGTCTCTACAATCTCGCCGGCAAGGGCACGCTGAAAGTGATCGGCGGCATGAGCCGCGAGAAGGCCGGTTATCCCCTGATCGGCTATTTCGCCAGCAACAACGCCTATGCCGCCGGGCTGAAGACGCCGAAGGACCTCGCGGGCAAGCGCGTGGCCGTGACGCAGGTTGGCTCGTCCTTTCACTATTCGCTGGGGTTGCTCGCCGACAAATACGGTTTCAAGCTCACCGACGTGAAGATCGTGCCGCTGCAATCGCTGTCGAACGCGGCCGCCGCACTGAAGGGCGAAACCGTGGATGCGGCGCTGCTGCCGATCTCCACCGCGCGAAAGCTGATGGACGAGGGCGGCGCGAAGTTTTTGGGTTGGGTCGGCGACGAGACGCCCTGGCAGCTCGGCGCAGTGTTCGCCTCGCCCAAGACGCTGACCAACAAGGTGCTGGTGACAAAATTTCTCGGCGTACTCGCGAAAGCCGACCGCGAATATCACGACGTCATCCTCGCCGCGATGAAGGACGGCGTCGCGCCCATCAACGACAAGACAAAACCGTTGCTGGAGATCATCGCAAAATACACCAATTTGCCGGTCGAGCAGGTGGTCGGCAATTGCGCCTATATCGATCCCGACGGCAAGCTGGACGTCAAGAACGTCGACAACCAGATCAAATGGCTCCAGGAGCAGGGCTTTGCCGACAAGGGCTTTGATGCGAACGCGATCATCGCCAAGGATTTTGTGAAGACGGATTGAGAGTAGAACGCAGCTTATGGACCTGATCGCCAACCACATCAGCCACCGTTTCGGCGACCTCGCCGTGCTCGACGACGTTTCCTTCACCGTCGGCGCTGGCGAGGTGGTGGCGATCGTCGGTCCGTCCGGCTGCGGCAAGAGCACGCTGCTGTCGATCCTCGGCGGGCTGTTGCAGCCGACCTCGGGCGCGCCGGAGCTGCGCGGGACGCCGCCGGCGGACAGCCTCAATCCGCTGACCTTCGTGTTCCAGGATTTCGCGCTGCTGCCCTGGGCGACGGTGGAGGAGAATGTCGAATTCCCGCTGCTGCATACCCAGCTCTCGGCCGTGCAGCGCCGCGCGCTGGTCGACGACGCCTTGCGCCGCACCGGCCTGACCGACTTCCGCACAACCTATCCGAAGCAGCTCTCCGGCGGCATGCGCCAGCGCGTCGGCATTTCGCGCGCGCTTGCGGTCAAGCCCGCCATCCTGCTGATGGACGAGCCGCTCTCGGCGCTGGATTCGCAAACCCGCGAATTGCTGATGGAAGACTTCGTCCGCCTGCTCGCCGATGGCGGCATGGGCGCGGTCTATGTCACCCACAATCTCGAGGAAGCCGCACGGCTCGCCGACCGCATCGTGGTGCTGTCGCGGCGGCCGGGCCGTATTCGCGAGGTCGTGACCGTACCGATGACGCGCACCGAGCGCGGCGAGATCGCTGCGCGTGAAAAGCTGCTGGCGCTTCAGAACCAGATCTGGTCGCTGATCCGCAACGAGGCGATCGACGCCGAGCGCGAGGTCCAGCATGCTTGATCGCGCGGGGACGTCTGCGAAGGATGACACGACGCGGCGCGTCCGTTTTCGCGGCGCCGGGTTCGTGCCCGCCAGCAGCCGCTTCGGCGGCTGGATCGCGCTCGCCCTCGTCATCGCGATCTGGCAGGCGGCCGGCAGCGCGGGGCTCGTCAATCCGCTGTTCCTGCCGGCGCCGGCTGCGATCGCGCGGGCGATCTACGAGCTCGCGATGTCAGGCGCGCTCTGGCAGCATCTGTCGGCCTCGATACTGCGCATCGGCGTCGGCTGGGTGCTGGGAACGGCGGCCGGCGTCGCGGTCGGCTTCGCCATCGGCCTGTCGCGGCTTGCGCGCAGCGTCGGCATCACCTTCATCTCGGCGCTGTTCCCGATCCCGAAGATCGCACTGCTGCCATTGCTCATTCTCTGGCTCGGCATCGGCGAAGAGCCGAAGATCGCGACCATTGCGCTCGGCGTGTTCTTCTCCACCGCGATCTCGGTCTATAGCGGCGTCGATGCGGTGCCGCGCAACCTCATCCGCATGGCGCAGAGTTTCAACGTTCCCTTCGCCACCATCGTGCGCAAGGTGATCTGGCCCGGCGCGCTACCCGCCATCCTCGCCGGCTTCCGCATCACCGCGTCCGTCGCGCTGCTGCTCGTCGTCAGCGCCGAGATGATCGGCGCCCAGTACGGGATCGGCGCCTTTGTGCTTCAGGCCGGCAATCTGATGCAGACGGACCAGCTGCTCGCGGGCGTGGTGATCCTGTCGGTGTTCGGGCTTGTGGTCGGGAAGGTGATCGGCTGGCTGGAGGTTAAATTATTGCACTGGCGGTGAGGCATACTCCCGTCATTGCGAGGAGCGAAGCGACGAAGCAATCCAGACAATCTCCACAGAAAGATTCTGGATTGCTTCGCTTCGCTCGCAATGACGATGTGGCTAGCAGCGTCGCCTACGCGTTCCCGCGATCCTCGCGGAACAGATCCAGCTTCTGCTGCACCGGGCGATCCGAGAAGCTGAACAGCACGGCGTCGTCTTCGGCCTCGTGCGTCACCCACTGCCAGCTCGGCACCACGAACAAGTCTCGTGGGCCCCATTCGAAAACGGCATCACCGATCCGGCTGCGTCCCTTGCCCTCAATCGGACAGAACACGGTCGCATCGGTCGCGCGGTAGCGTGCGGTCTTGAAACCCTTCGGCAGCAATTGGATGAAGGTGCCGATGGTCGGCATTGCGAAATCGCCGGTCTCGGGGTTGCTGAATTTCAGCTTCAAGCCGTGGCAGGCGTCCCACTCCTGGCTCGCGCGTGCCTTCTCCAGCGCCTCGCGGGTGTAGGCATAGGGATAGCTGAAGATCGGTGAGGTCTTGGACGATCGCTTTGCGTCGACCGGCAGCAGATTGTGGCCGTAGCGTGCGAAGCTGTCGCCGGCGGGCTTTGTGATCCTCTGCTGGTCGTCCTTGGAACCTTCCGCAAAAGAACAGTCGAGGAACTGCACCAGCGGGATGTCGAGGCCGTCGAGCCAGAACATCGGCTCATCGGTCTCGTTGGAATGATCGTGCCAGGTCATCGACGGCGTGATGATGAAATCGCCGGGCTCCATCGCGGTGCGCTCGCCGTCGACCGCGGTGTGGGCGCCCTTGCCTTCGAGCACGAAGCGCAGCGCCGACTGGCTGTGGCGGTGCGCGGGCGCGACGTCGCCGGGCACCACCATCTGCACGCCGGCATAGAGCGAGGTCGTGATTTTCGACTGGCCGCGCAGGCCGGGGTTCTCCAGCACCAGCACGCGCCGCTCGGCTTCCTTGGCCGTGATTAGTCGGCCCGCTTCCGTCATGTAGTCGCGGATGACGTCGAATTTCCACAGATGCGGGCGGCAGGCGCTCTTCGGCTCCGGCGTGATCAAATCGCTCATCACCGTCCACAGCGCGGTGAGGTTTTCGCCGTCGATCTTCCGGTAGAACGCCTCGCGTTCCGGCGTCTTGGTCACGGCTTCCATGGTGCGGCTCCCGTTCGTTTTGTTGATTGACAGTATACTGACGATCTAGGTAGCGTCAACGTGACGAACGGCCTACAAAGCCGCTGTCATTCCGGGGCGCGCCGAAAGGCGCGAGCCCGGAATCCATACTCCCGATCGTGGTTATGGATTCCGGGCTCGACGCTAGCGCGTCGCCCCGGAATGACGAATAAAATACAGGGAGGGTTCCGATGAAGCTGCACGGCTATTTCCGCTCCAGCGCCGCCTATCGGGTGCGGATCGCGCTGAACCTCAAGGGCCTCGGCGCCCAGCACCTGCCGCATCATCTTCGCAAGGGCGAGCAATGTGCGCCCGCCTATCTCGCCATCAATCCGCAAGGGCTGGTGCCGACGCTGGAGAACGATGCGGGAGCGGTACTGACCCAATCCGTCGCCATCATCGAATGGCTCGACGAGACGCACCCCAATCCGCCGCTGCTGCCGAAGGATCCGCTGCCACGCGCCAAGGTCAGGGCGTTCGCGCTGGCGATCGCCTGCGACACCCACCCGGTGCAGAATTTGAAGGTGCTGGCGCGGCTGCGCGAGCTCGGGCTCGCCGAGGAGAAGGTTCAGGACTGGGCGGCGTGGGTCAACCGCGAGGGGTTGTCGGCCTGCGAGACGCTGGTCAGGGACGAGGCGGGGCCGTTCTGCTTCGGCGATGTGCCGACGCTCGCCGATCTCTGCCTGGTGCCGCAGCTCGCCAATGCGCGCCGTTTCGGCGTCGATGTGTCGGCATATCCGCGGCTGCTGAAGGCGGAGGCTGCGGCAAAGGCGCTGCCGGCCTTCGCAAGCGCCGCCCCGGAGAAGCAGCCCGATGCCGAGTAAGCCCGCCCCTCCGATCACGATAGACGCGGTCTATGCCGCGCCGGGCTATCTGTTCCGGCGCATGCAGCAGATCGCAGTCTCGATCTTCATGGAGGAGTGCAAGGCGTTCGATCTCACGCCGGTGCAATACGCCGCACTGATCGCGATCCACACCCATCCCGGCATCGACGCGACACGGCTGTCGGCGGTGATCGCTTTCGACCGCTCCACGCTCGGCAGCGTGATCGAGCGGCTGCAGGCCAAGGATTTTATCGAGCGCAAGCCGGCACCCGAAGACAAGCGGATCAAGCTGCTTTATCTGACGAAATCAGGCGCCGCGATCCTGCGCGAGATCATCCCCGCCGTCGAGCGCGCTCAGGCGCGAATGCTGGAGCCGCTGAAACCCGCCGACCGCAAGGCGCTGATGGGGCTTTTGGTGCAGCTCGTCGACCTCAACAACGAGGCCTCGCGCGTGCCGCTGCGCGCGGAGGACGCGCTGGAGCATCTGGGGAAGGGTGGGTGAGGGGGGCGTCTCTCGTGTTTAGTGACGCCGTTGCCCCAGTCTCAACTGTCATTCCCCGCGAAGGCGGGGAATCCAGTACGCCGCGGCTTCTCCGCATCCCTCGCCGTCTCGGAATACTGGATCGCCCGCCTTCGCGGGCGATGACAGCGAGTTTGGGACTGCTACATCCTCAACAACGCCTGCCGATCAATCTTCCCCGTCCCCGTCTTCGGCAGCTCGTCGATGAAGATCACCTCGCGCGGATATTTGTAGGGAAGCAGCTTGCCCTTGACGTAATCCTGTAGCCGCCGCGTTGCCTCATTCTGATCGGTCGCGCGGTTGTTCATCACCACCACCGCCTTCAGCGTCATGCGGCGGTCCGGCAGCTCGGCAGCGAACACGGCGCATTCGCGGATGTCGGGGTGGTCGGCGAGGCACAGCTCGACTTCGAGCGGGTAGACCCACTGGCCTGAGATCTTGATGAGGTCGTCGGCACGGCCGCGGAAGAAGTGGAAGCCGTCGGCATCGCGCACGAAACGGTCGCCGGTGTAGATCCAGCCGCCCTCGCGGATGGTCTCGGCGGATTTGTCCGGCCGGTTCCAGTACAGCGGCGTGTTGGAATCGCCGCGCACCCACAAGATGCCTTCCTCGCCGTCGGCGACGTCGCGGCCGTCCTTGTCGCGCAGTGCGACCTCGTAGCCCGGCACGCGCAGGCCGGCGGCGCCGAGCTTCTTCTGCGCGGGGCGGTTGGAGAGATAGATGTGCAGCACTTCGGTCGAGCCGAGGCCTTCGACGATTTCGAGGCCGGTGAGCGTCTTCCAGCCGTTGAAGACGTCCGCAGACAAGACCTCGGCCGCGGAAAGCGACATGCGCAGCGACGAGAAGTTGGTCTTGTCCGCTCCCTCCGCTTTGGTCAGTGAGGTGTACAGCGTCGGCAGGCCGAAGAAGACCGTTGGCTTGTATTGCTCGATCGCGGCAAAGATCGATGCAGGCTTCGGCTGGCCCGGCAACAGCAGCGTCGCGGCACCCGCGGAGAACGGGAAGGTGACGGAATTGCCGAAACCGTAGGCGAAGAAGATCTTCGGCACCGAGAAGCAGATGTCGCCGGGCGTCAGCTTGAGCACGTTCTGCGCAAAGGCGGCATCGCTGTAGGCCATGTCGTGCTGGAGATGCACGATGCCCTTGGGCCGGCCGGTCGAGCCGGAGGAGTACATCCAGAACGCCATCTCGTCGCGATGGGTGTCCGCTTCCGCGAGCTCGGCCGGGAACTGCGCGAGCCAGCCGGGCGCCGCGATCGCCGCAGGCGCGGCGTGGTCGCGCGCTTCGCCGTTGACGACGATCAGCGTGCGCAGGCAGGTCGCCTTGCAGGCCTCCGCATCGAAGCGCGTCGCGAATTCGGCATCCGCCACCGCGACCGCCGCGCCGGAATCGGCGAGATAGAATTGCAGCAGGTCCGGCGGCGTCAGCGTGTTGATCAGCAACGGCACGAAGCCGGCGCGCACCGCGCCGAAGAAGGCGGCCGGATAGGCCGGTGTGTCGTCGAGGAACAGCAGCACGCGGTCGCCGCGCTTCAGGCCGAGCGATGCGAACCCGTTGCCCCAGCGGCAAGCTTCCGCGCAAAGCTCGGCATAGCTGCGCGTCCCCGCGGGCCCGATCAGCGCGGGCTTGTCGCCGCGGCCCTTGGCGAGCTGGTCGAACAGCACGCGGCTGGCATTGTAGGTTTGCGGAATGGCAAAGCCGATTTCGCGGGCGCCCGGGCTGTCGGCGGGCACCTGATCGCGGATCTCGCTGCTCATGCGGCATCTCCGCCGTTCTTCTCGGCCTCGTAGCGCGTCATGAAGGCGGGCGACATCGTGCGCAGCCGGGGGTCGTCGATGCGGCCGGAGCGGGTGATGTAGCTGTAGGCGAAGTCCATCAGGCCGAGCTGCATGTGCTGGGCGAAGTGCTCGTACCAGAAGGCCGAGGTGCGCGCGGCATTGACGAGCTTCTGCACCACCGGTTTTCGCGCGGCCTGATAACGGTGCAGCGCGGTCGACAGATGCGCATCCGACTCCAGCGCCTTGACCAGCGCAATGGCGTCCTCGATCGCGAGCCGCGTCCCCGAGCCGATGGAGAAATGCGCCGAGTGCAGGGCGTCGCCGAGCAGCACCATGTTCTTGAACGACCAGTGCTCGTTCCAGACCCAGGGAAAGTTGCGCCAGACCGACTTGTTGGAGACCAGGCAGTGGCCGCCCAGCGTGTCGGCAAAGACCTCCTCGCAGACGCCCTTGCACTGCTCGGCATCCTTGTAGGCGAAGCCATAGGCCTGCCATGTCGCGTGGTCGCATTCGACCAGGAAGGTGCTCATGGTCGGGGAGTAGCGATAGTGATGCGCATTGAAGGCGCCGCGGTCCGTCTTCACGAAGGTCTGCGACAGCGTGTCGAAGCGTTTCGAGGTCCCGTACCAGACGAACTTGTTGGAGGAGTAGGACAGCGACGTGCCGAAATCGCCCTCATAGGCGCGCCGCACCAGCGAATTCAGCCCGTCGGCCGCGACGATCAGGTCGTGGCCGTTGAGCTGGTCGATGGCGTGGATCTGCGTGTCGAAGCGCGGCGTGACGCCGGCGTCGAGCGCGCGCTGCTGGAGGAACTGCAGGAGCTCCAGCCTGCCGATCGAGGAGAAGCCGACGCCGTCGATGGCGACGCTGTCGCCGTGAAGGTTCAGCGTGATGTTCTCCCAGCTCTCCATATGCGGCGCGATCGCATCGACCGTTTCGGGGTCGTCGGCGCGCAGGAATTCCAGGGCCTGATCGGAGAACACGACGCCAAAGCCCCAGGTCGCGTCGGCCGGGTTCTGTTCGAACAGGTCGACTTGATCCTCGGGGTGACGCTTTTTCCAGAGATAGGCGAAGTAGAGCCCACCGGGCCCCCCGCCAATCACGGCGATCCGCAACGTCTGCCTCCCTAATTGACAGTATACTTACTATCTAGGGGTACACTAATGTGCTCCGGCCGTCCGCGCCAGCGGAATTATCGAAGGCGGGGCGCGTCGAAGCTTACTCCCGGACACGCGCCAGGCGCGTGTCCGGGGCAGTGACGTTGCGAACCATAGCCAAACCGCGCGAGCTTGGCCATCCGGGGTCAGACGCAGCGCTTCACGTAGACGCCGTTCACCAGCACCCTGGTACAGCGGACCGCGGGAACCGGCTTGCGCACCACGACGGCCGCATTCGGCCCGGCACAGCCGGCGCGGTAGACGCCGCGGGCGCACACCACCGCGTTGGCATCGGTAGACTCAAAGGTCATGCTCGCGCCGAAGGCGAGGAGCGCGGCAGCAATAAGCAGAAATGAACGCATGTCTTTCTCCGGTCTTGTCGTGATCGAAATCGGTTACTTGCAAAGGGTTTGTCGCGGCAGGCGCGCGAAAATTCATTCGCGCGCGGCCGGTCGGTGGCGCGCGCTTGGCGCGCAATCCCGCGCCGCTTATCGCGCCGCGAATGGCGCCAGCACTTCCTTGCAGGCGGGTGACAGCGACGCGGCATTGCTGGAGATGCATTGCACGATGCGGCCCCCGCCCGGCGCGACGCCGGCGCAGAGCGTGCGGATGTCGGCACCGCAGGCCGAGCGCACGATGAACAGTTCTTCGCGCGGCCGTAGCGGGCGCAGAACGATCACGGCCGGCGCCGCCGCCGGTGCTGCTGCCGGAGGAGCTGCGCCCGCAGGTGCTACTGTCGCAGCAGCGCCGCCGCCACCAGTTGCGGCGCTCACCGCCTTCTCACAGGCCGGCGAAACCTTGGCCTTGTTCTTCTCGAGACATTCGAGGGCGGGGGCGCCACCCGGCGGCACGCTGGCGCACACCTTGGGATAATCGGCGCGGCACGCGCTCTTGACCGCGGCAATCTGCGTGCTGCTCGGCTGCTTTGACGCCGCCGCTTTCGGAGCGGCTGCGGCGGCGGGGGCCGCTTCGGTCTTTGCCGGTTCGGACTTGGCGGGTGCAGCTTCAGTCTTCGGCGCCGCAGCGGGCTCGACCGCGCGAACCGCGGTCTGGCATCCCGATGACAGGCTGGACATGTTCTTCTGGAGACATTGATACGCCTCCACGCCGCCGGGCGTGACACTCGCGCAGTGCGCCATGAAGTCCGAGCGGCATGCGGAGCGGATGGCGCTCTTCTGAGCGTCGGTCGGCGCTTGCGCGAATGCGCCTGTTGCAGTTGCGAAGAGCGTTGCCGCCAGCAGCGCGCGACGCGTTGATGCATGTTTCAACGTGTTGAACATTTGGGTAAATTCCCTGCCCTGTCGGTCACGCCGACGACTTTTAAATGTAATGCAAGCAATCATTGCGGGTGATGCCGCGTGCATCATCATTGGCTGCCTCGGCCTCTACCGCAAGTAGATTATACGGGCGCAATTGCGACGTAACTAGAGCACAGCACGATCCGGAAAAGTGTGCCGCGGCTTTCCCTCGCGACAAACGCGGAATGCGTTGGCGCGGAGATCATGCTCAAACAATACGGCGTCAGAGCTTGACCATGCGCTTGCCGCGGTTCTCTCCCGCCAGCAATCCGATCAGCGCCTTCGGCGTATTCTCCAATCCGTCGATGATGTCCTCCTGCACCTTCAGCTTGCCGGATGCGACCCAGCCCTGGAGGTCGGCGAGCGCGCGCTGGCTCTCCTTCATGTAGTCCATCACGATGAAGCCCTGCATGACGAGCCGCTTCACCACGATCAGGCCGGGCACGCCGCGCGGGCCGTGCGCGGCAGGTGCGCCGTCATATTGCGAGATCGCGCCGCAGCAGGCGATGCGGCCGTAATTGTTCATCTGCGGCAGGCAGGCTTCCAGAATGTCGCCGCCGACATTGTCGAAATAGACGTCGATGCCTTTTGGCGCCGCCGCGCGCAGGGCCTTGAACACCGCGCCGTCCTTGTAGTCGACGGCGGCATCGAAGCCGAGCTCGGAGGTCAGCCAATTGCACTTGTCTGCGCCGCCGGCGATGCCGACCACGCGACATCCCCTGATCTTGGCGATCTGCCCGACGATCGAGCCGACGGAGCCGGCCGCCGCGGACACCACGACGGTCTCGCCCTCTTTGGGCTTGCCGACCTCCAGTAGGCCGAAATAGGCGGTGAGGCCGGCGATGCCGTACACGCTGAGCAGATGCGTCATCGGCTCCAGCTTCGGCATTTTCGTGAGATGCTTTGCCGGCACCGCGGCAAACTCCTGCCAGCCGGTGTCGCCGAACACGATGTCGCCGGCAGCCAGCCCCGGCGCCTTCGAGCTGACGACCTCAGCGATGCCGCCGCCGGCCATCACGCTGTTGGCCTCGACCGCGGAGCGATAGGTCGCGCCGTGCATCCAGGCGCGGTTGGCGGCGTCGAGCGAGATGTAACGCACCTGCAGCAAGGCCTCGCCGTCCTTCGGCTCCGGCATCGCACCCTCGACCATCTTGAAGTGCTCGGCACCGAGCTTGCCGCTGGGCTTTTCGACCAGAAGAATCTGGCGATTGATGCTGCTGCTCATGGCGTTTCCTCTTCGTTTGCTTGACGATTATTGATGCAGCCGCCGCAAAGAAAACGTGCAAGCCGCATTCGTTGTGCGCTGCATGAAGGCTAGATCGCGCCGACCCGTTTCGCAACGGGAACATCAGGCCATCGCGCGAGCACGCCAAGCGTGTTGCGTCGTCGTCATATCTGCGACATCATGAAGCGCCGGTGTAGGTGGGGGTAAGCGATGTCGAACAAGTTTACGCAATACATTCTGGCCGCGATGGTGCTGGGCATCGTCATGGGGGCGGCGATCTTCAACTTCCTGCCTGACACCAGAGCCGAATGGGCTTCCTCCATCAACCTGATCGCCATGATGTTCCTGCGCTTGATCAAGATGATCATCGCGCCGTTGGTGTTCGCGACCCTGGTCGGTGGCATCGCGCATATGGGCAGCGGTTCGCGGCTCGGGCGCATCTTCGCCAAGACCATGGGCTGGTTCGTCAGCGCGTCCTTCGTGTCGCTGCTGCTCGGCCTCGTCATGGTCAATCTGCTCCAGCCCGGCGCGAACTTCCCCGGCACGCTGCCGCAGGCGGGGCAATCGACCGGCTTGCCGGTCTCGGCCTTCTCGATCGAAAAATTCCTGACCCATCTGATCCCGACCTCGATCGCAGACGCCATGGCGCAGAACGAGATCCTGCAGATCGTGATCTTCGCCGTGTTCTTCTCGGTGGCGATGGGCTCGATGCCCGAACGGTCGAAGCCGATCCTGGCAATGATCGACGACGTCGCTCACATCATGCTCAAGGTGACGAGCTATGTGATGCTGTTCGCCCCGCTCGCGGTATGGGCCGCCATCACGGCCACTGTCGCCAAGAACGGCCTCGGCGTGCTGTGGAAGCTCATCGTCTTCATGGGTGGCTTCTATCTCGCGCTTGGGATCCTGTGGGTCATCCTGATGATCGTTGGCTTTATGGTGATCGGGCCGCGATACAGCCATCTGTTGAAGCTGATCMGCGAACCCCTGATGATCGCGTTCTCCACCGCGAGCTCGGAAGCGGCCTATCCGAAGACGCTGGAGGGGCTGACCAAGTTCGGCGCGTCGTCACGGATCTCGAGCTTCGTGCTGCCGCTCGGTTACTCCTTCAATCTCGACGGCACGATGATGTACTGCACCTTCGCGAGCATATTCATCGCGCAGACCTACCACATCGAGATGTCGCTCGCGACGCAGCTGGCGATGCTCGCGACGTTGATGATTACCTCCAAGGGCGTTGCCGGCGTACCGCGCGCATCCCTCGTGGTGATCGCCTCGACGCTGTCGCAGTTCGGCATCCCCGAGGCAGGCCTGCTGATGATCATGGGCATTGACACGTTCCTCGACATGGGACGCAGCGCCACCAATGTCATCGGCAATTCGCTCGCGACCGCCGTGGTCGCGAAGTGGGAAGGTGAGCTCGGGCCCGAGCACGAGCTCGGACCCGGCGAAGCGACGACGCCGGACATGGTTCCGGGCGAACTGCCCGCGATGGCCGGCCATTGACGGGAGTGCATCATGCGCCTTTCAACGGCGATATCGGGTGGCCTGTTGCTGGCGGCGTGCCTGCTGGCAACCGGCGCCTCCGCCCAGACCGGCGGCAGCGAAGGGCTTAGCCCGACGCTGTCGGCCATCAAGAACAGGCACACCGTGCGGCTCGGCTATCGCGAAAGCTCGCCGCCGTTCTCCTTCCTCGACCAGTCGGGCCGTCCGATCGGCTACAGCCTCGAACTCTGCGAGGCCATCGTCGAGGAGATCGGCGTCGAGGTCGACGATCCCGATCTGAAGATCGATTACGTCAAGGTCACCTCGGACGACCGCATCGACGCCGTGCTCCAGAACAAGATCGACCTGGAATGCGGTTCGACCACCGCCAATGCCGAGCGTGGCAAGCGCGTCGCGTTCTCGCCTTTGATGTTCGTCGCCGGCACCAAGCTGATGGTGCCGAAGGCGTCAAAGGTCCAGTCGTTGACCGATCTGAAGGGCAAGACCGTGGTGGTGACGAAGGGCACCACCAACGAGCAGGCGATCCAGGCGGCCGACAAGAAGTCCTCGCTCGGCCTCAACATCGTCACCTCGCCGGATCACGAGCAGTCATACCAGATGCTCGTCGACGGCAAGGCCGATGCGTTCGCGACCGACGACATCCTGCTCTCCGGCCTGATCGCGCGCCACAAGGCGCAGGACAAGTTCCGCGTCACCGGCGACTATCTGTCCTACGATCCCTACGGCATCATGTTCAGGAAGGGCGAGCCGCAACTGTCGGCGGTGGTCGAGCGCACCTTCCGCAAGCTCGGCTCCAATCGCGATCTCGTTCCGCTCTACAACAAATGGTTCAACGCGCGGCTGCCCACCGGCGAACGCCTGAACGTGCCGATCTCCCTGCAGCTGGAGGAAGCCTTCAAGGCGATGGACGACTCTGCCAGCGCGAATAATTAGCGGCGGCTTCTCTTACCCTCCCCCTCCAGGGGAGGGTGGGGATCTTCGCCGTGGCTATTGCGTTTCGTTCCCAAACACCCGATCCAGCGCCGCGTCGTACGTCGCCTGCACCAGCTCCGGATGCAGCTTCGCCAGCGCTTCCATCATCACGCCGGAATTGATTTCCAGCACCCGCCACACGCCATCGACACGGACCACGTCAATCGACGCAAAGGCGATGCCGATGGCGCTCGCGGCATCGGTCGCGAGCTTCACGCAGGCCGTACGAACCTTGTCGTCCTCCAGCAGCACCGGCTTTGCGCCGGCATCGAGATTGTGTCGCCAATCCGACCCACGCTGCTTGCTGTAGACGACGAGTGGCGCATCATCGAGCAGGATCACGCGCACCTCTTGCTCGATCGCGACATAGGGCGAGATCACGAGTCCGGCGCTCATCGAAAAGACCTCGGCAACCGCGTGGTCGAGTTCCGCCTCTGTCGTCACCTTGAACACCGAGCGCCCCGATGTCCCCTCGTTCGGCTTCACCACCACGCCTTGCGGATGGTCGTGAAGCAGCTCGAGCATTGCGTTTCGCCAATTGGGGCCAACAACGTTCTTGCCCAGCTTCGGGTTGAGGAAGAGGCGATGCGGAATGCATGGCACGCCCTCAAGCGCCAGCACCTCGGCAGTGGCCGATTTGTCGTTGGCGAGGCGGTGCGCGATGGCGCTGTTGAGGCCGATGTCGTAGCCGAACGCGAAGTGGCGCTTTACGCGGCTGCGCATCGCGAGCAGCCAGCCGCCGGCGCGGACATCGAGCGCGATGCCATGGGTTGCGCAATAGCGCCTGATCGCCTGGACGAAGATCCGCTCGCCGCTTGCCATGTGTTCAGTCGTTCCTGTCGCCAAGCCGCAAAAATGCGGGAAACGGCGCCAAACCGGGGTGAAAGTCAGAGCTATTCTTAATGAAATTCTCGCGAGCGCGACGGAAATTAAGTGCTGCAATCAGGCCCTGAAGGGAAAAGAAATTGCCCGCCGCGCATGCCCGGCAGCAGATTCATTAATGATGTGGCCATTTCCGCCGCAAATGCCGGTTTGAGCGGCATCAATTGCATCCGGAACGAGGTTGATTATTGGCCTCAATGGCGTAGATCACACACGCGAAATCCTCCGCCATGGCAATGGTGTCCGCCCCGCTTTCAGGGGCCGGGCAATGCTTTTGCCCTAAAACCGCAATTATTCGGAATATCGAAAATCATGAGCGCGTTTTACCGAGAGAAGGTTCTTTCCGTCCAGCACTGGACCGATACGCTGTTCAGCTTCCGCGCCACGCGCGACACCGGCTTCCGCTTCCAGAACGGCCAGTTCGCCATGATCGGCCTCGAGGTCGACGGCCGTCCGCTGCTGCGCGCCTACAGCATGGCGAGCGCCAACCACGAGGAAGAGCTCGAGTTCTTCTCGATCAAGGTTCAGGACGGTCCGCTGACCTCGCGCCTGCAGAAGATCAAGGAAGGCGACACCATCCTGGTCGGCCGCAAGGCGACCGGCACGCTGATCACCGACAACCTCATTCCCGGCAAGCGGCTGATGCTGCTCTCGACCGGCACCGGTCTCGCGCCCTTCGCCAGCCTGATCAAGGACCCCGAGGTCTACGACCAGTTCGACAGCATCGTGCTGGTGCATGGCTGCCGCCAGGTCTCCGAGCTTGCCTATGGCGAGAAGCTGGTTGCTTCCTTGCGCGAGGACGAGCTGTTCGGGGAGCTGCTGGCGGACAAGCTGATCTACTATCCGACCGTGACCCGCGAGCCGTTCAAGAACCGTGGCCGCATCACCGACCTCATCAACTCCGAGCAGATCTTCAACGATATCGGACAGGGCCCGCTCGACATCGAAACCGACCGCATCATGATGTGCGGCAGCCCGGCGATGCTGGAAGAGCTGAAGGTGATGTTCGAAGGTCGCGATTTCATCGAGGGAAGCGGCAACAAGCCCGGCCATTTTGTGATCGAGAAGGCGTTCGTCGAGCGGTAAGCGCCGTTCGGCTTTTGATTGACGCTCCGTAGCCAAAACATCGGTGTCGTCCCGGGGCGCGCGACTTGTCCGCCGTAGCTCGAAGAGCGAAGGCGGAAGCGCGAGCCCGGGACCCATAACCACAGGAAGTGGTTTGGCGACGGCTAGTGGTTATCAGCTCGCGCCATAACCTCTCCCTGTGGTTATGTGGCCCCGCGTTCGCGGGGACGACGGCGGAGAGTTTGGCTGGCATCCCGCCGCACACTCGCCAGCCATCCACGTCCCTCACCATCCTCCCCCGACTTTGTTATTGGCGCGTCTCGCGCGCCCCTTGTTATAAGCTCGCGCCAAAATCTCGCCGCGATGTTGCAATGCGAGAGCTGGGGAGCTGCGCAAATCTTGTCCGTGATCGACCATGGTCCGCCGAAACCGACTGCCTTCGTGCTGGCGGGCGGCGGCAGTTTTGGAGCGATCCAGGTTGGCATGATGCATTCACTGGCGCGGCACGGGGTCGTCGCCGATCTCGTCGTCGGCTCCAGCGTCGGCGCGATCAACGGCGCCTATTATGCCGGCGACCCCTCGCTCAAGGGCGTGCTGGGGCTGGAGGCGGTCTGGCGCGGCCTGAAGCGTCATGATGTCTTCCCGGTCACCTGGAAGAGCCTCGCCGGATTCATGTGGCGGCGCGATTTCCTGATTCCCCATGACGGCATCCGCAAGCTGGTCGAGGACCACATCCCCTATCGCAACCTCGAAGATGCCGCGCTTCCGGTGCACATCGTCACCACCGATTTCGTCTCCGGAGAGAGCGTGGTGTTGTCGGAGGGGGCGACGGTGGACGCGATCCTGGCGTCCACTGCGATCCCCGGCGCGTTCTCGCCGGTCTACTACCGCAATCGTTTCCTGGCCGACGGCGCGCTCTCCTCGAACACGCCGGTCCGGGTCGCGATCAAGAAAGGCGCAAAACGGCTGGTCGTGCTGCCGACCGGACACGCCTGCGCGGTGAAGGACCCGCCGGTGGGCGCGGTTGCCAATGCCCTGCATGCGCTGACGCTGCTGATCGCCCGGCAATTGGTGGCGGAGCTCGAGGGGGTGGCGTCCGACATCGAATATGTCGTGGTGCCGCCGCTCTGTCCGCTGGTGGGATCGCCCTACGATTTTTCGCGGACCGACGACCATATCGAGCGTGCGGTCGCGAGCACCGATGCCTGGCTGGCGCGAGGCGGCCTCGAGCAGCACGGCGTCATTCCGCACGAGGCGCAGCCTCATGGTCACTGATTTGTCATTTCATTTGAATCTATTGCACTGCGAAGCCCGCCGCGGGATGGATTGATTTGCGGCATCCGGATTCGGTAGCCTCAAGGCGGGGTCCGCGTCATAACCATGGACGTGGCGCGGGCGTATCATGCCCTGTCAGACTGACGAGAGGGATGTGGTCGTGGCCAACGATAACAAGACGCAAGCTTCGCCCGAAGGGCTGATGGAAACCCTGCTGCTGCCGTTCTCGCCGCGCTTCATCGTGCTGACCATCTGCGCGGTCGTCACCGCGCTGCTGATCGGCATCGGTCTCGCCGATGGCAAGATCTTCGACATCCTGCTGATCCCGATCCTGATCTTCGGCGCTCTCACGCTGCTCGGCGTCCGCGATCTCATGCAGAAGAGTCACGCGGTGCTGCGCAACTATCCGATCTCGGCGCATATCCGTTTTCTGCTTGAAGAGATACGCCCCGAGATGCGGCAGTATTTCTTCGAGAGCGAGAAGGACGGCATGCCGTTCTCGCGCGATACCCGCTCGCTGGTCTATCAGCGCGCCAAGATGGAGCTCGACAAGCGCCCGTTCGGCACCCAGGAGGACGTCTACCGCGAGGGCTACGAGTGGATGCATCACTCGGTCTCGCCGAAGACGCATGCCGAGGAGAAGTTTCGCGTCCCCATCGGCGGCCCCGATTGCGCAAAGCCATATTCGGCATCGGTGTTCAACATCTCCGCGATGAGCTTCGGCGCGCTCAGCCCGAACGCCGTGCGCGCGCTCAATGCCGGCGCTAGGAAGGGCGGCTTCGCGCATGACACCGGCGAGGGCGGCTTCAGTCCCTACCATCGCGAGATGGGCGGCGACATCATCTGGGAGATCGGCTCCGGCTATTTCGGTTGCCGTCATCTCGACGGCACGTTCGATCCGGAGGCATTCGCGCGCGTCGCGAGCCAGGACCAGATCAAGATGGTCGAGCTCAAGATCAGCCAGGGCGCCAAGCCCGGCCATGGCGGCGTGCTGCCGGCTGCGAAGGTGTCGGAGGAGATCTCAAAAATCCGCGGCGTCACGATGGGCGAGGACTGCATTTCGCCGGCCTCGCACCGCGCCTTCTCCACGCCTGTTGGCATGATGCAGTTCATCGCCGAGATGCGACGCTTGTCCGGCGGCAARCCGGCCGGCTTCAAGCTGTGCATCGGTCATCCCTGGGAATTCCTGGCGATCTGCAAGGCGATGCTGGAGACCGGCATCTATCCGGATTTCATCGTCGTCGATGGCAATGAAGGCGGCACCGGCGCCGCGCCGCTGGAGTTCATGGACCATCTGGGCATGCCGATGCGCGAGGGCGTCAATTTCGTCCACAACGCACTGGTCGGCATCAATGCGCGCGACCGCATCAGGATCGGCGCATCCGGCAAGATCGCGACCGCCTTCGACATGGCGCGGGCGATGGCGATTGGCGCTGACTATTGCAACTCGGCGCGCGGCTTCATGTTCTCGCTGGGCTGCATCCAGTCGCTGAGCTGCCACACCGACCGCTGCCCGACCGGGGTTGCGACCCAGGACCCGACACGTGCGCGTGCGCTCTATGTGCCGCTCAAGATCGACCGCGTGCATAATTATCACCATGCCACACTGCACTCGCTCACCGAGCTGATCGCCGCGGCCGGCCTCGAACATCCGCAGCAGCTGCGCCCGATCCACTTCAGCCAGCGGACATCGACCACCCAGGTGCGATCCTTTGCGCAGCTCTATCCGTCGCTGCGTCCGGGCGAGCTGCTCGAAGGCACCGAAGATCCGCGCTTCCGCGATGCCTGGCTGATGGCGCGGGCGGAGACGTTCCAGCCGGCGCCGTAGGGGCCACCGCATGATCCGCCGCATCCTGCGGCGGTAAAAATTCATCGGGATTGTGGTTGTGTTTTAACGTCTGTGTCAGCTTGGGGTGTAAATTGGCCCCATGGACGAGCGACGCGACAAAGCCAGGCACCGCGTGCTGAAAGCCGGAACCATCGAGTTCGGCGGCGGCGCGATCGACTGCACCGTCCGCAATTTCTCCGATACTGGTGCCGCGCTCGATGTCACCAGTCCGGTCGGTATCCCCGAGCGCTTCACTCTGGTCATCCAGGCCGACGGAACGCATCTCGCCTGCACGGTCGTCTGGCGCAAGGAGAAGCGGATCGGCGTGCGGTTCGGGTGAGCGGTCTGCGTTTGATCGGCGCGCGCTTAGGGCGCGCTTGTCCGGGACGACGGGTGGAGGGTTGGGTGCGCAATCACCCCGTCTCGACCTCACTCAACCGGCCCGCCAGAATCTTGTCGATCCTGCGTCCGTCGAGATCGACCACCTCGATATGCCAGCCGGCGAAGTCGAAGGCATCGCCGACATTCGGCAGCACGTTGAACTGTTGCAGCACCAGGCCCGCCACCGTGTTGTAGCGGTGCGGCGGCAGCTCGACGCCGAGCAACTCGCCGAACTCGTCGACCGGCATCCAGCCGGAGACCAGCAGCGAGCCGTCATCGCGCCTGACATAGGCCGGCTCCGGCGGTCCCTCCTCGGAATGGAAGGCGCCGACGATCGATTCCAGAATGTCAGCCGTCGTCACGATACCCTCGAAGGCGCCGTATTCGTCGTAGACCAGACCGACATGAACCGGAGCGGCTTTCAGGATCGCCAGCACGTCGCGGGCGTCGGCTGATGCCGGAATGCCGGGCGCCTCGCGCACCAGCGCTCGCAGATCCGGCGTGCGCTCGTTCATGTAGGCAACCAGCAGGTCCTTGGCCTGGAGCACGCCGATCGGCTTGTCGCGATCGCCGTCCGAGACGGGAAAGCGCGAATGCGGGCTCTTCGCGATGATCGCTTGAATGGCCTCCGGCGCATCGTTCAGATCGATCTCGTTGACCTCCGTGCGCGGCGTCATGATCGCGCCGACCGGCCGGTCGCCGAGCCGCATGACGCCCGCGATCATCTCCTTTTCGCCCGACTCCAGCACGCCCGCGTTCTCGGCTTCGCTGACGAGGTGATGGATCTCGTCCTCCGAGACCTTCTCCTCGGCCTTGCCGCCGCGCCCGAGCAGCGTGAGGATCAGCTTGCCGGAGAGATCGAGCAGGAAGACGAGCGGCAGCGAGATACGCGCCAGAACGTGCATCGCGGGCGCGACCTTGACCGCGATGCTCTCGGGGTCGCGCAGCGCCACCTGCTTCGGCACCAGCTCGCCGACGATCAGGGTGGCGTAGGTGATGAGCGTGACGACGATGCCGACGCCGACGATGTCGGCAATCCCTGAGGACAGGCCGAGCTCGACCAGCCATTGCGTCAGCCGCTGTCCGAGCGTCGCGCCGGAGAACGCGCCCGAGAGCACGCCGACCAGCGTGATGCCGATCTGCACCGTCGAGAGGAACTTTCCGGGATCGGCCGCCAGCGTCAGCGCCCGCTCGGCGCCGCGCACACCCTTGGCTGCGAGCAGCGACAGCCGGGCCGGGCGGGACGAGACCACGGCCAGCTCGGACATGGACAACAGGCCGTTAATGACGATCAGGACGACGACGATGATGATTTCGACGGACAACATTGTGCGCAAGGAGAAGGGATACTTGACCCGGCGAACGCCGGACCAAGCCCCTTATATATGAACTCGATGCACAATTTGTCCGGTTCCCGACCAAATTGCCGCAGGCGGGATCAAGCGCTCTCGCCCGGGTTTTCGAGGCTGAACGTCTCCGACTGCTCGTCATATGCGAACAGCTCGCCATAACGTCCCCAGGACACCACGGTCCTGAGCGTCTCGTCCGCATAGTCCTCGGACATGTAGTCTTCGAGCTCGTTGCGGAACCGTGCCGCGGGGGCGGTATGGGAGGGACGTTCGTCGAGCACGCGGCGAATCAATCCCATCACCGGCACGTAAGTGACGAGATGTTCGGCGAACAGCTTCTTGCGTGCGTCGGTTTCGAGATGGGCAAAACGCTTGCCCGTGTCGGTGAGCATCAGGTCACCTTCGCTCAGCTGGGCGAAGCGCAGCAGTTGCAGGGACTCGCCGAGGTGGAGGATCTCGTCGGCCTCGAGCTGGAGCTGGCTTGCGAGCACGGGCAGGTCGGCGTGTCCGTGATAGGGCGGCCCCGCCAGCGTCTCGATCAGGCCCGACAGCACGTTGGACGATACGTGGTGCAGGGTCATGCCGACACCGGAGCCCAGGATGCCTTCGACGGGGGGCGCCTTCGGTTCGGCGCGTTGGGTCATGCGCGCGTAGATGTTGTCGACGAGCTGCCGGAAATGGGGGTCGAGCCGGTTGCGCGGATGCGGCATGTCGACCTTGATCTCGGCGGCGACGCGCCCTGGATTGGATGAGAACACCAGGATGCGATCGCACATCAGGACCGCCTCCTCGATATTGTGCGTCACCATCAGGATCGATTTGATCGGCAATCGGCCCTCGATCCAGAGGTCGATCAGGTCCGTGCGCAGCGTCTCGGCCGTGAGGACGTCGAGTGCCGAGAACGGCTCGTCCATCAGCAGGAGGTCCGGATGCACCACCAGCGCGCGGGCGAAGCCGACGCGCTGGCGCATGCCACCCGACAGTTCCTTCGGGAAGGCGGACTCAAACCCGTCAAGGCCGATCAGGTCGATCGCAGCAAGAGCGCGCTTGTGGCGCTCGGTGGCATCGACGCCCAGCGCTTCGAGTCCGAGCTCGACGTTCTGGAGCACGGTCAGCCAGGGAAACAACGCGAATGACTGGAACACCATGGCGACGCCGTTCGGTGGCCCGACGATGATCTCGCCGCGACAGGTCGCCTGTCCCGCAGACGGGCTGACCAGACCGGCGATGATCCGCAGCAAGGTGGACTTGCCGGAGCCGGAGCGGCCGAGCAGGCCGACGATCTCGCCCGAGCGGATCGTCAGGTCGACCTTGTCCAGCACCAGGAGCTGTTCGCCGCTGCCTTTCGGGAAGGATCGGCAGACACCGCGGATGTCGATGAGCGCAGAGGGTTGATCGAGCATGATGGTCTCCTCGTCAGCCGAGCCGCAAGCGACGCTCGCCGAAGGCATAGAGCGGCCGCCAGACCAGACGATTGAACAACGTCACCAGAATGCACATCGTGGCAATTCCGAGCACGACGCGCGGGAAGTCACCGGCTTCCGTGGCGGAAGCAATATAGGCACCGAGCCCGGTGGCCTTCAGATGCGTGTCGCCCCAGCTTGCGACCTCCGCGACGATCGACGCATTCCAGGAGCCGCCGGACGCGGTGATCGCGCCGGTGATGTAATAAGGAAAGACGCCGGGCAGTATCACCTTGAACCACCATCGCCATCCCCGGAGATGGAAGCTGCCGGCGGCTTCGCGCAGATCGGTCGGAAAGGCGCTCGCGCCCGCGATCACGTTGAACAGGATGTACCACTGCGTGCCCAGGATCATCAGCGGGCTCAGCCAGATGTCTGGATTGAGCTTGAAGCTGACAATGGCGACGACAAAGACGGGGAAGGCGAGATTGGCCGGGAAGGCCGCCAGAAACTGGGCCAGCGGCTGGATTCGTTCGGCGAGCTTCGGGCGAAGCCCGATCCACACGCCAACCGGCACCCAGATCAGCGTGGCGAGGGTGATCAGGATGGCGACGCGCAACAACGTGATGAGCCCGTCCCTGATGACGACGAGAACGTCGGACATTCCGAGACTGGCCGAGAGATAGCGATAGGTCAGCCAGGCGGCATAGGCCGTGCCGGCGAGGATCAATGCGATCCAGACCGTATCGACGAGGCGTGACGTCTGGTCTTGACCTGGTGCCGCGGGCGGCAGCTTTGGCAGCGGAATGCGCAAGTTCGAGATCGCGCGGTTCAGCGCCGCGAAAGGAAGGGTCAGCGCACGCAGCGCCCGAGTCCGGCGGAACAGGTCGAGCATCCAGGAGGCCGGCGCCTCGCCTGAGGCGGTCTGCTCGAAGCGGAATTTGTCGGCCCAGGCGACGATGGGGCGGAACAGCAGCTGATCATAGGCGATGATCACGAGCAGCATCGCCAGCATGGCGTAGAGGATCGCCGGCAAATCCTGCTGCTGAATTGCCATCGCGACATAGGAGCCGATGCCCGGCAGCGTCACCGTGGTGTTGCCGACCGTGATCGCCTCCGAGGCCACCACGAAGAACCAGCCGCCCGACATCGACATCATTGCGTTCCAGATCAGGCCGGGCATCGCGAAGGGGACGTCGAGGCGCCAGAAGCGCTGCCAGCCGGACAAATGGAAGCTTTGCGTGGCCTCTTCCAGATCCTTCGGAACGTTGCGGATCGACTGGTACAGGCTGAACGTCATGTTCCAGGCCTGGCTGGTGAAGATCGCGAACACCGAGGCGAGCTCGGCGCCGAGCACCTGCTCCGGAAACAAATTCATGAAGAACACGACGGTGAAGGTGAGGAAGCCCAGGATCGGGACGGATTGCAAAATATCCAGCAGCGGGATCATCACCAATTCGGCTCGCCGGCTCTTGGCTGCGATCGCCGCGTAGATGAAGGTGAAGACCGTCGAACAGACGATGGCGAGCAGCATCCGTAAGACGGTGCGCAAGGCGTAAAGCGGAAGGTTTGCCGGATCGAGCGTGACCGGTGCGCGCTCGAGCTCGGACAGCGGCGCCGTGGTCTGCTCGCCGCCATAGACGATCAGGACCATGGCGCCGATCACGAGGATCAGCGCCGCGACATCCCAGACATTGGGGAGTAGCGCCCGGCCGATCGCGGCCGTGCGGATATCTCTCGGCTTCATAGGCCCGCCCTTGGGCTGGAATTTTGGGCTAGAACTCTGCGTGCAGGCGGCCCGAGAAGATCGAGACCGGCCCGCGGTCGGCGTTATAGGCCGGGTTTGTGATCAATTGATAGTCCGCGGTCAGCGTGACGTTCTTGTTCACCGAATAGGCATAGTAGGCCTCAAGGATGCGCTCCTTGCGGTAGTTGAGAGCGCCGTCGCCGATGAGAACACCGAGGCCGCCGGCGGCCAGGAAGTCGCGATAATCCTGCGAGATAGCATTGACCGCGCCGCCGATGCCGACGACGTCGTCAGGCCGGCCCCATTTCGTGCCCTTGATCGACAGTCCGCCGGCTAGGCTGCTGTTGATGTCGGTGAAGGCGAGTGTTTCGGTCTTGCCGTCGTTCCAGCTCCAGCGGCCGAACAGCCCGATATCCTCTGTGATCGCCTGCTCGAGGTTGACGACGTAGCCGACCTTGAGGCGGCCGCGGCGGGTCTGCGCGATGTCGAGATTGAGCGCAGGATTGTCCAGCGTCTCGCGGAAGCTGCCCATGTTGGCGCTGTCGACCCAGCCCATGGTCCTGAGCTTGCCAGGTTGGCCGAGCAGCGAGAACCGCGTCTCCAGCTCGATCGCGTACTGACCGCGTTCCCCGACCCTGGTGTCGAAATGATTCGAATTGGACTCCGCGACCATCAGGAAATAGCCGCCGCGCAGCGCCCATTGCTTCTGGTTGAGCTCGGCGGTGACGCCATAGGTGAGACCGACCTTGTCGGCGGAATAGTCGAAGGCGCCCGGCGCCCACAGCGACCAGTTCATGAAATCCTTGCGGGTGTCCTTGGCAAAGGCATTGCCGTCGAACACGTCGATCACCGCGAACTTGCCGGCTTGCACTGTGAGCCGGGAAATGTCGACCTTCTGCGCAAGCTGCAATTGGCCGCTCGCGAGCTCTTCCTGCTCGCCGCCAAAGCCGAACGTCTGGCGCACGAACAGCCGCGAGGTGTTGTAATGCGGATAGGGGAAGTTCGACTTCTGCGCTTCGCCGTTGGGAAAGCCTGCCGCGCCCACCGTGTCGTTCAGTCCAAATCCCTGGAGCAGTTCGGGATTGTAATAGACCTCGCCGCCGTCCCACAGCCGCGCGTTCAGGAACAGGCTGTTGCTCCAGGTCGCCTTGGCCTGGGTTGAAGGCGAGAGCGAGTTTGTTCCGCTGTAGAGAGCGGGGAACGACGGATAGCCTTGCGGCAGATAAGTGCTCTGACCGTGAATCTCCCAGCGATCCGATTCCGTGTCGATCAGGGAGCTCTTCGGATTGTAGCTCGGCATGCCCGGCCAATCGACCTTGCGGTTGAGCCCGAGCCTGATCGACTGGAAGTCGAGCGGCGAGGAGGTGTATTGGGCCCCCGTGGAGAAGGCGACGTTGGCGCCGTCGAAGCGGCTATGGAGATATTCGAGCCGTGCGCTCCAATGCGGCGCGAAGCCGTATTCGATGCCGGCACCCGCGATCCAGCCGGGCCGCGTGTTCAGGATTTTCGGGACGTCGCCCGCGGCCGGCGTGTCGAAATAGCGCTCGCCCATCCACGCAAAGCCGCCGGTGGCATAGACGAGCCATGGACCGCTGGTGTAGCCGACGCGGCCGCGCAGGCTGGCGGTGTAGTCCCACTGCTGGATGACCGTGTTGGCAGGTGTCGCGAGGAAGGAAACGATCGAGTTGGAGGTGATGTAATTGGGAAACGAAAAATCGCCTTCGACGCCGACGAGCCAGCCGGAGTTGAGCCGGTAGTTGTAGCCGGCCTGCACGCCGCCGATCATGCCGCTGAAGACGCCGCTGCCGTTGATCGCGGTGCCGTCGTTCAGCGCGAAGCTGGACGAGCCACGGCTGTAGCCGGCATGCGCGCCGATATAGAGGCCGGTCCAGTCATAGACCGCTTTCAGCGCCGGCGCCTTCAGCGGCAGATCGGCCGCGTGTACGGCGGCGGGAAAAGCCAGCACGCCCGAGGCAATCGCCGCGGCCGTTCGCAAATACCGGTGTCGGTGACCTCTCAACTTCAAAACGCACGCCCCCAAACGCGAATGTGTCCTATTCGCCGCGATATCCCTGCAGATTCGCGGCGACCCTGTCACGAAGTCTTGGTTGTTCACGCGATCGGACCAGACGATCCCGATTCGACGCGATTTCTTCCCAAGCCCCTGTGCTTGTTACAAACCTTATTGCGATTAATTCGCAATAGCAACTGGCACGGATTGCTGCAGCGGATGGTTCGCACTCTTGTGTGACGAAGCTGCAACAAATTCTCAGGTCCAAAATGAATGACCCGCCCGGGGGGACAGCCGGGCGGGTCGGGGGCACGACACGGGGTGGATGAGGCGCCCGTGTCGAACGCGGGATCCACGTGAGATCGGCCTCAGGTACTCAAATCAGTAGCAAGTACGAACGCGGCCGACGTACTGGCCGAAGGCGTTGTACTGGGCGACCCAGCCGCAGCGGTGATAGCCGTAGTAATAGGGGTCGTTGCTGGCGGCGATCGCGGAGCCGACGACGGCGGCGGTGGCGATGCCGGCACCCACACCCCAGACCCAGCCGGGCTGCTTGGCTTCGGCCGAGGAGGTGGTGGACACGATGCTGCCGGTGACGGCGAGGGCAGCGAGCGCGACGGCGGCAATCCTGGTCTTGATCGACATGTGAAACTCCATCCGGGTTGAGGCGGTCCGTTGTGGTCCGCGTGCCCAGTTGGACGGAGGCTTGTCGCGTCCGGTTCGAATCCCGCAAAAGCGGGCGTGCAGCCAGGATGTTTCCTGAATGATTCCAGTCGGATGCGAGCTAGCCGAGAGGCCCTTTGGCGAGCCTGTTCACGTCGAAGTTATCGACCTCGGCCAGCAGCTCGCAGAAAGCCGCCGCGCCCTGATCGAGCAGCTGCGCACCCTTCTCGGGGACGGCCAGCGTCGCGTTGCCGATCGCGCCGCTCGTGTGGAGATCCTGCGCCTGCCAGGCGAACGGCGCGGGYCGCTGTGTCGACAGCCAGCGATACTGCTTTTCCATGGCGATGCTGCTCGCGGGAAAATCCGCGATCGCATCCTTGCGCACCTGATCGGGATAGCGTGCCAGCATGATCGACGTCTCGACGGCGCCGCCGTGAATGCCGTGGCGCACCTCATCGGCCGGGAACAGTTTCTCCGCGCCCGACAGCCGCGACCACGACGTCGTCACCACAAAGAGCTTGTGATGCGCGCGAAGATCCTGCGCGACCAGCATCATTGCCGCGCTGTTGCCGCCATGGCTGGTCATGATGACGAGCTTCTTCACGCCGCGCCGCGCGATGTCCTCGCCGATTGCGGTCCATCGCTTCAGCGCCACCTCGGTCGGCAGCGTCTGCGTGCCCGGATAGTCGATATGCTCGGTGGAAATCCCGACCGGTTCAACGGGCAGGAACGTCGCCGGAACATTTGCGGGCAACAGCTCGCGCACGCGCGCGAGATACGCGTCCGCGATCAGCACGTCGGTCTCGAGCGGCAGATGCGGGCCGTGCTGCTCGGTCGCCGCCAGCGGCAGCACCGCGATCCAGCGCGACACGTCCGCAAGGCTCCCATCGGCCCAGTTGATGTCGATCCAGTCGCGAGGCGGCGTCATCGTGGTTTCTTTGCCCGAATTTGTCGCGTATTTTGGGGTTATCAGGGGACGCGGGCCTGGCCGGCTCGCGTCCCCGAACTTCATGCGGTTCTATCGCGTTGCCTTCACATCGGCCAGCCACGATCGACGGAGTGCCATCATGACCCCCTCTCATCTGCGGCGAGCGTTAACGGCGAGCTTGATGGCCGCTTTCGTCTCTCTCGCGCCGGTGCGCGCCGAGACGCTGGACAAGGTCACCTTCGGCACCAACTGGGTCGCCGAGGCCGAGCATGGCGGTTTCTTCCAGGCGGTCGCCGACGGCACCTACAAGAAATACGGGCTCGACGTCACCATCGTTCCCGGCGGTCCGAACGAGAACAACCGGATGCTGCTGATCGCCGGCAAGATCGATTTCTTCATGGCCGCGAACACGCTGATGTCGTTCGACGCGGTGGCGAATAACGTCCCCGTCGTCACCATCGCAGCGGTCTTCCAGAAGGATCCGCAGGTGATGCTGACGCAGCCGGACGCCAAGGTCGCCAAGATCGAGGATCTCAAGCCGCTGACCTTGTTCGTCTCCAAGGAGGGCATGACCAGCTACTTCCAGTGGCTGAAGTCCGAATACGGCTTCAACGAGAAGAACGTCCGTCCCTACAATTTCAATCCGCAGCCCTTCATCGCCAACCCCAAGAGCGCGATGCAGGGCTACGTCACCTCCGAGCCCTTCGCGGTCGAGAAGGCCGCCGGCTTCAAGCCGAATGTGCTGCTGCTTGCCGATTACGGCTTCAACACCTATTCGACCCTGATCGAGACGCGCCGCGACATGGTCGAGAAGAAGCCGGACCTGGTGCAGCGCTTCGTCGATGCCTCCATGGTCGGCTGGTACAATTACATCTACCGCGACAATTCCGCGGGCAATGCCATGATCAAGAAGCTCAACCCGGAGATGACCGACGAGCTGCTCGCCTATTCCGTCGCCAAGATGAAGGAATACGGCATCGTCGATTCCGGCGAGTCCTTGAAGAACGGCATCGGCGCGATGAGCGACGAGCGCTACACGTCCTTCTTCAACAAGATGGTGAAGGCCGGCGTCGTGAAGGCGGATCTCGACTTCCGCAAGTCCTATACGCTGCGCTTCGTCAACAAGGGCGTCGGCGTCGAGCTGCGCCCGAGCAAGCCGTAGCGCAAGGTCCATGTCATCCGTCAAAAGCTCGTCCGGGGTCGAGGCCGGACTGACGGCTCTCGCCGTCAGCCTGCGCGGCGTGACGAAGGCGTATGACAATGGCGTCATGGCGCTCGGCCCGCTCGACCTTGCCGTTCGCAAGGGCGAGTTCATCTCGCTGCTGGGCCCGTCCGGTTGCGGCAAGTCCACTGCGCTGCGCCTGATCGCAGAGCTCAGCGCGCCATCGTCCGGCATCGTGCGGGTGGCGCGCCACGAGGGCGATGTGCTGCCGGGTCATGGCATCGGCTTCGTGTTCCAGGAGCCGACGCTGATGCCCTGGACCAGCGTGCGCGAGAATGTGCGGCTGCCCTTGAGGCTCGCAGGCGTTCCGAAGGCGGAGGCGCGCGCGCGGGCCGATGAGGCATTGGCCAGCGTGGGTCTTGCCGATTTCGCCGATGCTTTCCCACGCGAGCTCTCCGGCGGCATGAAGATGCGGGTGTCGCTGGCGCGTGCGCTCGTCACCGACCCTGATATCCTCCTGATGGATGAGCCGTTCGCCGCGCTCGACGAGATCACGCGCTTTCGCCTCAACAACGACCTGCTCGCGCTGTGGCGAGCCCTGGGCAAGACCGTCATCTTCGTCACCCATTCGGTGTTCGAATCCGTCTACCTGTCGCAGCGGGTCGTGGTCATGACCGCGCGGCCCGGCCGCATCCAGGCCGATATCCGCATCGAGACGGTCGAGCCGCGCGGTGAGGAGTTTCGGACCTCGGCCGCCTATTCCAATTATTGCCGGAAAGTGTCGGCCGCGCTGGCGCCGTCCTATTCGGGGCAATCGATGCTATGAACGCGCAAGCTGCCGTTACCGCAAAACCATCCGGCGCGCAACGCGCGATGCGCTTCGTGCTTCCCGTCATCGTGTTCGCGGCCGGACTCGCGGCCTGGGAACTGGTCGTCCGCATCAAGGACATCCCGCCTTACGTTCTGCCAGCACCCTCCGTCATCTTCCTGACGCTGATCAAGGACTGGGCGGTGCTGTCACAATCGCTCGCGACCACGCTGCTGACCACGCTCGAAGGTTTTGTCGCCGCCAGCATCGGCGGCATCGCGCTGGCGCTGCTGTTCAACCAGTCGAAATGGGTGGAATATTCGCTATTCCCCTATGCAATCGTCCTCCAGGTGACTCCTGTCATCGCGATTGCACCGCTGCTCCTGATCTATCTGGAGCAGCAGACCGCGGTCGTCGTCTGCGCCTTCATCGTTGCCTTTTTCCCGGTGCTGTCCAACACCACGCTCGGGCTGAATTCGGTCGATCGCAACCTTGCCGGCCTGTTCCAGCTCTATGGCGCCTCGCCGCCGCAAACCCTGCGCTTCCTGAAGCTGCCAGCGGCGCTGCCCTATATCCTCGGGGGCCTGCGCATTGCCGGCGGCCTGTCGCTGATCGGCGCGGTTGTGGCCGAAATCGCGGCCGGCACCGCCGGCGCGGGCTCCGGGCTCGCCTACAGGATCGCCGAATCCGGCTATCGATTGAACATACCCCGCATGTTCGCAGCGCTGCTGCTGTTGTCGTTGGCCGGGATTGTCATCTATGGGGTGCTGGCGCTAGTTTCCCACCTCGTTTTACGGCGCTGGCACGAGAGCGCGCTTGGAAAGGAAAACTGATGACTACCGGTTCGATTTCGTCCGAAAAGATCGACCTTCTGATCTATGGGCCGGTGCGGCCAATTCTCGACAACGGTTTTTCCGATCATTTCGTCGTGCACAAGGCGGAGACCCGGGGCGATCTCGAGCGGCTGACACCGGCGATCCGCGAAAAGATCCGCGGCGTGGCGGTGACCTATCACACCGTGCGTGCCGACAGGGACTCGCTGTCGCAATTGCCCAAGATCGAGATGGTGGCGAGCTTCGGCGTCGGCTACGACCACGTCGACGCCAAATACGCGGCCGAGCACAACATCATCGTCACCAACACGCCCGACGTGCTGACCGAGGAGGTCGCCGACGTCGCGATGGGTCTTCTGATCTCCACCGTGCGTGAGTTCATCAAGGCCGACCGCTACGTCCGCTCCGGCCTCTGGCAGACGCAGAACTATCCGCTCAGCGTCGGCTCGCTGCGCGACCGCAAGGTCGGCATCGTCGGCATGGGCCGGATCGGCCAGGCCATTGCGCGCCGGCTCGATGCCTCGCTGGTGCCGGTGGTCTACCACTCCCGCAATCCGTCGAAGGACGTCTCCTACAAGCACTATCCCGATCTGATCGAGATGGCGAAGGCGGTGGACACGCTGATGGTGATCGTGCCCGGCGGCGCCTCGACCAACAAGATGATCAATGCCGAGGTGCTGAAGGCGCTCGGTCCGCGCGGCGTGCTGGTCAACGTGGCGCGCGGCTCGGTGGTCGACGAGGCGGCGCTGGTCCAGGCGCTCAAGTCCGGCACCATCCTCGCCGCCGGCCTCGACGTGTTCGCGGCCGAGCCGAGCGTGCCGGACGAGCTCAAGACCATGCAGAACGTCGTGCTGCTGCCGCATATCGGCTCCGCGTCGGTGGTGACGCGCAACGCGATGGATCAGCTCGTGGTCGACAACCTCAAGTCCTGGTTCGCCGGCAAGGCGCCGTTGACGCCGGTTGCGGAAACGCCGTTCAAGGGGCGCTGATGAGAGGTCTTCGGGTCGTTGCATTCGCCGTCGCGGCCTGCGTGGCCGCGATCGGCATCGCGCATGCGCAGGATGCGACGACCCTGAAGAAGACGATGCCTGGGCAGTGGGAGCTCTCGACCACCGAGCGCAGCAAGACCTGCGTCGTCACGATGAAAGGCGATGCCGCGGGGCAGGGGTTCAAGCTGGAGCTGGAGCCGGCCTGCAAGACCACGCTGCCCTTTACGAAGGACATCGTCGCCTGGAGCGTCAGGGGTCTCGACATCGTTCGTTTGCAGGACGCGACCGGTGAAGCCGTGATCGACTTCACCGAGGTCGAGGCCGGCATCTTCGAAGGCCTGCGGCAGGGCGAGGGCGTCTACATCCTCCAGGACCTCGCCGCCGCCCGCTCGATGGCCAAGTCGATGGACCAGATGATCGGCGACTGGTCGATGGTGCGCGGCAACGGCCAGCCGGTGTGCGGGCTGACGCTGACCAACACCGAAGCCGGGCCGGACAATTTCCAGGTCTTCGTCAAGCCGAAATGCGATCCGGCGATTGCTCAGTTCAATCCGGCGCAATGGCGGCTCGAGCGCGGCCAGATCGTCCTGATGTCGAAATCAGGCGAGGCCTGGCAGTTCGAGGCCGATGACAACGCGCAATGGCGGCGCGTCCCCGATACCGCCGATCCCCTGATCATGCTGCGGCAATAATTCTTCCGGTCGATGTCGATTTAGCCAAGGCTCAATCGTCACATCCATAGCGAGCCGGTTTGCAGCCGGAGCGGCTGCTGCTCGCCAAGGGAGTTTTTCATGCGCTTCATGTACATCGTCACCTCCAGCCAGCCGATGGCTGCCCCGAGCCCGGCGCTGATGGAGGCTATGCAGAACATATCCGAGCGGGAGATCAAGGCCGGTCGAATGATCGACAATGGCGGCCTGATGCCGCTTGCGACCGGCGCACGGGTGCGAATCGTCGACGGCGAACTCAGCGTCATCGACGGCCCCTTCGTCGAGGCCAAGGAAGTCATCGGCGGCTATGCCATTTTCGAGCTGCGCGACAAGGCTGAAGCCGTGGCCATGGCGAAGGAATTCATGCAGCTGCATCTCGATCACATGCCGGGCTGGGAGGGGACCTGCGAATTACGGGCATTCGCCACGCCGGGCGCCGACATGGCCTGCGAGGTCGACGCGCAGTCCAGGGTGGCTGCCCACGCCTGATGGACACCACCGCTCGTCCTGGAGCGTTTTCTCGCGAAGTGAATACCGTTTCGCGTCAAGAAAACGCGTCAAAACAAGAATCTAGAGCCCCGTTCCGATTCCATCGGAACGGAAAGGGCTCTGGTCGGCGGCGATGACGACCGCCGACATCGATCACGCGATCCGCGCCGCGATTCACGCAACCTGGCGCGTCGCGCAGCCACGGCTGATCGCCACGCTGTCGCGCATGCTGCGCGACGTGCCGCTGGCGGAGGAATTGACCCAGGACGCTCTGGTCGCAGCGCTGGAAGCGTGGCCGCACAGCGGGGTGCCGGACAATCCCGGCGCCTGGCTGGTTGCGACGGCCAAGCGCCGCGGGCTCGATCATCTGCGCCGGGCAAAAATGCTCACCCGCAAGCAGGACCTGCTGACGCACGAGCTGATGCAGGAGCAGGACGCGATGCCGGATTTCGACGCCGCCCTCGACGACGATATCGGTGACGAATGGTTGCGGCTGATCTTCACGGCCTGTCACCCGCTGCTGCCGCGGCAGGCCCGCGCGGCGCTGGCATTGCGCATGATCTGCGGCCTGACCACCGACGAGATCGCGCGCGCCTTCCTGGTCACGGAGGCAACCATCGCCCAGCGCATCGTCCGCGCCAAGCGCACGCTGTCGCGGTCGGGCCTGAGCTACGAGATCCCGGGCGGCGAGGCGCTTTCGGAGCGTCTCGCCTCGGTGCTCGAGGTCGTCTATCTGATCTTCAACGAGGGCTATTCGGCCTCAGGCGGCGAGGAGTGGCTGCGGCCGCAGCTCTGCGACGAGGCTCTGCGCATGGGGCGGGTGCTGGTCGGGCTCGCGCCCCTCGAGCCCGAGGTCCACGGTCTGATGGCGCTGATGGAGCTGAATGCCGCGCGGAAGCAGGCGCGCACCGGCATCGATGGCGAGCCCATCCTGCTCATGGACCAGGACCGCAGGCTCTGGGACCGGCGCCAGATTGGTGGCGGCCTTCGCGCGCTCGATCGCGCGCGCGAGCTCGGTGGTGCCGGCCGGTTCTACACGCTGCAGGCCACGATCGTCGCGTGTCACGCGACGGCGGAGACGGCCGCTGCCACCGACTGGCGCCGCATTGCGGAGCTCTATGGCCAGCTTGCGGCGCTGGTGCGCTCGCCGGTGATCGAGCTCAACCGGGCGGTCGCGCTTGGCATGGCCGAAGGGCCGCAGGCCGGTCTCGATCTCGTGGACATGATCGCTGACGAACCGGCGCTCGGGGCCTACCACCATCTCCATTCCGTCCGCGGCGACCTCCTGGAGAAGCTCGGCCGCTTCGCCGAGGCGCGATTATCGTTCGAGACCGCCGCACGTCTCGCGAACAATGCGCGCGAGCGCGTGTTGATGGAGCGGCGTGCGGCAGCTATTGCCAATGCCGACGGCTGAAGACGCAAACGGCTTTACGTCGTCGGCTTCGGCGGCGGCGCGGTGCCTTGCGCCCACTTCTCGAACTTGCCGAGCACGCCCCAGGCCGTGAGCGCCAGCGAGATCGGCATCGCGAACTGGCCGAGGCCCGGCACCGCCGATACGATCGTTCCGAGCAGTCCGGCAATACCGCCTGCATTCGGGCTCGCGGTCACCGAAGAGAGCAGCGCAGTGAGCACCGAGCCGCCGATGCCAAGTGCCGTCTTCTTGCCGTCGAGCAGCTTGCCGATGGTCTCGCCGAGCGCGCCGTTGACCTGGCCGAGCATGGGCTTGCCGTCCTTGTTGAGCAAGGTGCTGAGCAGGTCGACGACCTGCTTCAACTGATCGACGGGGGCCGGGTTGGTCGGACTGACCGGTCCTGGCACGGGCGCCGTCTTGTTGATGAGGGAGAAGAGCCGTTCGAACAGGCTGATCGGATCGTTGGTGGCGGGCAGCGTATTGCCCGGTGTCGTCGTTCCCGGTGTTACGCCGCCGGCTGCCGGTCGCAGCAACTGTGCGAGGTCTTCCAGCCGCTTCAGGACCTTGGAAATATCGCCACTCGGCAGGGAGCCTCCCGCCTGCGTTGCACGCGTGAGCGCCGCGACCGTGGCCCCGTCGAGAAGCCCGGTATCCCTCAGGCCGTTCTGCTGCTGAAACTGCGAGACCGCGGCCCCGGTCTTCGGTCCACTGATGCCGTCCTCGACGAGCGGCGGATTGGCGCCGAGCTTGTTGAGCGCCTGCTGCATCAGAACAATCGTCGACGCGGCATCGTCCTCGGGCTCGGTGCGGCCGGCGAATTGCGGGCTACCGTCGAGGGTGATCGAGGAATCGAGCGACATCATCGCATGCAGGATCACCGCCGTGCCGAGTTGGGAATCGACGTGGTTCGAGTCGAACACGTGGTCGCGGACGAATTTGCCGGCCCTCGCCTCGGGCGGGCCGTACAGTGTCGAACCGCCATAGAGGTAGGGCGAATTGCAGCCCTTCGAGTGATAGCCGAAGCCGTTGAACGCCTCGAGCCGGAACAGCATCCGCGCGATGCCCCAGTCGTGGGCGCCGATGAAGTTCTCGATTCTGAACGCGTCCACGGCGCCGTCCACGAACGTGGTAAAGGGGCCGCGCCCCTTCGGAACGATGGTCGTCACGCGATGAAGCGTTTCGCCGTTGCCGAGATAGGTGTCGAAATCGAAGTTGGATTCGCGGTAGTGGCAGAGCGCGGCAAAATACCAGGGGACTCCGGTCAACCGCTCGATCTGCTGATAGGTCGCCTTGCCGTTGATCGCCTTGCGCGCGACGCCATTCGCGTCGCCGAGGCGGGAAGGCCGGATCTCGAGATCGGCCCAATTCCGCTCGTACTCGCTTTTCAGACTCTCGAATGAGACCATCTTCCGCTCCCGAAAATTGATGAATTATCGAAATTTCGTGCAAGTCAGATATGGACCAGGTGCCGTGATCGGGTGTGACTCCAACGTGATCTTCCGGCAAATGTGGCAGGTTGCCGGCCCGGCGCATGTGAAATGGCTTACAGCCTGGGCGGGAAAATGTGCCGCAGGATCGGACCCGCGCCTTCGCCGGCAGCGCGCCCCGGCAGTGGGGGAACCGGCATGGTCGTTCGTCCGTTAGCATTTTAGACGATGCGGTAGGGAGCCCTGCATGGCCAAGCGCGTCCTCGCGATCGGCATCGAACCCGGCAGTGCGGATTACAGCGCATTTCCGCAGCTCACGCCGGAGCTCGTGCGCCATCATATCGAAGCGCAATTGCTGCGCCTGCGTGATCTCGGTTACGAGGTCACGAGCTGCCTGATCGATCTCGACGCGACCGCGGAAGCCGGCGTCACGGCCGCGATGCGCGACGAGCGCTTCGACTGCATCGTGATCGGCGCGGGCCTGCGCGAACCGAAGGAGCGCCTGCTGCTGTTCGAGAAGGTGCTCAACCTCGTCCATCAACTGGCGCCTGACGCCGCGATCTGCTTCAACTCCACGCCGGCCGATACCGCCGAGGCCGTGCAGCGCTGGATCTATCCCTGACGTCCGATTGGCCGGCCTGTGCATCGCTCGCGGCATGGTTTGAGCCGTCTTCGCGCTGCGCCTCCGGCGCCATCGCGCAGCGTCGTGAGCCGCGCCGCCGGCTATTTGTCTGGTCCGAATCCGCTTCCGTCGCTATGACTGGCTCATCACAGGGAGAGCGAGCATGCTTCGAGGTCTTCGCATTGGAAGTTTTGGAATCGCGGCATGTCTGACGGTCGCGATGGTGATGCCGGCGCATGAGGCTGCGGCCCAGGATGCCATCGGCGGCGCGATCATCGGCGGTGTCGGCGGGGCGATCCTCGGCGGCGCGATCGGCGGCGGACGCGGCGCTGCAATCGGCGCGGTCGTCGGTGCCGGCACGGGCGCTGCGATCGCCTCCGAGGGCGAGCGTCGCCGCTCCGGCTACTACGCCTATCAGCGCGGCTGCTACATGCAGCGTCCCGACGGCTATTACGTCCGGGTCAGCCAACGCTATTGCTATTGATCGATCAGCCGCCGGCGTCGCAGGATCGATGGCGGCCGGCAGTAGATTGGACGCGGAGGGGTGAGTATCGGCCGGCGAGCCGCTCTCCCGAGCCGGTGGTTCGCATGAGCATCCGATCTCGCATATGCCGGTGGCTGATCGCCGCGGTCGTGGCCAGCGATCTGGTCGGGGCCGGGACTGCCCGGGCGCAACAGATTCCAGCCGACGAACCGGCGTTTACGGCTTTCGTGGCCGAGCGCATCCGCGCCGAGATGCGTGACACCCCGGTCGTGATCAAGGGACCGCTGACGCTGTCGGTCGGCCCTCTGCAAACCAACCTCGACCGCATCTACGCCTTCTGCAAGGCCAACACCGGCGGCTGCGCCAGGGAGATCGGCGCCTATGTCAGCGGCGTCAAGGCAACGGCGAGCAGCCGGAACGATCCGCCGACCCGAGCAGCCCTTCGCGTGGTCGTACGCTCGGCTGACTACATGCGGCAGGCGCTTCGGGAGGTCGATGCGCGCGGCCCGGCGCTGACGCGGCCCCTGGCGGAGGGGCTGGTGATCGTCCCGGTGCTGGACTCGCCGCGGGCGGTCAGGGTGTTCAACGACAAGGATCGTGCCGCGCTCGGCTTGACGCAGGACCAGGTCTTCGACATCGCCATCGCCAATCTGCGCAGCAGCGTGAAGCCGCTCACGACGGTCGCAAAAGCGGTCCCGTCAGGACAATTCGGCACGCTGACGGGGGACTATTATCAGACCAGCCGGCTCGCGCTGGTCGACAGCTGGGCGCCGCTCGCGCAGGCCCAGGGCGGTGTCCTGATCGTCGCGGCGCCGTCGGCCGATCTCGTGCTCTATGCAAGCGAAGACAGCAGTGCCGCGATCGACGCGCTGCGGACGCTGGCCAGGAACATGATGGCGCGCGCGCCGAAGCCGCTGTCCGGCACGCTGCTGCGCTGGACGCCGAAGGGGTGGCAGTTCGTCCGGTGAGATGCTCTCTCGCGGGGCAAGCCGCTCTGCTCAACTCTTGCCGGGGTCTGCCGGCATGATCTGGAGCAGCGGCTCCGGTTGGATCGAGATCTGGCCGGCGAACGGCCGGTCGTGCGCAGCGATGAGCAGCACGGAGGTGGCGACGCCGGTGGCGAACAGGCCCATCGCGATCGCCGATCCCAGCCGGTTGTCGCAATGAACAAGGCCGATCACCAATAGGGCGCAGGCCGCCTGGAGATACAGGCACCACCATTTGACCGGGTTCACCGCGGCGAGGCTGACGATGATCCGCTGCCGCCGCGCGTCCAGCGCCTGCTCCAGCGCGGCGATGAGCTCGCGCTGCACATTCGCCTGCCCCGGGCCTTGCGGCGTCATCGCGACGACGAACTGCAGGGCTTCGGCAAGTGCCGGCGGCGTGACCTTCAGCGACACTTCCTGATGCGCCATCATCGGCCATTCCACCGCGACGGCCTGGCCGACATAGTCGCGCACTAGGCCGCGGAGCTTCGTCTCCTGCTCCGCCGGCAAGCCGGCGGCCAGCAGCACGGCGCTGCGTAGCGCACTGGCCTCGCGGCTCACCGCGGCGCTGGCGCGGTCGCTGTCGCCCCAGACCTGCGCGGCGATGAAGGCGACGAACAGGCCGAAGATGATGCCGAGCACCGGCAGCATGCCCGGCGAGATCGCCTTCAGCGACTTCGCGCGCTTCTCCGTCGCAGCCCTCGCGATGCCTGCGAAGATGGCCGCCGCGAGCAGGTACGTGAATCCAAAGATCACCAGCGCCATCACGGGCACCGGCAGATTGTGCAGCCAGTCGCTCATTGTGTCCTTGTCATCTGATTTGAGGCTCTAGATCAACCGCATCCCGCGCAGGCTGGCATGCCCGCTTCTGCCGACGATGATGTGGTCGTGCACCGCGATGCCGAGCGGCTTTGCGATGTCGATGATGGCTTTCGTCATCTGGATGTCGGCCTGCGAGGGTGAGGGATCGCCCGAGGGGTGGTTGTGGATGAATCTATCGCTTCACGTAATGCGTTGAACACACAATAGATTTTTTAGGTGGGGTAGTAGCAGGGGACGTAGACAGGGGACTGTAAGCAGTGATCGTTCGTGATGATCACGTTAACACGTGGAAGCGCCTTTATAAGCCATTTCACTCACTAGGGACCATCAGCGGACTTCAGCTCTCACCTCAGTGGCGGACATTCTGCTTCGGCGTCGTGAGGTCCGAGACGGGCCAGAAGCGGAAGTCGCCGTAAACAGATCAGCGCAAGTGATGCTTCAGTCCGACGCGCACGATGCAGCCCGGAATTGTCGTCATTTGAGCTGCGCGCAACAATTAGCACGGCGCGGCTGCGGCTTTATCCGGTGGCAATATAGCCGCGTGCGCCTCGTCGAGATGCAGAAACAGCTATTTCTGATCCAGACCAACAGCGCTGAAATCCCGGAAGCGGATGGCAACGTCAGCAGTTCTGACGGAGCTAGTGATCGGGTTAGTGGCTTAGGCGACTGGCAGAACGAAGACCGCCGCCCGAGGCCAAGCTGAACGGTCTCAGAGAGCCGCTCCAAAGAGAGCCCCGACCTTACCAGCCGGGGCTCCAGGCCAGATCCGCGCGGCCGGGAGAGCAAGCCGCGCAATTTCGGAGTATGCCTGAGTCCATGCTGCCTCCTGTGATGGAAGTGCGGCGGTCCACAGGAAAGGCTGCTCAAAGCAATCCGCTCGCCACGAACCTGCAACGAGTGGCCGCCACCGCGTAACAAGTGAGGTGAACTCCAGAACGCCACTGCCGCGCCACCAAATCGCCTAACGACTCAACGACGCATGTTGCATCGGGCGGGGGCGATGCGCATGGGTGGTGTAGTGATGCGCAATTGGTACAATGTTTATGTGACTGCGTCCGTGAGCGGGCTGATGGTCACGATGCTTTTGCTTGGCGCGATCCTCGCTCGAAATGTCGGACTGGCGGAGAAGAAAGGCGACCGGGTCATCGCTGTGTCAGCGCACAGCGAGGCCCGCACCCAGACGACTTCTGAGAACGGTGGCGGAGCCACGGTAGATTTTGGTGTCGCGGACCTTAGAGGGTCGCTGCCGTAAGGAAGTGATCATCGGCCCGCCCTGCCGAGCTCGCTGAGAGACCTTCCGGCTGGCCAGTCATCTTGCCTAAAGCGCGATGAGATTGGGATGAATCGTCATCGCGCTTTAGGTTGTTGTTTGAGCATGATCTCCGCGCAAACGCGCTCCGCGTTTGTCGCGAGGGAAAACCGCTGCGCACTTTTCCGGATCATGCTTTAGCCGAGGCGATCGGCGCGTTGTAGGCTGCCATTCCGGGTCATTCGTGACCAAGCGAAGACGGCCGCATGGAAGCGGCCTGCCTTGTGCGCTGGCCACTTCCGGTCTTCCTCGGTTCGCGGACATTCTCAAGGTCGGTCGGCATGTCTCAAACAGGGCCGCATCCGGACATGCACATAGTGTATACGGCAGGCCGCGGAATGCGGGCCTCGCTGCGCGTAGAGATCGCAAGCAGCTTGATGGAACCATATTCACCAGCTGTAGCGTATGCCCGCGGTGCCTTTGGCGCCTTGCGGGCCCGCGTTGACCGTGCTGCCGACGTCGAATTGATAACCGAATTGAGCATAGACGCTATAGCTCTTGTCGAGCTTGCCGGTGAAGCCGACGAAGGTTTCGACCGTCTGCATCTTCTGCAGCAGCAGCACTTGATCGATGCCAAAAGTGGTGTCCGCTCCMGCGCCCCAGCTGCGCCAGTAATTGATGCCTGCATAAGGCTGCCAGAGCATCCCGTTGCTGCTCGTGGTATTCCACTGCCCGCGCAGGCCGAGCCGTCCGATCGGACCCGACGTCGTGCCCAGCCCGACCGGGCCCAGACCGTCATTGGCTTCGTCGAACGAGACCCGTTGCCAGATGATCTGGGCCTGCGGCTCGAGCACGAAGCCTGGGCCAAGCGGCATCGGGATTGGATAGCCCGTCTCCAGCGAAGCAACGAAGCCGGCGCCCTTGAGCGGCAATTGCGTGAATTGCGTCGTCGCGTTGCCACGATAGAGCGTCCCCTGCAGGATCGCGTCGAGGTACCAGCCGGTCGGACCGTAGTGTGTCCAGTAGCCGCCGGCCGAGTAAGCCTGGATGTCGTTGGTCCCGGTGTGGGTGAGCATGTAGCCAGTGGCCGCCGGGTTTGTGACCAGCCCGGTCACGTCGGCCCGCGCCTGGATATAGGCGAAGTAAAGTCCAGCAGAGTCGCGGTGACCGGGGATGGTGCTGCCGCGCCAGAGATCGATTCCGCCTTGGAAGCCCGCCAGCCAGCCATCGGTGCGCGGGTCGGCGAAGGCCTGGTAGTGGCCGTTGATCTGCTGACCGAAAACGCGCGCCCAGTCTGACCGGCCCCAGCCATCAGGGTCGGTACCCGCATTCAACAATGTCATCGTGTCGCCGACTCGCTGGTTGAGCGTACCAAGCGTGGCGAGGCCGATTTGCCGGGCCATAGGTTGAACGGACCCGTAGGTTGCAAGTCCAGGCCCGATGATTGGGTAGGTGCCGGGCGGCAGCCCGTCCGGAGGCGGATCGGGCGGCAGGATCGGCGGCGGGATAATCGGCGGGTCCGGGGGTGTCGGCCCCGAATCGAAAGTCGAGCGCAGAAACCAATCCTGGGGCGCATTGCCGTTAATGCCGCCGCGAAACAGGAAGTAATCATAAGCGCCGCCGCGCACCTCGCCGGCGAGTGAGAAAGCGCCGGGCGCCGTGGTGGCGTTGTTGACGGTCTGCACCAAAAGGATGCCGTTCGCAACGGTCTGATCGCCGGGACCGGTCGTGTTCAATACTCTGAGCGCTGTCGAGCCCGTCGCTGCGCCGCCGTTAATGACCAACCTGTCGGATGGCGAAGTGTCGTTGCCGAGAAAAGTATTGAGCGTGATCGAGCCGCCTGCGCCCCCATAGTTATTCGCAATCAGCGTCTTGTAGCTCGACAGTTGTGTGGGGTCCGCGGTCGGCGGGGTGAAGATGATCTCACTGCTGTTGTTGGTCAGGTTGGTTGCGTTCGAATTGCCCGTCATCGTCCAGACGGTATTCTGCGCAAGGGTGACTGTGCTGATGCCGCCGGCCGCCGTCGTGATCACCCCTCGCAAGGTCGATGCCTGTGCGTTGAACGTCGTGCTGGCTCCAGACACCGTTTCGAGCAGGGTGTTGTTATTTGTTACTGCGACGGCATTACTAAGACTGATGTTGGCCGCGGCGCCCTGCACCGAGAAGGAGGCGGCGCTGGCCACGATGGTGGCGTTGCTGTACTGCAACGTGTTTCCGGTACCGTTGAACAGAAAGCCGAAGCCGCCATTTCCTGACGCGGTCGCGTCGGTTCCGGTCATAGTTACGTTGCCGCCGTTCTGCAGCAGCCCGCCCGCGCCGTTGACGACGGACACCGAGCCACCACTCGTCGTAACGGTGCCGCCAGTCGTCGCATTCACTCCAGCGTTTCCACCGCCTCCCGTCACGCTGACGACCACATCGTTTGCGGTAACCAGGCTGTTCGCCCCCGTCGCCCGAAGTCCTATCTCCCCGCCGCCAATGCCGGGAACGGTAACGGAGCCGCGCGTCAACGTCACCTGGCCCCCGGACGCGGCGTTCACACCGACATCACCACCGCCATTACCTACCGACAAGCTCAGATCGGTCGCCGTGATCGAACTGTTGGCCCCTGTTGCCGATAGGCCGGTATTCCCGCCGCCTCCGGCGAACGTGATGCTGCTGCCGCTCGCAAGCTGGATACTCCCCCCGTTCTGCGCCGTAGCCGCGGTCATGCCGCCCGAAGCACCCATGTTCACGGAAAGACCATTGGCGATGATTTGGCTTGTCGCACCGTCGGCGGTCATCAACTTGCCGAAGCCACCGCTGAGATTGATCGACGAGCCAGGTGTGAATTGAATCAGACCTCCCGCCGTGGCCTGCACTACCCCGCCCACCCCGACCGCGGCGCCGCCGTTCCAATTCACGGTCGTGCTATTTGCGATGATCGTGCCGGTGGTGGCGATCATGGCCGCGCCGCCGCCGCCAGAATTCGCCAGGGTGATCGCATTAATGATGATCGTGCCGCCGGTGTTCGCAATCAGGCCAGTGCTGGCGGCGGTTACATTTGCGTTTGCGGTGACCGTGGCGTTGGTGGTGGCCTGGATTCCTGTTCCACCACCATTGGCCGTCACCGTGCCATTGGTCGTCACGTTTGCGCCGTTCAACGCGCTGACCGCGATGTTGAAACCGGTGCTCACCGGACTATTGGCTACGCAGGTTCCGCCGTTCTGAAGGATGCCGCCGTTGACAGGATCAGTTGTACATTGAGCGCGGGCCGCTTGCGGTGCGGCGATGATAATCACGCAAGGCAGAACAACGGAAAGCACCCGTGCTCGCAGAGGGTGCCGACGCGGCGCCTGACCGGCAAGTAATCGCAAAGGCTTGCGCAGTTCCATTTTGTTGCGCCCGATCACACGCGATCGCGAAAGGCAACGAGCACCAGAATTGTTGTGCGAAGACGCCGCATCTGTGGCGATCGCGGCAGCAATCCATTATCCCGACCGCTGTCGCTTACGAGTCACGCATGGGACAACAATGCTGATCCAACGGATCCACGCCGTGCTCTCTGGACAACCTCGAGTTGCCGGCGGGATTGATGACTGCTCTGGGGCAATCGCGTCGTTTGGCGAGGTTCGCGGTAAGGTCCGCTTTAGCCCCCAAGAGGGGACGTCGTTTAGATCAGCTTCAGTCCCTTCAGACTGGCGTGACCTTGTTTGCCGACGATGATGTGGTCATGCACGGCAATTCCCAGCGGCTTGGCGATGTCGATGATCGCCTTCGTCATCTGGATATCGGCCTGCGACGGCGAGGGATCGCCTGAGGGGTGATTGTGCACCAGGATCAGCGCGGTCGCCGACAATTCCAGCGCGCGCTTGATCACCTCGCGCGGATAGACCGGGGTGTGGTCGACGGTGCCGGTCTGCTGCACCTCGTCGGCGATGAGCTGGTTGCGCTTGTCGAGGAAGAGCAGGCGGAATTGCTCCTTGTCGGCAAAGGCCATGCTGGAGCGGCAATAATCGATCACTTCGTTCCAGGACGACAGCGCGTTGCGGCTGTTGACCTCGCCCTTGGCGACGCGGTGCGTTGCCGCCGCGATCAGCTTGAGCTGGTGGATCGCGGCTTCGCCGATGCCGTCGACCTCGCGCAAGCGCGCCACCGGGGCGTGGACGACCTCGGCGAACGAGCCGAAAATCTTGATCAGCGTCTTGGCCAGCGGTTTGGTGTCGCGCCGCGGCAGCGCCGGAAACAGCGCCATCTCCAGCAACTCGTAATCGCTGAGCGCATCCGCGCCGGCGCTGTAGAAGCGCTCGCGCAGCCGTTCGCGATGGCCGTGATAGTGCGGCGCGTCCTCGGGCTTGCTCTTGTCGTGGTCGGTCTTGGCGGGCATCAGGCATAACCATGCCGTACGGCGCGTGTTTTGCAACCGGGAAGTGTCCGGCCCTGGCGGCTCGCTCATTGGCACGACGGCCGGTGCCTCGTCGTCCGCCTACGGCGAAAGCCCTCCCGGCGGGGTGCAGACCTCGACCAGGACATGGCCCGGCGCGGTGACATAGAAGTGCGGGACGCGCGCGCCGCCGCCACGGTCCATGAAGGCGATCCTGCTCGGGTTGAGGCCCGCGGCCTTTAGCTCGGCGTGCTTGGCTTCCACCTCGGCCGCCTCGTCGTAGTAGAAGCCGATATGGAAATTGGCGGGATAGTCGGCCGGCTCGCCCGTCCTGCCGCGCATCACGGTCAGGACGAAATCCTCCTTGTTGCGCAGGACGACGAGGGCTTCGCCACGCGAGGCATAGGGTGCAAAGCCGAAGAAGCGCTCGAAGAAGGCGGCAAGCGCGGTGACGTCCGAGGTCACGAGGTTGAGATGTTGCAGTCGCATAGGTGGGCTCCGTTCAGGTGAAGGAACGGACAGAACGAGATTCCACACTGAACGGCGGCCGAGATGACACGATGACATGACCTGCCGAGCAGCGTGACGATCGCGTCACTCTGTCCGGCCGTGGGTCCTACCGTGGAGACGGTGGCAGAATTCCTGGCAAGTCAGGAACAGGCCGGGCTTACCAATCCGGCCATGCCTTTTTCGGCGCGCTCCGGGTAGCAGAGTTCGCGCGCATCGGCAACGCCGGGAGCCGGTCAGGATGTTGCCGGCCCGGATTCCCGGCGCCGCCTACGCTCGGGGCGATTGAGCCGTCGAGAAAAAATTTCACACCAGCTGTCTTCGTTCTGCTGCCTCGTTCGTCTCAGCGCTGTTGGCCGGTCGAGTGGCCAGCCGATCTTCCGCAACAGGAGAATATCAGTGTCCCGGACCAGACCTGAGCCGTCGCGTCGTGCCTTCGTTGCCACCGGCCTCGGAGCGGGCGTCTTGCTCGTCGCGCAAGCGGCGCCGTCCCACAGCCAGAACAGGAGTTCGAAAATGGAAGCGACCATTCGCACCGGCAGCGACGTCACGACCCTCGTCAACGTCTTCACGGTCGAGCCGGACAACCAGCAAAAGCTGGTTCAGTTGCTGAAGGAGGGCACCGAGGCCTTCTTCAGCAAGCAGCCCGGGTTCATCTCGTCCAGCGTCCACGCCAGCAAGGAGGGCCGGCGCGCGATCAACTACTCGCAATGGGCAAGCGCAGGGGACATCGAGAATTTTCGCCGGGATCCGCGATTTGCGCCGTACATCCGGAGCCTTGCGGCGCTGTCGAAGGCCGAGACGATCCTGTGCGAGGTCGTCGAGGTCAATCACGCCTGATCTGCAACGGCGACTCGGGGGCGGTCCAAGAGACCGCCCCGCAGGCACCGTCACTGTTCGAGACCACGGCGCTGCGCCGGCTGGGGCATCGTGATGGCGATGACCCCGGCGAGAATGAGCGTCATGCCTGTAAGGGCCGACCAGGTGAAGCGTTCGCCGAGCCATGCCGTGCCGAGCGCCACCGCAAAGCCCGCGCGCAGATAGCTGCCGCTGGTTGCGCCGAGTGGGCCGAGCGTGCGGATCAAGCGGAAATAGATTCACCATCGCGAGCGCCGTGCAGACCACCGCGAGGCCGACGACGGCCGCGACCGCGTGCGAAGTCGGTGCCAGCGTCCAGGGTCGCTCGAGGACGAGTGCGGCAGGGACCATGAGGATCGCGGCACAGCTCATGGCGCCGGCCGCGGTGACGGTGGCGGGAAAGCCGGAGAACCGCTGCCCCCATATCGGTGCGAGCGCGTAGCAGAGGCTTGCGCCGAGCACGGCGGCCTGCGCCAGCGGGGCCGTCGTGCCCAAGGAGGACAGCGCATCGATTCCGATCGTGACCGCGACGCCCGCAAGACCAAGCGCGACGCCGATGATCTTCCGGCTGCTGATCGCCTGCCGCCCGCGTCCGGTCATCATCGCGATCGCGAGCACGAACATCGGCGGGGTCGCATTGAGCACGCCGGCGAGACCGCTTGCGATATGCATCTCGCCCCAACTGATCAGGGTAAACGGCAGCGCGCTCTGCAGCAGCCCCTGCACGAAGAAAGCCGCCCACACCGGTCCCCGGGCCGGAAGAGCGTGCCCCTGAGCGCGCGCGATCGCGATCAGGAGAATGGCCGCGATCGTCACGCGCGCGGCGACCATCGTGAACGGCGGGATCGTCGGGATTGCGACCTTGATCAGCGTGAACGAGCTGCCCCAGATCAGTGAGAGGAGGAGCAGGAGCCCGATCTCGAATGTGAGGGTGGTTTGTCCTGACGTCGTTTGTTGCGCCTGCGTGTGCATTGCGAATCTGCTCCGGGATGGACCGGGACCATGATCCGGCGTGGTGGCGCAGGCTGGCTGGATTCGGACCTCATCGCCCGATCGAGTCCGATTCCAGCTACTCGGCGGGCTGCGATGAAACTATTCTTCCGCCATGGCAACAGGCTCGGCACATCGGCAAACGCTGCCGCCGCATCTCGACTGGGACACCTGCGATCGGGCGCGGCTGGCGCGGGCACGCGCGTTCGACGGGCTGTTCTTCTCCGGCGTTCGCTCGACGCGCATCTATTGCCGGCCGGTCTGTCCGGTTCGCCCGGCGCGCTCGGAGAACGTCACCTTTTATGCGACCGCCGCTGCCGCCGAGCGCGCCGGATTTCGCCCATGCCTGCGCTGCCGGCCGGAAACCGCGCCGGGATCGCCGGCCTGGATGGGAACGGCCACCACCGTCGCGCGCGGGATGCGCCTGATCAATGACGGATTCCTAGATCGCGCGTCGATGATGGACCTTGCGGAAGTCCTGGGAGTCGGACCGCGCCATCTGCTCCGCCTGTTCATGCGCCACGCCGGTGCGAGCCCGAGCGAGATCGCCGCGACACGCCGTGTGCAGGAAGCCAAGCGTCTGATCGACCAGACCAGCATGACATTGGCGGAGATCGCCTTCGCCGCCGGCTTCGGCAGCGTTCGCAGATTCAACGATGCATTTGTCGCGACCTACAAGCGGCCGCCGTCGTCATTCCGGCGTCGCCACTAGGCCGCCGAGCCAGGCATCACCCGATCTGCTTCCCGCCATGTCGCGGGCAATGTCGCCGTATTTTATAATTGACTATTCGTTCCAGAATAACTATTGTCGTGTCATGGCAAGGACAAAGGAATTCGATCAGGACGAGGCGCTCGATGCCGCGATCGGTGCGTTTCGCGAGCACGGTTTCGAGGGAACCTCGACGCCGATGCTTGTTGACGCCATGGGGATCGGCCGCCAGAGCATCTACGATACGTTTGGCGACAAATGGCAACTCTATTGCGCCGCGGTGCGCCGCTACGCGGCCAGCGAGGTCGAAGCCCATCTTGCCGCGCTGCGGGCGCCGCCGCGCGCGATTGACGGCCTCAGGGCGATGATCGACCGCGTCGTTCGCGACGCGAACGAGGCTTGCCTGGGCATCGGCTCGATCAGCGAGTTCGGCCGCTCGCGGGATGACCTCACCAGCATCCATGCGGCGTCAGGCCGCGCGCTCCAGGGCGCCGTTTCGAAACGCTTGTGCGAAGCGCAGGCGGACGGCGACGTGGCGCGGGATCTCGACGCCGACGACGCAGCCGAGTTTCTGCTGGCGAATGTTGCCGGTATTCGAATCGCCGCGCGCGGTGGCGCCAGGCCGCGCCAATTACGGGCGCTCGGCGCCATCGCATTGCGCGCCCTCGGGTAATTTTTTTGGTCAAATCTGGAACGATCGTTCCAAATAAGGAGAGGGCAAATGAGCAGCAAAGTCGCGTTGGTGTTTGGTGGAGCGCGCGGCATTGGCGCCGCGATCGCGGTCCGTCTCGCACGGGACGGGTTCGATATCGCGCTAACCTACGTGTCGCGACCGGACAGTGCCGCCGAAATCGTGGCCGCGATCGAGAACGCTGGCCGCAAGGCCGTCGCGATCAAGGCCGATAGCGCCGATCCCGCCGCGATCCGCGCGGCCGTTGCCGAGACCGTGAGCCGGCTTGGGGTGCTTGATGCGGTCGTCGTCAACGCGGGCATTCTCCGCCTCGGTCCCGTCGAGCAGTTCAGCCTCGAAGACCTCGACCTCATTCTCGATGTGAATATCCGCGGCGTCTTTCTGGCCATCCAGGCGGCAGCCGGGCAGATGCGTGACGGCGGCCGCATCATCACGATCGGGAGCAACACGGCGATCCGGACAGGGACGCCGGGAGGCAGCGTCTATGCCATGACCAAGGCCGCCGTTGCCTCCTTGGTCCGCGGCGTTGCGCTCGACCTGGCGCCTCGCCGGATCACGGTCAACAACGTCCAGCCGGGCCCGACCGAGACCGACATGACGGCCACGATGGTGTCGCGGCTGAAAGAGATCGTTCCGTTGAAGCGCGTCGGTGAGCCCGGCGAGATCGCCGCGCTGGTGTCACATCTGGCGGGCCCGGAATCCGGCTATATGACCGGCGCCAGCCTCACCATCGATGGTGGCTACGTGCTGTAAGAGGTCCGCCTCTGACGACGGATCGTCGCCGGCGAACAGGATGGCAGGATCGCATCGCGGTCCTGCCGGGCCATCACCCGATCTGCGTCTCGCCGTGCCGCTTCGACAGCGTGAAGATCTCGACGCCCGTCGCGGTCACGCCGACGGAGTGCTCGAACTGCGCCGACAGCGAGCGGTCGCGCGTCACTGCGGTCCAGCCGTCGGAGAGGATCTTCACATGCGGCTTGCCGAGATTGATCATCGGCTCGATGGTGAAGAACATGCCGGGCTTGAGCTGAACGCCTTCGCCGGGCCGGCCGATATGGATGATGTTCGGCTCGTCGTGGAACATGCGCCCCAGGCCATGGCCGCAGAAATCGCGCACCACGCTCATGCCCTGCGGCTCGACGAAGCTCTGGATGGCGTGGCCGATGTCGCCGGTGGTGGCGCCCGGCTTGACCGCGGCGATGCCGCGCATCATCGCCTCATACGTCACCTCGATCAGCCGCTCGGCCTTGCGGGCGATCGGGCCGACCGCATACATCCGGCTGGAATCGCCGTACCAGCCGTCGACGATGAAGGTGACGTCGATGTTGACGATGTCGCCTTCCTTCAACGGACGGTCACCGGGCATGCCGTGGCAGACCACGTGGTTGAGCGAGGTGCAGGTCGAGTAGCGATAGCCGCGATACATCAGCGTCGCCGGATAGGCGCCGTGGCTGAAGGCGAAGTCGCGGACGAACTGGTCGATGCGCTCGGTCGGCACGCCGGGCCCGACGATATCGGTGAGCTCGTCGAGGCACTTCGCCACCAGCGCGCCCGCCTTGTGCATGCCGGCAAAGGCGCTCGGCCCGTGCAGCTTGATCTGTCCGGTCTTGCGCAGGGAGGTATCGGAGGCTTCGACGTAGCTCATGCGGGGCTGGTCTCGATGTCGGCGGAAGGGCTTGATTTCAGGGCCATAATCTAATGATCACGGGCCTTCATGCAAGTCAGGCGTGGCTCTTGCGCCCGAAACAGGGCCTAATTCGGGACTTCTACGGTGGTTTCCACCGGCAGGGCGCCGCCCCGGACGCGAATCTCGCGGACGGGATAGGGAACCCGGATGCCCTCGCGCTTGAAGGCCTCCCATAGCGCCAGCATCACATCGCTCTTGACGCCATCCATGCCGTCGGGGTCCGCGATCCAGAAGGTCAGCGAGAACTTCATCCCGGCTTCCGCGAACTCGGTCAGGATGCTGTTCGGCGGCTTGCCCTTCTGCGCGCGGGGATGGGCGGCCGCGGTCTCCGCGGCGAGCTTGCAAACCAGCCGCGGGTCGGCGTCGTAATTGGTGCCGAAGGCGATCTTCACCAGCGTGTTCTTGTCGGTATAGGTCCAGTTGACGACCTTCTGCGTCACCAGGTCCTCGTTCGGCACCAGGAATTCGCGGCCATCGCCGGCGGCGACGGAAATATAGCGCGTCTTCATCGCGCTGATGCGCCCGGTATTGTCGCCGATGGTGACAAGGTCGCCCGGCTTCACCGACTTGTCCGCAAGCAGGATGATGCCCGAGATGAAGTTGGCGACGATCTTCTGTAGGCCGATACCGATGCCGACGCCGACCGCGCCGGAGAACACCGCGAGCGCCGAGAGATCGATACCGACCGCGCCGAGCGCGATGACGATTGCGATGGCCAGCAGCCCGATCCGGATGATCTTGACCAGCAGCACCTGCACCGACGGGGTCAGATCGGTGGTCGAGTTGATCCGGCTCTCGGCGAAATTGCTGGCGATGTTGGTGGCCCAGAGCGCGATGAGCAGGAGCGCGCCGGCCTTGATCACCAGCAGCGGCGTCAGCCGCAGGCCGCCGAGCACGATCGCAAAGGAATCAAGCAGGTCGACCGTCGTGTCGAGCTGTCCGATGATGGACAGCGCCGCGACGAACCACGCCGAGATCGACACCAGCTTGACGATGAAGGCGTTGCGCAGCACCGAGGTCACGAGCCGGATCGCAAGCCAGGCCAGTCCCAGCTTGGCGGCGACCATCAGGAGATAGCTGCGGCTCGGCCAGGTCGCGTGATACATCACCACGCGGGAGAGGATCACCATCAGGGTGAACACCGCCGTCGAGGCGCTCGAGACCATCACCCGGGCGAAGTGCCGGAGCGGCAGCGGCCAGTGTATCGCCAACGATGTCATGTCGATGCGGTTGCGAACCCCGGCTTCCGCGGCATAGGCGATGCCGGCCGCGGCCAGGATCAGGCCGAATTGCAGGTAGAACCAGGGCGAGGAGATTTCCGCCCCGACGCTGCGCGCGGTGGTCTGCACGAACTCCATGAAGTCTTTGAGGTCCATGTCCATCGGTCTCGTCGGCAAGCAGGCGGGAGGATTTGATTCGAGGACGGCGCAGAATTCCACAAAGGGCGCCGCCGGGCCATCGATACACCGCTAAGTGAAGCGCGTTAAGGCCGCAAAATACGGGCAGATTGCCGCGAGCGGGAGAAAATGGGTTGGCGTGGGAGTCTGCCGACGATAAGGATGCAATCCCAGCGATTTTTACCCGGAAGGTGGATGGCTTCCCTCGACTCTGTCAGCCTCGCCATATTGCTCGGCGCCGTCCTCGTCATGGCCGGTATCCTGTCGAGCCTGCTTGCTCTGCGCTTCGGCGCGCCCTTGCTGCTCGTCTTCCTTGCCATCGGCATGCTCGCGGGGGATTCCGGCCCCGGGCAGCTTCAGTTCGACGACGTCCGCACCACCTATCTGGTCGGCTCGGTGGCACTCGCCCTGATCCTGTTCGACGGCGGTCTGAAGACGCGCTTTGCCAGCATCCGCACCGTGCTCGCGCCCTCCGTCGTGCTCGCGACCGTCGGGGTGCTTCTGACCGCGCTGATCACGGCGCCGTTCGCCAAATACGCGCTCGACCTCAACTGGACGGAATCGCTGCTGGTCGGTGCCGTCGTGGCCTCGACCGACGCGGCTGCGGTGTTCCTGCTGGTGCACACCCAGGGCCTGCGCCTGCGTCCGCGCGTCGGCGCGACGCTGGAGGCCGAATCCGGCACCAACGATCCCTTCGCGATCTTCCTCACCCTGATGCTGGTCGAATACATCTCGCTGGGATCGAGCTCGGCGGGCCATGTGGCGATGGAGTTCATCCAGGAGGCGGTGCTGGGCGCCGTCGTCGGCTTCCTCGGGGGTCGTCTCGTCGTCGTCGCGCTCAACCGGGTTGCGCTGCCGCAGGGATTGCATGCGCCGTTTGTCACGACCGCGGCGCTCGTGATCTTCGGCGGCTCGCAGATCATGCACGCCTCCGGATTCCTCGCGGTCTATCTCGCCGGCATCATCATCGGCAACCGCCCGACCCGCGCGCATAATTCGGTTGTGGCGTTCCTGGATGCCGCGACCTGGCTGGCGCAGATCGTGATGTTCGTGCTGCTGGGCCTGCTGGTTTCGCCGAGCCGGCTCGGCACGAGCGTGCTGCCGGCGGTCGGGGTTGCGTTCGTCCTGATGCTGGTCGCGCGGCCGATCGCGGTGTTCGTGTGCCTGGCGCCGTTCCGCTTCAACTGGCGCGAAAAGATCTTCATCGCCTGGACCGGCCTGCGCGGCGCGGTCGCGATCTTCCTGGCGTCGATCCCGATGCTGGTCGGCCTGTCGAAGGCCTATCTCTATTTCGACGTCGCCTTCGTCGTCGTCATCATCTCGCTACTGCTGCAAGGCTGGACGCTGGCGCCGGCAGCGCGCAAGCTGCACGTGGCGCTGCCGCGCGCCGAGCGTGGTCCACGCCGCGTCGAGCTGGATCTGCCCGGCCAGCTCGAGCAGCAACTCGTCGGCTATCCGGTGCGGCCCAAGAGCCTGTATTTCCGCCGCGGTCTGATCCCATCCTGGTCCAAGCCGACGCTCGTCATCCGCAATGAGAACATTTTGACCCCGACAGAAGCCGATCCGATCGCGCCCGGCGACTACATCTATCTGCTGGCCCCGCCGGAAAAGGCCGAGTCGCTCGACCGCTTCTTCGTCGACATGCAGCCGAGCTCGGCGCCGGATCCGCATTTGCTCGGCGACTTCATGGTCTCCGGCGAGCACACGCTGGCCGAGCTTGCCGAAATCTACGGCGTGAAGGTCGGCGAGGATGACGGCAAGCTGACCCTCGCCGACTATTTCGACGTCCATCTCGACCGCGCGCCGAAGGAGGGCGCCGAGCTGCCGCTGGACGAGATCGTGCTGGTTGCACGCAGCATCTCCGGCGGCCGCGTCAACGTCGTCGGCCTGCGTCTGCCGGAGGACGAGGAAACGCCCGCGCCGCTGACGCGCCGGCAGGCGCTGCGGCGCAAGCTCGCGGATTTGTGGACGTCGGTGGCGGGGGTTTAGCGCCGCGCTCTCCGTTTTCAGTTTGGCGGGACGGAGCGGCCGCAAGCTCGTCATTGCGAGCGCAGCGAAGCAATCCAGTCTGCCTCCGCGAAAAGACTCTGGATTGCTTCGCTACGCTCGCAATGACGGGGAGGGGCCTCAACCCCTCACGTCAGCACCTTCACCCCGCCGAACGATGTCACCCGCCCCTGCTTCAGCATCACGATCTGCGTCGCGAGCTGGCGCAGCTCGGCGACGTCGTGGCTGACATAGACCATGGGGACATTGGCCTCATCGCGCAACCGCACCAGGTAAGGCAGAATCTCGAGCTTGCGGCCCTCGTCGAGCGCGCCGAGCGGTTCGTCGAGCAGCAGCAGGCGCGGCCTCGACAGCAGCGCGCGCCCGAGCGCGACGCGCTGGCGTTCGCCGCCGGAGAGCTTTCCTGGACGGCGATCAAGGAGCGCGCCGATGTCGAGCAGCTCGATGATGCGCTTGTGCTGGGCAGGATCGGGCGTGAGGCCGTTCATCCGCCGGCCGTAGTCGAGATTTTGCGCGACGTTGAGATGAGGAAACAGCCGCGCGTCCTGGAATACGTAGCCGATGCGGCGGCGCCAGGTCGGGACATGGATGCCGGCGGCGGTATCGTCGACGGTCTCGCCGTCGATCACGATGGTGCCGCGGTCGGGCCGCAGCAGGCCTGCGATCATGTTGACCAGCGAGCTCTTGCCGGCGCCCGACGCGCCGAACAGGCCGATGACACGGCCTTCGCTGGTGAAGGTTGCGGAGAGCGAGAATTCGCCGAGCTGTTTTTCGATGTCGACGCGCAGCATGGTCAGTTCCCGTGCAGGCGTTTTGTGGCGCGGCGGGCGAACCATTCGGCGGCGATCAGCGCGCCGAGCGCGAGCACGATCGAGATGATCACCAGTCGTCCCGCGGCCGCGTCGCCATCGGGCGTCTGGATCAGCGAGTAGATTGCCGAGGAAATCGTCTGGGTTTCGCCGGGAATGTTGGAGACGAAGGTGATGGTCGCGCCGAACTCGCCGATCGCTTTGGCAAAGCCCAGCACCATGCCGGCGAGCACGCCGGGCAGCGCCAGGGGTAGCGTCACCGTGAAGAACACTTTCCAGGGCGCCGCTCCCAGCGTCTCGGCAGCCTGCTCGAGCCGGCGGTCGATCGCCTCGATCGACAGCCGCATCGGGCGCACCAGCAGCGGAAACGACATCAGGCCGCAGGCGAGCGCCGCCCCGGTCCAGCGAAACGCGAAGACGATACCGAGATAGTCGGCCAGAAATCCGCCGACGAGTCCCTTGCGACCAAAGGTGAGGAGCAGGAGATAGCCCGTAACGACAGGCGGCAGCACCAGCGGCAGATGCACGAGCGCATCGAGCACCGATTTGCCCCAGAAGTCATGGCGGGCAAGCAGCCATGCCAGCGCAATGCCGAATGGCGTTGCGACCAGCGTCGCGATGACGGCGACCCTGAGCGAGAGCAGGATCGCCGTCCATTCGGCGGGAGAGATCTCGAGCATCAAGTCGTAGATATCAAGTCGTCGGGCTGATCAGGAACTTGAAGCCGTATTTTTCCAGAATGGTCTTGGCTGCGGTCGAGCGCAGGAAGGCGAGATAGTCGTTGGTCTCGGCCTTCGCGGTGGTGGTCGCGGCGACGGGATAGATGATCGCCGGATGCGAGTCCGCCGGGAAGGTGCCGACGACCTTCACGCCGGGCTCGACCTTGGCATCGGTCGAATAGACGATGCCGAGATTGGCCTCACCACGTGCCACCAGCGTCAGCGCGGCGCGCACGCTCTCGGCCATGGCGAATTTCGGCTCCGCAGCCTGCCAGGCGCCCAGCTTCTCCAGCGCCGCCTTGGCGTATTTGCCGACCGGCACCGACTTGACATCGCCGGTCGCGATCTTGCCGTCGCCCGCGAGCTTGGCGAGGTCGAAACCCTGCGCGATCGTGACGTTGTCGATCTTGGAGTCCTTCGGCGCGATCAGGACGATGCTGTTGCCGAGCAGGTTGACGCGGGTCGGCTCGTTGATGGTCTTCTTCGAGATGGCGTAGTCCATCCAGTCGGTGTCGGCGGAGACGAACACGTCGGCCGGCGCGCCCTGCTCGATCTGCTTGGCGAGCACCGAGCTTGCGGCATAGCTGACGCTGAACTTGACGCCGGTCTTGGCGGTGTAGGCGGCGTCGATCTCGTCGAGCGCGTTCTTCATCGAAGCGGCGGCGAACACGGTGATGGTCTTGTCCTCGGCGGCGGCAGGCGAAAGGCTCGCGCTCGCGAGGAGGACGAAAGCGGTGAAAAGTCCGGCAATACGAATCATGGAGTGCGCTCCGTGCGAGTTCGCGCGCGCGAATGCCCGCGTAAATCTGGCGTTGGGTGGGTTGGCGTGCGACGGGCGGAAGCGCTGTTCCACGTGTCCCCGCAACGGCTTACGGCCGGCGGGGATATCGCAGGTGCGAAGATAGCAGGCTAAGCCTTCAGGTCAAAGGCGGCCGTTTGTCCAACCAAGCGACTTATTGTGCCGGCAGGATCGCGATCGACAGCGAATTGTCCTTGGCGCCGCTGATCTGGAGCACGAAAGGCTGCGCCGACAGCTCGTATTTCATGGTCTTGCGGATGCCGTCGCAATCGGTCGCGCCGCTGAAGGCCACGGGCTTGAGGAAATGCCCGTCCTGGACCACGTCCACCCAGGCCCCGCTGGACAGGCTGACGGTGTAGAGCCCGGCCTTCGGCGCCTTGATGCTGGTGAAGCCCGCGAAGGTGCCGTCCTTCGGCGCCCTTTCCGGCGGTGTCGGCAGCTTCGCGTCCGCGGGGGCAACCAGCCCCAGCGTGATGGCCGACGACGGCAGCGCCGCCTGTTCGCTTCCCGTGGCGAGCCTGGCACGGTCCGGCGCGGTGAGCGCGGCGCGCTCACGCTCGATCGGCCATTTGAACTTGTCGCAGCCGCTGGGCTCTTCGGCAGCCAGAGCGGTGGTCGCACCGAGCGAAAGCGCAGCGAGGAAGGTGAGGACGCGCATGTCAAATCTCATCGTTGGCCACGCGAAGATGCGGGGCTTGCGGTCATTGCTGAAAGGCGGGATGCGCGTCCCGACAGGGCCGCTCGGCTTACGGCAGAGCGGCAAGGCGATCCTAGCGCATTTCAGAGGATGGGAGCCAGTAATGACTCTGTCATGCCGGACAAGCGCAGCGAAGCGGAGCGAAGATCCGGGATCCATAGCCCCAGGGAGGAATTTGACGAAGACTCGGAGTTACCGCTTCGCTCAACCACCGCTCCCTGTGGTTATGGATCCCGGGGCTCGCTTCGCGCGCCCYGGGACGACAGCGGTGGGTGAGGCGGCAGCTTGCCCAGCCAGCCGCCTATTGCTTCGCATCCGCCGCGTGCAGCACCGCTTTGCAGGCCGCCGGCATCTGCGCCAGCGTCATCGGCGGCTTTGGCTTCGGCGGCTCCGGCGGAGGCTTCGGGTGCAGCACGGCGTCGCTGAACCAATAGGCGAGGTCGGACGGCTTGCAGCCTTCGTCCTCGGATTGCGACGACTGGCCTTCGCATTCGCTCGAGCCCGCCGGGCAGCGCATGCGGATGTGGAAGTGATAGTCGTGGCCCCACCACGGCCGGATCTTCGACAGCCATGAGCGGTCGCCCTTGGCCTCGCGGCACAGCGCCTTCTTGATCGCGGGATTGACGAAGATGCGCTGCACTGCCGGCTCCTGCGCTGCGTCGCGCAGCACCAGCACATGAGCAGGCGTGAACACCTTGGGGTCGATGTCGAGCCGGTCCTGGCGCACCATCATCACCGCCGACATGTCCTCGCGCTCCTCGCGTGACAAACGACGGTCCGGCATCGGCGTCAGCCAGATGTCGGCATCCAGGCCAATTTGATGGCTGGCATGGCCTGACAGTGCCGGCCCGCCGCGCGGCTGGGCGATGTCGCCGACCAGAATGCCCGGCCATCCCGCGTCCTTATGCGCCCTGGCCGCGAGCCGCTTGATCAGCGCGATTATGTCGGGATGACCGTAATTGCGGTTACGCGACAGCCGCATCACCTGCCAATTGTCGCCGTTGAGCGGCATCTGCATGGCGCCGCCGATACAGCCCTTGGTGTAGGAGCCGATGACATGAGCCGTTCCCTTCGACGGCAGCAGCTTTCGCGCGAACAGCTCCTTGGCGCCGATGCTGGGATCGTTTGGGTTGGCGAGCGGCGGTAGCGGTTTTGGGTTAACGCTGCCCTTGTCCTGGGCCAGCGCGGCGCCGGCGGTCAGGAACGTCATGACAAGCAGGAGAGGAGCGAGGCGGCGGGGACTCATGCTGTCATCCTTATAACGCAACGCGGTGTCAGGGTTAAGAAACAGTCCTTCGGCCGAAATATTGTCCGAAAGTCGCAGTTCCCTACGCGCGGCCGGCCGATTCTTAACGACGCGATAACCCTCTCGTGCATTGACCAAAATTCGTGCGTGGGAGGCGTGCTCCCAGCCCTCTGTATGCATTCGCGCGCGATCTCGGAAATGATTCAAGGCAGCGCGCAATTTTGCGCCATCGCGTTCTCCGATGACGACGATGTGATGGGCTTGGCGCGCCCGGCGGCGCTGCCGCGCCGCGCAAAGCGGCAATGAGGGCTGCTTTTCTGCGGCCACCAGACTGTGCGACCGACCGACAAGCCACCCAAGATTACTTTTTTTTCAGACACTTGCCCCAAAACTTGCGGCCACTGGGCGCGACTGGGACGTATCAAGTTGAGTTTGGGGTTTCGAAAAACAAAAAAGCGAAAGGGAGGCGTGCTCGCCCGGGCTCGCCGACAGCCGCGCAAGCCGCGCTTCGCGCGCGCGCCTCAATCCGTTTCCGAACGCGACGAACTCCTGCGCCGCCGCGCCGAGGCGGAGGCCGCGATTGCCGAGGCCCGCAAATCCCATGAGCGCCTGCGCCAGGCCATCGACATCCTGCCGCAAGGCATCGTGTTTCTCGATGCCGAAGGCCGTTACGTGCTCTGGAACAGGAAATACGCCGAGATCTACAGCAAGACCGCCGATCTGTTCGAGGAAGGCGCGCGCCTCGAGGATACGCTGCGCATCGGCGTCGCGCGCGGCGACTATCCCGAGGCTGCCGGCCACGAGGACGAATGGATCGCCGAGCGGCTGCAAAAGCTCTATCAGCCCGGCGCGCGCCACGAGCAGATGCTCGCGGACGGCCGCGTCATCCTGATCGACGAGCGGCTGACCGACGACGGCGGCGTGGTCGGCCTGCGCGTCGACATCACCGAGCTGAAGCAGCGCGAGGCCTCATTCCGCCTGCTGTTCGACGGCAATCCCGTCCCGATGATCGTCTGTGCGCTCGACGACGAGCGCATCCTCGGCGTCAACGATGCCGCGATTTCCCATTACGGCTATAGCCGTGCCGAGTTCGAGAAGCTGAAGATCCGCTCGTTGCAGGCTTTCGACAGCGAGCCGCCCTGGACCACCGATCGCTCCAGCGAGGAGCAGGCCGCACGCACCTGGAAGCACGTCAAGGCCAACGGCGCGCTGATCGACCTTGCGATCTATTCGCGCGAACTGACCTATGCCGATCGGCCCGCGGTGCTGCTCGCGCTGATGGACATCACCGAACGCAAGCGCGCCGAGGCGCGGCTCGCCTTCATGGCCCAGCATGACGGGCTGACCGGCTTGCCGAACCGCAACCTGCTGCGCCAGCAGGTGGACGAGATGCTGCTGCATATGCGGCGCAGCTCCGACAAGGTCGCGCTGCTGATGCTGGGGCTGGACAATTTCAAGGCGGTGAACGACACGCTGGGACACGCGGTCGGCGACAAGCTGCTGCGCGGCGTCGCCAAGCGGCTGCGCTCGACCTTGCGCGAGGAGGACGCGCTGGCGCGGCTGAACTCCGACGAGTTCGCGATCGTGCAGAGCGGGCTGACGCGTCCCGAGGATGCGGTGATGCTGGCCAAGCGCCTGCTGGAAGCCATCGCCGATCCCTATCTGCTCGACGGCCATTCCGTGGTGATCGGCGCCTCCATCGGCATCGCGATGGCGCCCGGCGACGGCGATGATTCCGAAAAACTGCTCAAGAGCGCCGACATGGCACTGTCGCGCGCCAAGGCCGATGCCCGCGGCACGTTTGCGTTCTTCGAGGCCGCGCTCGACGCCAAGGCGCAGAGCCGCCGCAAGATCGAGGTCGAGCTGCGCGACGCGATCCAGAACGACGTGCTGCGCCCTTATTACCAGCCGCTGATCGACCTCCAGAGCGGCCGCATCACCGGCTTCGAGGCGCTGGTGCGCTGGCCGCATGCCGAGCGCGGCATGGTCTCGCCGGCCGAGTTCATTCCGGTCGCCGAGGAAACAGGATTGATCAATCCGCTCGGCGGCCTGATGCTGCGCCGCGCGTGCCTGGATGCCGCGACCTGGCCCGACGATGTCCGCGTCGCCGTCAACCTGTCGCCGCTCCAGTTCCGCAGCGGCAATCTGCTCTCGGTGGTGACGGACGCGCTGAAACATTCCGGCCTGCCGGCGCGGCGGCTGGAGCTCGAGATCACCGAGACGTTGCTGCTCGAAAAGAGCGCGCAGGTGCTGGCGACGCTGCATGCGCTGCGCGCGCTTGGCGTCCGCATCTCCATGGATGATTTCGGCACCGGCTATTCCAGCCTCAGCTATTTGCGCAGCTTCCCCTTCGACAAGATCAAGATCGACCAGTCCTTCGTGCGCGATCTCGGCGCCAACCGCGAGGCCCAGGCGATCATCCGCTCCATCGTTAGCCTCGGCAAAGGCCTTGGCGTCACCATCACCGCCGAGGGCGTCGAGACCGAAGCCGAGCTGAGCTGCCTCCGCGCTGAGGGCTGCGACGAGGGCCAGGGCTTTCTGTTCAGCAAGGCCCGGCCGAATGCCGAGATCATCAGCCTGCTCGCCGCCCAGCGCGGCATCGATGGTGGCGAGAAGGCTGCGATGGTGGCGTAAGGCGCGCTGCCCCTTACCTCGCCCCGCTTGCGGGGAGAGGTCGGATCGCTCTTGCGATCCGGGTGAGGGAGTACAGGTCCCTCGACGATCTCAGGTGTGTAGAAGAGAGGCCCCTCACCCCAACCCTCTCAGCGCGAGCGAAGCTCGTCGCGGCCCCGTAAGAACGGGGCGAGGGAGCGCAGCGTCATTGCGGCTGTAGTTCAGCGTCCCTCCGCCAAAATCGCCTTCCCTACATCCTCATAATGCGTATCCCGTGCCTGGATCTGCTGCGCGATCGCGTGCATGTCGCGAAAGCGCCGCTCGAAGGGATTGCTGCGGAACACCGCGGTCGCGCCGGCCATGTGATAGGCGGCGTCGACTACCTTGGCCGATTGATGGATGGTCCAGGTCGCGGCGAGGCGAACGGCGCTACGATGCGCCGGGCTGAATTGGCCGGTCGCGCAGAGGTCGTGCCACATCGCATTCGCCGTCGCATAGAGATAGGTGCGCGCGGCGCGTAAGTCGCCCTCGGTGCGGCCAATCAGGCCCTGGACCGCCTGGTTGTCGCGCATGGCGCTCGCTGCCAGCGACTGGTGCTTTGCCCGCGACAAAGCGATGGCCGCATCCAGCGTCGCGCGCGCGACGCCCAGCGAGACCGCGGCAAAGCCGAGGCTGAAGGTCGATCCGGTGCCGATCCTGTAGAGCGGACCCGTCTCACGCAGCGCGGACGGCACGTCACGGAACGCCGTGAAACGCTCGGGGATGAAGAGGTCGCTCACTTCATAGGAATCCGTGCCGGTGCCGGCGAGCCCGATCGCCTGCCAGACGTCGTGCAGCACCGCGCTCGCAACCGGAAACAGGATGGTGCGAACCTCTGGCGAGCCGTCAGCATTTTTGCGCGGCGTCCCGTCGGCTCCGACGATGCGGACATGCGCCCCCAGCCAGCTCGCCTGCCGCGAGCCCGAGGCAAAATCCCAGCGCGCTGTGACGCGATAGCCGCCCTCGACGCTGCGCGCCTCATGCGCGATCGCGCCCCAGGCAAGGATGCCGGGCGGCGTTTTGAAGATCTCGTGCGCGGTGCCGGGATCGAGCGAAGCCGCGATCATAGCGCAGACGCTGCATTGGCCGAGACACCAGGCCGTCGAGGCATCCGCCTTCGCGATCTCTTCCTGCATCTGCATGAAGATCTCGATGGGGGCCTCGGCGCCGCCGAGACTTTGCGGCAGCAGCGCGCGATAAAGCCCGTTCTCGATCAAAGCCGAGACGACGGCCGGCGTCAGCCGACGGGAGCGCTCGATCTCGTCCGCTTCGTGCGCAATCAGTGGCGCGATTGCCCGGGCACGTTCAACGAGATCGAAGCCTTGCGGCCTGTTCATGCGTCACCTCGTCAGGCCGCGGCGCGGCCAAGGTCGAGCGATTGCTTGCGTCTTGTCGGGAAGCTCAGCGCCACTGCGACGGCGGCAAGCCCGATCGCGAAGGAGCCGGCGTGCAGCCATGTGTAGCGCTGGAAATTGTCGAATACGAGTCCGCCAGCCCAGGGCCCGAGCGCCATGCCGAGGCTTGCAAAGGCCGATACCGCGCCGAACACGGTGCCCATGATGCGCGCGCCGAAGTACTCGCGGACCAGCACGGCATAGAGCGGCATCACGCCGCCATAGGCGAGGCCGAACACGACCGAGAGCGCGTAGAATTCGCCGAGCTGCGCCACCGCGAGATAGGTCGCGATGCACATCGCCTGCACGAACAGGCCGCCGACCAGCACGGGCTTTGCGCCGATGCGATCGGCTGCCGCGCCGAGCAGCAGACGTCCGCCGAGTCCGGAGACGCCGGCGACGCCGTAGACCGTCACCGCCGTGAGCGGGGCGATGCCGCAGACCATCGCATAGGACACCATGTGAAAGATCGGACCGGAGTGCGCCGCGCAGCAGGCGAAATGCGCCGCTGCGAGCGCGATGAATTGCGGCGTGCGCAGCGCCTGCGCCGTGGTCAGCTCGATCTCCGGTGCCGTGTCGGTGCTTGCCGGGCCAGTCGCTTGCGGCGCCGGCCGCACCAGGAAGCAGGCCGGGATCAGCAGCGCCCACGCAGCGATGCCGATCACGAGCATCGCGGTGCGCCAGTCATAGGCCGTGATCAGCCAGCTTGCGGTCGGCGCAATCGTCACCGGCGACACGCCCATGCCGGCAGAGACCAGCGCCACCGCGAGGCTGCGGTTCTTTTCGATCCAGGCGCTCGCGAGCGCCATCATCGGCGCGTAGAAGCTGCCGGCAGCGACGCCGATCAGCACGCCGAAGAACAGCTGGAATTGCCACAGGCTGGTCGCCTGGCTCGCGGTCACGAGACCGAGGCCCAGCAGCAGGCTTCCGGCGAGCACCACGATGCGGGTGCCAAATCGATCCGACAGCGTGCCCCAGAAGAAAGCGGCAACGCCCATGCAGAGGAAATCCAGCGTCGCCGCCGCCGACACGCCCGCGCGCGACCAGCCCATCGCTTCGGAGATCGGCTGCAGGAAGACCGCAAGCGACAGCATCGTGCCGAAGCCGACACAGGTCATCAGCGCTCCCGCGGCGACAACGACCCAGCCATAGTCGAACCCTGACGGCTTGCTCATGCGTTTCCTCTGCGCTTTTGCTCTTGTTGATGGTGCGCGCGGGGATGGTGGCCCATCTATCGGCGGAGGGCAAGGTTACGCGCAATGCGCGGGTACAGAGCTCGTTACCTTGCAGCGCCTTGAGCATCGGCACGCGCGATGGGCCGCCGCAACGTCGACTTAGGATGTGTCTTGTGCCGCAGTTTCGCTGCCCCCGCGTGCCCGTTGCCCCGGCCACCCGTAAGCCGAGATCAGGCTCATGTCGGCCTCAAAATCCGTGCCGGTCATATTGAGGGAGCGGCTGCACTGTTGAAGGGCTTCTTCATATTGACGGAGGTGCAAGTGTGCGACGCAGAGCAGCCGCGCTGCGATGGTATCTTGCAAGACGGCCAGGTTTGCGAGGTCGCCGTCGAACCGATCCGACCAGATGTCGCGGGCGGTCTGAAGGTCGGTCAGAGATACGTTGACCCGCACCTGGTCTCCGTTGCGTCTCACCGCGCCCCGCACGGCCCAGCGGACGCGGAGATCCGTCCCGAGCTGCTGCAAATCGATCACCTTCTTCTTGTAGGTCAAGGCGGTGTCGCGTCCAACAACGAGAGTGGCGGGCGTTCGCGCGAGATCGGTGGTCAAGCCTGTCGAGATCGAGTCGGCAAAGGAGTCCTGCGCCGGACCGTCGTTGAGGCTGGCGAAGGGCAACACGACGAGAGAGAGGCGAGGCGCGATCTCGGGCCTGACTGTCGGCTGTGGCTGGATATTTTGAGCTTCCCGTTGTGCGTCGGTACGGACCGTCTTCCAGGCATTCCAGTATCCGGCAACGCCGCCGGCAATTGCGCCGATGGCGGCGACCGACGCCAGCACGCTGCCGACGAGCTTCAAACGGCCCCTGAGGTCCTCCAGCCAGCCGGCGGATCGCCGTTCGCCAACAGCGTTTGCAGAGGCCACCGGGATCGTAACTGCTGCCGTGGTTCCTGGTTGCCGATCCTCATCGTGCACGGCGCCCACGAAACGAAAGCCCTTGCGTGGAAATGTCTTGATAAGACGTTGTTGCTGGCCGGAGTCACCGATCGCGCGTCGGACGGCGTTCAGCCGGGTCGTCAGCGCCGCATCGGATACGATCCGGCCATTCCAAATCGCGTTGACGAGATCGTCCTTGCTGACGACGCGATCCCTGCTGCGGATCAGATGTTCGAGCAGATCGAGAACCTGGGGTGTGGTGGGCACCACATCGAGCCCGCGCCGCAATTCGCGCCGCTCGGTGTCCAACGCACAGTCCTCGAAGAAATAGCGCATGGCACCATTCTCCAAGCCTGCCCTCTATTCTCCGAGGGCGCGGGAGCAATAATCCGTGGAGAATAGGCCTTCGCTAGCGAAAATGTAAGCCGCGAACATTGGTCCACCCCGTCAGGGGGTGCCAACGTCGTGCTTTTCCGGAAGGCCCGCTGCGCAGAGACCCTTCTCGAAGATCGCGAAGTCATCTGCCCGGCGAAACGGTGCCAGATTCTCGAGATTGGCACGAAGATCTGGATTGCATTCAAGGGCTTGCAGGAGGGATCGTTGCGCTCGTTCATGCCGCCCGGCGAATGCGTTGCTGGCTGCGGCAATGCAGGTCACGAGCAGGAAACTCGTCTGACCACGCAATGCGGTCTCGGCGCATGATACTGCCGCGTCATAGCGGCCCGCCAGAAAATGCGCATATGCCATGGCTCCCTGCGCGTCGTAGTACATGGGCAGATCGAGTGGGCTCAATCTCACGGCATGTGCGGAGTGCTCGAGGGCGAGATCCGGCTCTCCCCTCCAAACTCTCAGCCACGCACTGGTGGCCCAGGCTTGCGCGAAGTTCGGGTTGTCAGCCAAAGCTCGATCCACGAAAGCAGCCGCGTCGTCGAACTCATGGGCTATGAAGGCGAGCGCATATCCACCCACGGACAGTGCAACCGGATCATTTGCCCCCAGTTCTACGGCCTTCCGGGCCAGCCGGGTGGCTTCCGCAATTTCCTTCGCCGGATCGCTGATCCAGCCGTTCGCCTTGCGCCGGGTATAGCACCAGGCGGCCATGGCATAGCCACAAGCCAGTCGAGGGTCGAGTTCGGTCGCCTTGCAAAAGAGCTGCAGCGCCTCGGTGTTTGCGTTGTTGGACCAACGGGATTTCGCCAGCCCGCGCAGATAATGATCATACGCATCCAGATTTTCGGGCGGCTTTCGCCTTGCCCGCTTGATCTCCTCACGCTGCAGCCTCGGGGCGATTGCGCCTATGACACTGGACGTCAGATTGTCCTGCAGATCGAACATGTCCTCGATCGGGCCCTCAAAGCGGTCTGCCCAGAGATGCGTTCCAGTTTCGGCATCGATCAGCTGTCCCGCGATTCGAATGCGATTTCCGGCCTTGCGCACGCTGCCTTCGAGTACATAGCGTACACCCAGCTCGCGGCCGACCTGCTTTACGTCGACGACCCGGCCCTTATACGCAAAGCTCGAATTGCGTGCGATCACGAACAGCCAGCGAAAATGAGCGAGGGCCATCGTGATTTCCTCCACGATGCCGTCTGCGAAATACTCCTGTTCGGGATCGGAGCTGAGGCTGACGAAAGGGAGTACGGCAATCGAGGGCTTATCCGGTAGCGGGAGGGTCGCTGTTCTCGCTTCTGACCGGTGAGGGACGGCTGAAGGGTCCGGCTCCCGCACTTCCCGAACGGCTCCGACGAAACGGAAGCCCTTGCGCGGGATCGTCTTGATCAGGCGCTGCGCTTCCCCGCAATCGCCGACTGCCGTGCGGACGCCATTGATGCGGGTCGCAAGCGCGGCCTCCGATACGATGCGCCCCTTCCAGATCGCGTTCATGAGGTCGTCTTTGCTGACGACACGCTCCCTGTTGCCGATCAAGTAGTCGAGAATGTCGAAGACCTGTGGCGCAACGGAAACAGCATCGGCCCCGCGATGCAGCTCGCGCCGATCCGTGTCGAGCACGTATTCATCGAAGAGATAGCGCAAGTTGCCACTCCCGTCGTTGGATGAAGCCGCCTCTGCACCTGCTGGGGCGTAAAGTAAGGCGCCGGTCAGGAAAATGTAAGCTGCACGTCAAGCGTGCCCGGCGAAGTCCTGACATCCTGCCCTCGGTAAAGGTATCGCCAAGGGATATCGCCGATGAGTACCATCAACGGCGTTGCACAGGTGCGACGGACTGCCACACCCGTGCAGCAAGTGACCAGCCTTTTCCTGCGGGTCTGGAGCGCATGGCAGAAGCGCCGAAGACGACTGAAGGTACAAACCGCTCTCTGTGCCCTCAGCGATCGGGAGCTGATTGATCTCGGCGCGACGCGCGCCGAGATTGACTACATTGCCTTGCAGCAAGGCCGCGCAAGGCCCGATCGTCCGGCACCCTGGCGCATTGGTAGTGCGCTTGCGATCCTGTCGCTCGTCAACCTGTTCAGCTTGATTTCCTTAGATCGCGCCGAGGCTCAATGCACTGCGCAGGATGGTTTGCGGAGGCAGCTGGCGGTCAAGGTCGACCCACCGGCTCCCAGATCGGAGATTCCGATCAGCTCCGCTGCAGATGTCCTGGCGTGGAAGACGATCCGGATAGGAACATTCACGGACACGTTCGCTCTTCGCAGCGCGATGAGCGCAATGGGCTGCGGCGTCGGGAACGCGGCCGATGAGATACTCGCTCGACCGGCCTTTACCCTAAGCCGCAAGAAGGCGGAGGTTGAGCTTGTTGCCGTGTCGGTTGCCGAGCTCGGCTTTCAAGGCGAGGCTTCGCTGCGGGAAATCTATGCGCGTGCACAACAGCTCGGTCTTGCTCTGGCGCCCGCCGAAATCGCGGCGCAGCTGAGACTCCAGTATTTGGACCAGCCGATCGGTGAGTTTCTCACCATCGGGATGGAGCCTATCGGGACGTGGGCGGGTGAAGCGGTCGTCCTGACGGTGGCGAATGGCGGAGCAGGCCTCATCCTGATCGGCCAGGACGGCCGTGAGGACGCGCAGATATCTGCGATATCCCGTTTTGTGTTCGTGCGACCCGGCTCATCCATGGCTCCAGAGACCGCAGCGATGGCCAGGTAGCATGCTGCGATCTCATTTGGTCTGGGCTCGATCAGGGCAACGGGTGATGATCACGCGTCGTGATGTGTTGTCGGCGGCCGCCGCCGCGTTCGCCGCTGCGCATATTTCACCGCGGGCGCTCGCACAGCCGATCGCGAGAACCGCGCATATCCTGACGGGCTTCACGCCCGGGCTGCAGGATGGGTTGGCGCGGCTCGTGGCCGGCCAGATGAGCGGCTATGCCGAAACCATCGTGGTCGAGACCCGGCCGGGCGCGGCCGGTCGCATCGCGGTGGAGGCGGTGAAGAGCGCCGACGCCGACGGATCGGTCATGCTGTTCGCGCCGCTCGGCTTCATGATGTTCTTTCCGCACGTCTACAAGACACTGAGATACCATCCGCGGGATTTCATACCTGTGTCGACCGTCGCCTCGACCCCGACATTGCTGACGGTCGGTCCCAGCGTGCCGGCCGACGTCAAGACGCTGGCGGACTTCGTGGCCTGGTGCCGCGCCAATCCGAAGCACGCCACCTTTGGTTCGCCGGGCGCCGGAACCTCGCTGCATTTTCTTGGCACGACGCTGGGCCGCACCGCCGGCTTCGATTTTCTTCACGTGCCCTATCAGGGCGGTGGCGCGATTCAGGATCTGGTCAAGGGCGTGATTGCCGCGACCGTCATGCCGATCGGCAGCTCGCTCGGACTCGTCCAATCCGGCGATCTTCGCGCGCTGGCGACCACCGGACCGCGCCGCAGCCTGTTTGTTCCGGCGGTACCGACGATGCGGGAGGCCGGATATCCGTCGCTCGAGGACCTCACATGGTTTGCGTTCTTCGTTCCGGCCAGGACGCCGGCGCCGATCGTCGATAAGCTCAACATCGCGATCCAGGCGGCCTTGCGCACCGACGAGGTCAAGGCCGGTATGGCAAAGCTGGCCGTCGAGCCCGACGCGATCGCCATGGAAGACTTCGGTCGGCTGATCGCATCCGAATCCGACCGGTGGAAGGCGATCGTGCAGGCAACGGGGTTCGTCCCGACCGATTGAAGCGGCATTGACAGGAGGCAACACATGAGCGGGCCGGCATCCGTGCATGATCTCGTGCAGTCGCATCGCATCACCGCGGTGATCTATGCGGCGGCGAAGCTCAATCTCGCCGAGGCCATCGGCGATGAGGCGAAATCGGTGGCCGAGCTCGCCCGGCTGGTGTCCGCCGACGAAAATGCGCTGCGCCGATTGCTCGTTGGCCTGACGACACTTGGCCTGTGCAGGCAGGCAGGCCGGGACCGGTTTGCCATGACCGAGCTCGGCCGGCAGCTCGACGAGACCGCCGATCCCTCCTTCAAGGACTGGGTTCTCTTCGAGGGCGAGATGCTCGCGCAATCCTGGATCGGACTGGTCGAATCCGTTCGCTCCGGGAAGAGCGCGGGTGAGCTGCGCGGCGATGGCGACGATCGTTATGCCGCGACGAGCAATGCGCCGGAATTCACCCGCCGCTTCAACGCTGCGATGGTCAGCCTGACGCGGAGCATCGTTCCAAGGATCGTTGCGGCGCACGACTTCGCGACCGCGCGCGTCGTCATGGATCTCGGCGGCGGCACCGGCGAATTGATCGGCGGCGTGCTCCAGCACAACCCGCATCTTGAGGGCATCGCCTTCGATCTCGCGCGCTGCGAGGCGGGAGCGCGGGCGCATTTTGACCGGCTTGGCATCGCCAATCGCTGCCGGTTCGTCGCCGGAAGTTTCTTCGAGAAGGTCCTGGGCGGCGCCGACACGATCCTGATGAAGAGCATCCTGCACAATTGGAGAGACGATCGTTGCGAGGTCATTCTGCGCAACTGCCGGGACGCGCTGCCGGCCAGCGGAACGTTGATCGTGATCGAGCGGATCATGCCGGAGCCTGCGACGACCGAGACCCAGGACCGCTCCTGCGCCATGAGCGACCTCAATATGCTGAGGGGACCTGGCGGCCGCGAGCGGACGGAAGCCGAGTACCGCAGGCTTGGCGTCCTGGCCGGCTTCGCCTTCGTCGGCACCAGCGGTGTCGGCTCGTTCAGCCTGGTCGAATTCCGAAAGGTCGGACACTGACTGCCGTCCGTTGGGGCGGCAGTCGAGTCTCATCCCATCAGGCCCTGGCGCTGGTTCGATCAGCAGCCCCGGCAGACGCCGGAGATCTTGCGATCCACGTTGGCATCCTCCTGGTCGAGGAAATCCAGCGATCCCAAACTCGCCGAGGGCACGTCGGAGGCGTGGGGCTGGCGGTGACCGACCGGGGCCGTCCACGGCCTGGTGGTCGTTTCCTTTCCGGGCCGCGACGGTTGGAAAGGTTGCGCCGAAGCTGCGCCCATCGTCGATACGATCGTGACCACAATCAGCATCTTTGAGGTAATCATAGGTGTCTCCAAATGCATCCCGCCCTGCATGTGCGGTTCAGACATTTAGATTTGCATCGAAGACCCGCTATTCCCTGTCATCGCGGAGGCGTGATACCGCCGTGGTCCGGCCTTCCGGAACGACGTTTGTCAGGCCGGCGCTTTCCTGCCGATCAGACCGAAGACGATCATGACGAGGCTGATGCCGCCGACAGCGCCCGAGACCTCTCCGACCGTGCGCATCAGGGCGGCAGGATCATTGGACCACGGCGTCATGTCCCGCATCGAGAGGAAGAACAGGACGGCGAGCACCAGCAGCACCGAGCCTACGGCAATCAATCGCCAGTTTCGCTTTCGCATGACAGACATTCCCCCGTATCGCCCACGGATGGGCGGGGCCGCTTAGGACGCAGGGAGATAGTGTCGTCGAGCCCGGGTCGGGTTCAATGGCCGCGAGCCGGATCGAACAAATGTGACCCTCATCCCCAATTTGTTCGCGGCCGCTGGTGGGTGGCCAACAGACGTTTTGACATTTTTGTGTTTTCAACGCTTTGACGGCTCGACCTTGTCGGCATGGACCAGTCTCGATCGTCCTTGGATGGACCCCGCACACGTCAGTGATGCCGTCACCTAGAAAATCGAACCAGGAGCTTATGTTCATGAGGATCACCGTTGAAACCACCGTAGCAGCCCCGATCGATCAGGTCTGGCGTGCCTATACGACACCTGCTGACATCATGGAGTGGAACGCCGCGTCCGACGATTGGCATACGACCAAGGCTACGGTCGACCTGCGGGAAGGCGGGGTCTTCTCGTCGCGCATGGAAGCCAAGGACGGCAGCATGGGCTTTGACTTCGCCGGGACTTACACGACGATCGTCGAACACAAGCTGATCGAATATTCATTCGGCGATCGCAAGGCCGAAGTCGAGTTCGTGCCCGGGACGAAGGGCGTCGTCGTCCGCGTTGTCTTCGATAGCGAACCGACACACTCGGTTGAGCAGCAGCAGGGCGGCTGGCAGGCCATCCTCGACAACTTCGCACGCCACGTGCAGGCGAAGCAGAAGACGTCGTGAAGCCGTGCGGGAGCAGGAGATGTCCCTGACGGGCGCCGTCGGCTTTCCGCGCGGAGCACCTGACGGAAATTGATCAGTCGAGGAATAGCCGGCTTGGTGGGCCGCCGCGTCGGTTGCCCCCTTCAGCCGGCGACCTCCGGTTTGCACCGGGCTCACCCGCGCGGTGGGCCAACAGGTGACGTCAAGCTGCTACGACGGCTCCACTCCCCCCGCGCGCGTCTCCGGGGGCGCGCCACGCTTCAGGGGAAGCGGCTGGTCGCCAAGCAACACCTTCACCACCACGTCACGCGCATTGCGGGGATCAAGCGAGTGCTTTGCGATCAGGTCGCTACAGTCGGCGACGATCTGGTCGGCGTCCTGCATGATCTTGAGCTCTTTGTAGCGATCGTGCCGATGCAGGCCCATGCTTTCGCCAACCACTTCAAGGATATTCATGATACGGAATGGCCAGTCGCGCTCGTGCGCGCACAGTTCGCGATGATCGGAATGATAGACCGCGACCAGTGCATCGACACTTGCATCGCGCGCCGCCTCAAGCTCCATGAGTTGCAATTCGCGCTTGTACTTTGGAAGCGCGCCGACATCCACGCTCTGCAAACCCACCGCCGGCTGGTTCAGATCGACGAGTTCGATACCGGGTACCGCCGTCAAGATCTCAGCTGCGGATTCCACGACGCCGGCCACGCCGGGATGCCTGTGCAGCGCGACCCGCATTTCGACCCTGCGCTGAAGGTGCGGCTTGAGCTGCCCCAGCCGGTCGCCGAGAAAGCGCATGAATGGGCTCATCTCGAACGGGCGCGACCCGTGCTGTCGCTCCACCGTTGGCAGGATGGTCTCCGTGTACTGGACGTAGCACGACGGGCACCAGGAGATCACCTGCCCCGAGTTCGAGTGCGACAGCTTTTCCATCGTACTCGATCCCATACGACCGGCCATCTCTGCGTCGCCGGACTTGAGCTGGAGAATGCCGCAACAATGGCTCGGTCCGCCCATCACCTGGTAACTGACGCCGAGCGCGTCCATGATATCGAGGGCAAGCAAGGCGATGTGCGGCGTCTTGAGCACATTGCAGCCGGTGTAAAACACGAAATCCGGCGTCTCAACGGGCGTGGCGACCGACGCCGATCTCTGACCCAGTCGTTCGAGCACGTCCGCATCGAGTTGCAGGCGCGAAAGCATGTTCACGCCACGACTGCCGTCGCGGTACCTCTCGACACCCCGCCGGCGCCGTTCGGCAAGCTCATTGTCCGACTTCGCGATGCCAAGCCGCGCCATGCTCAGCAGGAAACGCGGATTGACGCCATAGCTGCACGCCTTGATGCATGCCCCGCTCCGCATGCAGGACTGCGCCCATTTGCGCGACACTTCCGGGCCTTTGCCGGTACGCACCAGCTCGAGAATGCCGCCGATGATGTCTTCGGACTTTGTCGTCCGCGAGATGCCGGCCGGCTCGACACTCGGACAGGCCTCGACGCATTTCCCGCATCGCGTACAGGCGTCGAGCATGTCTTCGGCATATTCGGCCAGGGACGTCTCGAATGGGACCTCGTTCATCGGCTGCATGACCAACTCCCAGGCCTGCTGGCGGATCAGCTACGTGCGGCATACGACAGCGCCAGAACCTAACCCACAATTGGCGAGCTGTACACGAGCAGGCCGCAATCGCGTCTGCTACGCGCTGGGTGAGCCCGCTGCTGGCGTGCCCTTACTACCGGACCACCCGTGACCGATCTGGACTTCGCATTCGGGCCAACAGGCGTTCGTTAGCCGGCACGGCGACCGTCAGAGCAAGGCCGCTCTGCTGCCGGTCCCCGAAGGCCATCTCGGGAAATGGGGAGGATTATTTCTACCCGCCCCGCGGTAGCCCTTAAGGCCTTTGTTGGACGTTGACTCGCCTCTTGCGGCACGGACGATCCGGCACCAGCTTTCACAGGTCAAGTAGGGACCGGCGGACGATGATCTCTGTTGTTGTCGGGTCACGACAACATGCCGGTTGACCGACGATCTCTACGTTGGAGGGTCAACTATTTCGCCCCGCACGCCTCTGGCGCTTCTCATCATATCCCTGGGTGCGATCGCCGCGGTGTGGTGGTGGCTGGCCACACCGATCAACCTGGTGCGCGCACCGATCGATCCGAATGCCAAGCTGCAATGCATATCCTACGCGCCCTTCCGCAACAACCAAACGTCGGAGTCGCCGACACCGGTGCCGCGGGACCAGATCGCGGAAGATCTCGCCCAGCTTGCCAAAATAACCGAATGTATTCGTACCTATGCGACTGATCTTGGTCTCGATCAGATCCCCGAACTTGCGTCCAGGGTGGGGCTGAAAGTCATTCAGGGAATTTGGCTCGATAGGGACCGGCAGAAGAGCGCGACGCAGATATCCACGGGCATACGGCTCGCCCGGCAATATCCGGAAACCATCACCGCACTCGTGGTCGGCAATGAGGTTCTGTTGCATCGGAAGATGACACCTTCCGATCTTGCTGCCTTGATCCGCTCGGTCAAGGCACAGGTGCCGGTCCCCGTCACCTATTCCGACGTCTGGGAGTACTGGCTGCGCTATAGGGAACTCGGTGACGCCGTCGATTTCGTCACCCTTCATATCCTGCCATATTGGGAAAATGTCCCGGTCGCGGCGAAATCCGCCGCTGCTCACGTCGACGCCGTCCGAAAGCAGGTGGCGTCGGCGTTTCCGGGTAAGGAAATCCTGATTGGAGAAACAGGTTGGCCGAGCGAAGGGCGGATGCGCGAGTCGGCGCTACCATCGCGCACCAATCAGGCGCGGGTGATCTCGGAGGTCCTCGATCTTGCCCGGCGCGAGAATTTCCGCGTCAACCTGTTCGAGGCGTATGATGAATTGTGGAAGCATGAGTTCGAGGGCACCGTCGGCGGATCGTGGGGCTTATTCGATTCCACGCAGCGCACGCTGAAATATCCGCCCGGCATCCCCGTCAGCAATTATCCGCTCTGGAAACTGCAAATGAGCAGCGGAATGACGCTGGCGATCCTGGTGTTCGGCGCTGCATGGCTGACCTCGCGCCGGAAGCCCTCGCAGCCCCGGCTCGTCTCATGGTTTGCGGTCGGAATATCGGCAACCACCGCCGGAGTCCTGTTTGGGGTAGCCGCTCAAAAGATGTTCTATGAAAGCTACGGCGCGGGCAGCTGGCTGCTGTGGGGCGCACTTCTGGCGGCGGCAACTGCCTCGCCGCTGTTCGGCGCCAACGCCCTGATGTCCGGGCGCGCACCGCCCACATTTCTGGAATTGCTGGGTCCGGAGCACTACCGGACCCCATCGGGACTGGCGATCATGCACGGATTGATCTTGATCGTAATCATCGTGATCGGCACGGAGACCGCGCTGGGCCTCATGTTTGATCCGCGCGAAAAGGATTTTCCTTTTGCGGCCCTCACTATGGCGGCGGTCCCTTTTGCGGCGATGACGCTGCTCAATCGCCCGAAGAAGGGAATCCGCCCCATGGCGGAAGCGATGTTTGCCGTCGTATTCCTGGTGGCAGCCATCTATGCGACGCTTAGCGAAGGACCGGACAATTGGCAGTCGCTGTGGACTTGTGCTGCCTATATGCTGCTTGCGGTTACGCTGTGGCGGGCGCGCGCTTGAGTAAACCTGGCCAGCCGACTTCCGTTGTGGGTCAATCGCGTCACTATGGCCGCGTGCCGATCTCTTCCGGTCTACCTCTGTGAACGGAAATCGTCAGACTGCACCGGCACGTCTCACACGGGCCACAACCGGAATACTGTTGACCTGCCATCATCAAGTGTGACCCTCTTCACACACCTTCCAGCAGAGCGACGTTAACATGACATTGAGTCGTCCCGTTGAGGAGCAGATGACGACTCGATCTTCAATAAGACGGCGATAGTTTAACGCGCTCGCCAGCAGCGCGACAATGGCGTCCGGGCAAGATCAGGTTCGGAATGACGCCTTCCATGGGATGTCGGTCTAGCTCTCAGCGACGGCTTTGCGTTTTTCAAACTCAAGCAGAAAATCTTCGAGAGTTGAAAAGCATGATCTCAGAGAACACCCAAAAGCAGCTTCTGCTCATCTCCGGGATTCTCACCGCAGCGGGTGGCCTCATCGGTGCGGCAGCTGAGATCATCAAAAAGACGATCGGGCTGCCGCTTTGGGCGGCTGTCGCCCTTTACGTCGCAATTTTTCTTCTTGGCATCTGGATGCTAGCTAAATGGCGCACACGCCATTCTCGCCTTTTAAAGCCCGATGCGCTTATGCTTGATCGCGACAGCTCCGAACATCTCGTCGGCCGTGCAGATGACATCAATAATCTTCTCCGGCGATGCCTCGCCAAGCAGATCACCTTTCTGGAAGGCGAGTCGGGCTCTGGCAAATCAGCACTCGTGCGGGCTGGGCTCCTGCCAAAACTCAAGGATCACAGATCTGTCCAGCCGCTTCTGCTGGACGATTGGTGGGTCGATGATTGGGAGTGGAGCCCGTTTAAGGCCCTGAAGAGCGCCTTGATTGCAAGTGGTACCGTCGGCTCCGATGCCAAGGCCAACCCAACTCACGGCTCGTCAGGATCGTGCGGACGACGCTTGCCCGCGCTTGTGGACGTGGAACAGGAGCTTGTCCGGCTCAATGACAAGGAAATGCGCACCCCACTAATTATCTTCGATCAGTTCGACGACTATCAAGCGCGTAACAGGGAACGCTTTCTGCCCAATAACGTATGGCTCGATCCTGCTACATTGCGACAGAGCAATCCCTTCTGGGGCATGGTCGCAGGACTCTTAGAACAGGACAAGCTGCGTTGCCTGTTTGTCACGCGGAGCGATACTGCCGCTGGTCTCAGCTCTGTTGAGTTTTTCGGATCTGTCCAGGCTTTGCGCCTAGATCGCGTGCGCTCTCCCTATATTGCCGAACTGCTCACTCGCCTCACCGAAGGCACTCCTGCGGCGCCGGTGATTGCCGATCCGGACGCAGGCTGGACCAAGCTGCGCGACCGCATCATACGCGACATTTCCGAGCAAGACGTCATACTGCCCCAGCAGCTCAAGATCATGCTCGGCGGCATCCAAGGCCTAAAACCACTCAACGTTAAGCAATATGAGCGGGTTGGTGGAGTGGCGGGAATCGAGGCGTTCTATGTCGAGCAGCAAGTCAATGGAGCCGCGCGGAAAGTCAGGATGGCCCCCAGTCAGGTCCGGGCAGTGCTTGTGGACCTGATTGATCCCTTAAACATGACCAAAACGCGGTCTCGCGGCAGCGAGGATCTTCTTGCTGTCCTTGCGAAATCGAGCGGGCAGCCCGTCGCTCGCGCCGAGCTCGACAACGCCCTGGACGAACTGGAGCGGGGGGAAGTGCTTCGCAGCCCTAGCGATCCGGGGAGTGGTCACACTGTCTACCGGCTGGACCATGATTATCTGGTTCGCGGTGTGTCGGCTGCCGAGCGGCGGGCGAACCGCTGGCACTATCTTCTTGAGGACAGGGCCAAGGCGTTTCAGGAATCCGGCACGCTTTGGAAAAAGTGGAAGGCCCTCCTGCCTGTGGGGATGCAATGCCGCCTAGCATGGGCGCGGATGAAAGGCCGGTTCCGCTACGGCAACAGCCGAGGTTATGCCGCCTTGAGTCTCGCTCGCCTCCCAGCTCGGCTGTTCAGCGTAGGCGGGTCATTTGTTCTAGTTCTAGGTCTTCTGAGCTTTTTGATTTTTTGGAATATGGAAAGTAGAGCGCGGGAAGCCACCGCCACCTTCTTTAAAGAAATCCACAGCACAACAGACCGCGATCTAATTCAAGCTCGGACGGAAATGTTTATGCAGAATGTAAGAGCGCTGCAATTGTTCAAGCACGGCGAGATGCAGGCGATCGCGGGCCGGATAATTGACACGATGAATAGCACCACGAATGCGGATCAGATGATTGCCCTGAAAGGCGCACTTGTTGCCGTCGCATCGGAACTAAAGCCGGAGGAGGCGCAGACACTCGCTAGCTCCGTCATCCAGAAGATCCAGAACACGGCGGACACGGCTCACATAAGCACCCTGACGCAGGCATTTGCGGCGATTTCAGTTCTCCTGAGGCCAGACAACGCGAGGGCACTCGCTGAGCCAGTCCGCCAGGCGATCAAGGGCGAGGGCGATCCCAAGCGACGCCATGCCCTGGGATCGGCCCTTTCGGCCATCTCATCCCAACTAAAGCCGGAGGAAGTTGGGGCGCTGGATGGTTCGATCGTCGAGGCGATCCAGGGAGGGCAGGCTTTGCGTTAGTAGCCCTCTGCCAATGAGCGGCGGTCCACCCCGAAACCGGGAGAATCCGCGAATCAATCAAACGAGGCCATCCTGACTGGGTTAAGAGATCGATCGGGCTCAAGCGTCGGCAGGAGGTCCGGAATGGGTCAAAATGCGAAGGACTCAGAGCGAGAAAAGTCAGTCCGCTCTACCCCACCAAGCGGACCTCAATGAAAGGTGTCGCCACTTTGCTGATCGGCCAGCAGCAGACATTGATCAGAGACGAAAACCCAACTTCACCAACGTCGTTGGGGGGTGGATTTCAGTATGCCGGAGCGCAAGCGTGAACTAGCCCACATTGGGGAGACCCGCGCGCGTGCTAAACGGCACTGTGCGCGCCAACTAACTTCGGTTCGGCAAGAACTGGACGTTTTCGCGGAGTAGGCCATGGACAAGGATCGTCGAAACGCACTTTCCACGGAATACGGCGAGGTCTGCAGCAACTTTCGGACGCTGACCGACATCCGGTTCAAGTTGCTGGGTCTACTGCCGATCGCGACCGCCGTAGCCATTGCGCTCAAAGTCGACCACATTGATGGCCGGAGCTTTGTGTTCTCGTTGTTTGGCCTGATCGCAACGATCGGGCTCGTGACCTACAATACGAGAAATGACGAGTTGTATGATGAACTCGTGAGACGTGCCGCATACATTGAACGAAGCCTTGGTCTCGCGGATGGAGCATTTGCCAACCGCCCGCGCGCGTCGCTCAAGTTTCGTCTTTTCGGCATCCCATGGAAAGTCGACCACCGAGTAGGTATCGGCACGATTTACCTTGCGTCCATCGCTGTTTGGCTTTTCCTGGTCTTGGCGTCGTTGTCGGCTTGGCTGGCTCCGGAGGCCTCGGTATTGGCTACGCTGGCTGCTTTTGGGCTCGCAGTCATTGCGACCTGGTGGGCGAGGACGTGGATCAAGCGTAAGAAGAAAGAGGTCGATGAGGAAAAGAGATCCTTGGCCATCGAGGCCGTTCAAAAGGCGTTCTCAACCGATTTGTCGCGAGGCACGGCGGACGGGGGGCTGATAGATTTGTGCTTCAAGCTCGCGGACGAGAAGACGCGCGAAATCATCGCCAAACGGGCTCAGTTCTATGCCGGAATCGATCGCGACTCCTCAATCTACTACCCGCCGGGCGTCTCAAAGGAACAGGCTGCATGTCACTTGGTGGCGCTACTCACGGATTTGCCACCGCGGTGGCTGTTCGATTGCGCCACAAATCGAAGAGGAGACATGCCAGAGAAAAGTCCCGTATTGTTCCCGCCCCGCGCTGACGAGGTAAGGTGATAGCGCATTGATTTTCCGCTTTGGGTCAGAAGCACCAGCCTGGACCTTAGCCGACGACTTCCGGTCTAGCGCCAGCTTCGGAAGTTCTCTCGCGGCGCGAAGGGCCAAGGGGCGACATTGTCCGCGAGCGGCTGGCGCCAGAACAAATGTGAGATAGTTCATATCCGGCGCGTCGCCGACGTGTTGCCATTCCGATGTTACGGCGAAACTTCATTTCTTTCGCCACCGTGGCCGGTGCGTATCGCGCTACGGTTCGGACCGTGCGGGAGGCGTTGAATGGTCAATATCAAAGTTCCTCTTAATCCAGTGCAGAAACGCGGCTTGTGGCCGCCCAAAGGCGGGCGCGAATATCCGGTCTTAGATACGGACGACTGGTGGAAAATTGCGGCGCGCGAGCACATAGATGCGTGGGCGTTAATCGAATTCAATTTCCAAACGCACGTTCCTGAGGAGGTGAATTGGTATTTGCGAGAGCTCGTGGGTTGCCGCCACAGCCGTGACGGGGGGCGCAATTACGCGTTTATCGGGGCTGACCCGAAGCTGCGCAAAATCTATCTTCCCGCTGTGCCGCCTCCGCCCCCACCTGCACCCATACCCTGGCCCGACAAACTCAAGAAGCTCCAGTACGAGGTGGAGCATTCGAACGATCCACAAAAGGAACGGTTCCTGTGCATGCTCAAGGCGATGGAGAACCGCCGTGATGATCGCGTGATCTTTTGGTCCACCATAGCCCCGGGCCCCGAGTGGGTTGCTCCGCTTGGCGTTGAGGGAAGAGGGATTGGGAAAGCGTTGATCGATTCGCAGTGGCTCTATAAAAATATAAAGACTGTGCGGGATGTGGACCTTCTTCCGTATGGCAACGGACTACCGAGAAGCGATACTTTCGTGATCAGCTTCCACAAGTATCTGTTTGAAACGGCTTCGCCTTCCGTCGGCATACTGCGCGCGGCGAACGCAGAAATTGTCAAGACGCATGTCATGTTGGATCGTTGGGCGAACCAAAGCATGGGTGGAAGTGCGTCGATGCCGACGTGTTATCGCGCAATCAAAGAATTTATTCGCTTACAGGAGCAAAGTGATTACCCGTCTGTGATCAACTGCATCGTGACAACTGGCACGTAACCAGGTCCCTGGGCGGATGACTGCACCAATCCCCACCGCTTCAACGATTGCGGAGTCATCTGCTTCGGCGGCGTTGAGTCCACCGACACGCACCTCGCACCCGCAATTCACCACGTCAACACCCAATTGAGACATCCCATAAGCGGACTCTGTGGCACTGGCAATTGGGCTGGCCTTGGGGCTTGTTAGTGCAGCTGACACGTGTGACGGCGTTTCTTTCCTTTGTAGTTATCGTCCCGGTCTTTCTCATCCTGGCGCTAGGCCTTCTGAAACAAGCGCGCGCTCGATGAACAGGGCTTGGTATGTCTGCTTGGGTCAAAATGCGAAGAACGCAGAGTGAGCAAAGTCAGTCCGCTCTACTCCACCAAGCGGACCTCAATGAAAGGTGTCGCCACTTCGCAGATGGGCCAGAAGCGGACATTCCCGTTCGTAGCCTGAGTGTGCTAGCCTGAGGCACCATGCCCACACCTGCCGAAGCAGTAAGAAGCTACATCTTGGCCAAGGACGGCAACCGACCGTTCTTGATGAGGCAGGCGTTCTCTGAAGACATCGCACTCGAAATGGTGGTCAAGACCGACGCCATTTCGTTCCCCAACACGGCTTCTGGCTTGAACGCCGTGGAAGAAATTTTGGTGCGTCGTTTTGGTGTCGAATACGAGAACATCTACACCTTCTGCCTATCCCAGCCTCCCGAGGCTGACCGAACGCGCTTTCAGTGCCATTGGTTGGTGGGGATGTCCGCTAAGGCCGGCGGGCAGCCGCTGCGAGTTGGATGCGGACGTTACGACTGGCATTTCAATGAGCACGGAAAAGTGGTGAGGCTGGTGATCACCATTGAAGTCATGAAAGTCTTATCGGGCGCCGAACTCGATGGCGTGATGCGCTGGCTATCTTCGCTTCCCTATCCGTGGTGCAGTCCGTCTCAGGCTCTTCTGTCAGTTCCTGCGCAGAATGACCTGCGCGAGGTTGAAGCCTACTTGAAGCAGGCTCAATAATCTCGAACTACGATTGGCCAATAGGGTTGACGTCCCGAAGTTGAAGCTCGCCGTGTGTCGCCTTCGGATCAATCGCGTCACGATGGCCGCGTGCCGCTCCCTTCCGGTCTGCCCCTGTGAACGGAAATCGTCAGACTGCGCGGGCATGTCACCCGCGGGCCATAACCGGACCTGTTCACTCGATGACCTTGTCGGCACTGGCCGAGAGTGCAGGAGAGACGGAAAGGCCCAGCTGCCTGGCCGTCTTCAAGTTGATGGACAGATCGAATTTGGTCACTTGGTAGAATGGAATATCGCCAGCTTTTGCTCCGCGGAAAATTGCGTCGATGTTGTTGGCCGCGCGCTTATACAATTCGACTAGATCAAAGGAGTAGGCCATTAGGCCCCCGGCTTCGACGGATTCGGTGAACGCGAAAATCGCCGGAAGTCTCGCGTCGGTCAGCAACTTGGCGATCAAAGCGCTGTTTTGAAAAGTTTCAGGGGAGTCGACCACCATGACTGCATTTGCGCCTTCGCCGGAAAGGCTCTCTACCGCTGCCCGCCAGTCATTTTCTTGAGCACCAACATCCAGTAGCGACGCCGCGATAGGTAGGCCAGCCTCCTGGGCCGCTGCGGGGATAGGCGAACCCTCGACGAGCCCGCTGTATTGGATGTGAAGAGCGAGCAAGCCAAGTTTTGATATTGAAGGAAAGATTTCGCGCAGCAGTGCAATCCGCTTTCCATGAATTGATGGACCGGCGTCGATGCTGGCTCCCGTAAAATTTCCGCCCGGGCGAGCCAGACTTTCGGCAATCCCCAGTCGAACGGGGTCGGCAGTTATCGTTACGATTGGAATACGCGATGTCAGTTTTTTGAAGATGAGTGCGCCAGGACCACCGAGGAGAATGACGTCCGGGTTGCTGCTAACGATTTCCGTCGCCAAGGCCTCGAGGCCGGACGTGTTTTGCTCTCGTCCATAACTTTCGACTTTGAGGTTTTGTCCCTCGATCTGTCCCAACCGTCGCAGCTCGGCGAAGAGGGCTCGAGGATATTTTTTCCCGCTAAGCTCGTGCCAGTCCGCGCTCGGCTCTGACGGGACGAAAATAGCAAGACGTTTCTTCTTGGCGCTCTCCGCCGCCGCAGCCAGCCGCGGCAATGCTACCGCACCACAAACGGCACCGAGAAAAGCACGCCGCCGCATGTTCGCCCCCTAGCCAGAGTCTAKGTCAACGCATCTTAGCGTCTAAAAGGCCATACTGAAAATCAAAGGTGGCTCTGCGATGTCCGGGTTGGGTCAAAAGCGTCGGTTTGGCGCTCAGGGGCAAACTTCCGCTCTGCCGCCATCACCCGACATAGCTGCACCGCGTCAACGGAAGCGATGGGGCACGAGCGGAAGTGCCTAGCCGCTCCATATCGGCCGCCGTCGGTCATCCCTGAACGAACAGCTTACTTTTCTCTCGTCTCCGGCTATTCTTGGTGTCGTTCCGCGATGAGCGCGTTCGCGATGAAATGTGGTCTATCGGGCGGAGAAGACGGCGTTGCGCTATCTCTTCGAGGACTACGTATTGGACACGGACCAGCGCGAGCTGCGCTGCGGAGCCGAGCTGATTGCGACTGCGCCACAGACGTTTGACTTGCTCCTATACCTCATTTGCAACAGGGAACGGGTTGTCAGCAAGGACGATCTTCTCGGTGCGGTCTGGAGTGGTCGTATCGTCTCGGATGCCGCGCTCACGACGCGCATGAATGCAGCTCGCGGCGCAATTGGCGACACGGGCGAGAAACAGCGCCTGATAAAGACGATGCCCCGCAAGGGTTTCCGCTTTGTTGGCACAGTGCAGGAGGCGCAAAGGCCCATAACCGTCCCCTTTGGCCATGTGGCGCAGAACAATGATGCAGCGCAGAGGTCGCTTTCACCACCTCGTCTTTCCATCGTCGTGTTGCCCTTCGCGAACCTCAGCAGCGCCCCCGAGCAGGACTACTTTGTCGATGGTGTGACCGGGAGCCTCACCACGGATTTATCGCGCATCAGCGGCTCATTTGTCATCGGCCAACACACCGCGTTCACCTACAAAGGCAAATCGGTCGATGTCAGGCAGATTGGTCGTGAGTTGAATGTTCGCTACGCGCTCGAAGGCTCGGTGCAGCGTTGCGACGATCGTCTCCGGGTGAATGTTCAATTGATCGATGCGACGACGGGCAATCATTTGTGGGCCGACCGCTTCGACAAGCCCTTCGCCGATCTGCTCGATATGCAGGACGAAATCGTAGCCAGGATTGCGCGGACTCTAGACGTCCAACTCGTTGTCGCAGAGTCGCGGCGCGCGGCAAGAACGCTGAATCCCGATGCTGCCGATCTCTATTTCCAGGGCCGCTATTCCTGGAACAAAGGATTGACACCCGAATATTTGGCAGAAGCTCGCCTTTTTTTTGAACAAGCCTTGGCGATTGATCCCAACAATATCGACGCCTTGAGCTGGACGGCGACGGTCGAGGCCGCACTTGGAGTGTTGTTCCTAACCGACCATCCCCACGAACATCTGACAGCGGCAGAGACAAAAGTGCTGAGGGCGCTGTGCCTCGCTCCGGACCATGCCTGGGCTCATTTCACCTTAGCCGTCGTACTCATCTGTACGAATCGCGTGGCCCGAGGCATGGCTGAGTGCGAGCGAGCCTTGGCCCTGGACCGCAATTTGGCTGACGCTCACGAGATGCTGGGCGTCGCCAAAAATTATATGGGTTGCGCTGCGGATACGGAGTCCCACATCAATGAAGCGCTGCGGCTGTCCCCTCGCGATATCTCCGCCTTTCGATGGATGAATACGGCGGCCTTTGCCAAGCTGCTGATCGCTGCCGACGCTGAAGCAGCGGTCTGGTTTGCTCGAGGAATCGAAGCCAATCGAAACTATCCGCTCTTGCATTTCGGATACGCTGCAGCGCTCGCACTTCTTGGAAGGCTGGACGAGGCGCAAGTCGCGGCGAAAACGGGACTTTCGCTCGATCCAGCGTTTACCATCCGTCGCGTCAAAGGCGTTTCAGTGAGCGGCGAGGCGACGTTCGTCGCAGGAATCAAGCGCTTTGTTAAGGGAATGCACATTGCCGGAGTACCGGAGGGATGATGTCGGCGGCCAGTTGACTGCTGAGTTGGCAAGAGCGCCGATCGAACTCCGCTTAGGGTCAAAAGCAGTCTTCGAGGACAAACGCCTGGCAGGTCGGTTGACGGGCCAGTAGCCGACGCAAGCCGTCACCGACGTGGCGCCTGGATATCGAATTCAGAGGTTGCCAATCGGTCGGCGGCAGAGAAGGTGCGTCCTGATGGACGCCTGCTGCACACCCGCTGCCATGATATCATCATGCCCCTGTTTTGCCCGACGGGTCAAATCGATTTCGTAAAATCGAAAAAGCCCAATGCCGACAAGGGCCCGGCTACGGTGCATGGGGTTGTTTTCGCGAATTTTGTTTTCGGCCCCGATATCCGGGCCGGACCCCAATCTCGTCAGGTCCGGAGTGGCCCGAGCACTCGCCTCAGCTATCCACCTTCAGCGCGGCAATGAAGGCTTCCTGCGGGATGTCGACCTTGCCGAACTGCCGCATCTTCTTCTTGCCTTCCTTCTGCTTCTCCAGAAGTTTCCGCTTACGCGTGATGTCGCCGCCGTAGCACTTCGCGGTGACGTCCTTGCGCAGGGCGCGCACCGTCTCGCGCGCGATCACCTTGCCGCCGATCGCCGCCTGGATCGGGATCTGGAACATGTGCGGCGGGATCAGCTCCTTCATCTTCTCGACCATCGCGCGGCCGCGCCCCTCCGCGCGGGTGCGATGCACCAGCATCGACAGCGCGTCGACCGGCTCGTTGTTGACCAGGATCTGCATCTTGACGAGATCGGCCACCTTGTAGTCGGTCAGGTGATAGTCGAACGAGGCGTAGCCTTTCGAGACCGATTTCAGGCGGTCGTAGAAGTCGAACACGACTTCGTTGAGCGGCAGATCGTACTTCACCATGGCGCGGGAGCCGACATAGGTCAGCTCCTTCTGCGCGCCGCGGCGGTCCTGGCACAGCTTCAACACGCTGCCGAGATATTCGTCGGGAGTGAGGATGGTGGCCTCGATCCAGGGCTCCTCGATATCGGCGATCTTGACCACGTCGGGCATGTCGACGGGATTGTGGATCGAGATCTCCTGGCCGTCGGTCAGGTGCATCTTGTAGATCACGCTTGGCGCGGTCGCGATCAGGTTGAGGTCGAACTCGCGCGAAAGCCGCTCCTGGATAATCTCGAGGTGCAATAGCCCGAGGAAGCCGCAGCGGAAGCCGAAGCCCAGCGCAGCCGAGGTTTCCATCTCGTAGGAGAAGCTCGCGTCGTTGAGGCGCAGCTTGCCCATCGCCCCGCGCAGCGTTTCGAAGTCATTGGCGTCGGCCGGGAACAGGCCGCAGAACACCACCGGGATCGCCGGCTTGAAGCCCGGCAGCATTTCGGTGACCGGCTTCCGGTCGTCGGTGATGGTGTCGCCGACGCGGGTGTCGGCGACTTCCTTGATCGCCGCGGTGATGAAGCCTATCTCGCCGGGGCCGAGCTCGTCGACCTGCTCCATCTTCGGGGTGAAGAAGCCGACGCGCTCGACGTCATACGCCGCGCCTGTGCCCATCATGCGGATGCGCTGGTTCTTCTTCATGACGCCGTCGACCACGCGGATCAGCACGACCACGCCGAGATAGACGTCGTACCAGCTGTCGACCAAGAGGGCCTTCAAGGTCGCGTCGCGGTCGCCCTTCGGCGGCGGCAGGCGGGTGACGATGGCTTCCAGCACGTCGGGGACGCCGAGGCCGGTCTTGGCCGAGATCATCACGGCGTCGGAGGCATCGATGCCGATGACGTCCTCGATCTGCTGCTTGATCTTCTCGGGTTCGGCCGCGGGAAGGTCGACCTTGTTCAGGACCGGGACGATCTCGTGGTTGTTGTCGAGCGCCTGATAGACGTTGGCGAGCGTCTGCGCTTCGACGCCCTGGCTGGCGTCGACCACCAGCAGGGAACCCTCGCAGGCCGCCAGCGACCGCGAGACTTCGTAGGCGAAGTCGACATGGCCGGGCGTGTCCATCAGGTTGAAGATGTAATCCTTGCCGTCCTTGGCGTGGTAGGCGAGGCGCACCGTCTGCGCCTTGATGGTGATGCCGCGCTCGCGCTCGATGTCCATGGAATCGAGCACCTGCTCCTTGCCCGCCATTTCACGGTCAGTGAGGCCGCCGGTCATCTGGATCAGGCGGTCGGCCAGCGTCGACTTGCCATGGTCGATATGGGCGACGATGGAGAAGTTGCGGATGTTCGAAATGGGGACGGTCGTCATGGGCGCGGGATACCACTCACATCCCCGTGCGGCAACCATATTGCTGTATTTTCAGGGCCTTTCTTCACGCCAAGCTGATTCCACGAGGGCCCAAAACGCGCTACGCAACGGCCCATGTCCAGGCTCATGTCCACGACCTCGATCCCCTCCGCCCGAACACGCGTAAAAGCCCGGGTGAGCCTTAACCGCTTCCGGGCCTGGCTGGTTGCCTGCGCGATCCGGCCCGAAGCGCGGCTCTGGCTGGTGATCCAGCTCGCCATCCTGCATGCGGTGCTCTGGACCTTCATCCTGATCAATCTCAAGGCAGCGCAGGACGTTCACATGGACGTCGCAGAAGCCTATGGCTGGGGCCAGGAGTTCCTGTGGGGCTACGGCAAGCACCCGCCGCTGTCGGGCTGGGTCGCCGGCCTCTGGTTCAAGGTGTTCCCGGCGGCGGACTGGGCGACCTATGCGCTGGCGATGGCGACCGTCGGCGTCGGCATGGTGATCTGCTGGCTGCTGAGCTTGCGCGTCGTGGACGCGCGGCGCGCGTTCCTGGTCGTGGTGATGGTCGCGCTCTACCCGATCTTCAATTTCAAGGGTTTCAAGTACAACCCCGACCTGCTCCAGCTCGTCACGCTGCCGCTGCTCGTGCTCGCCTATCTCAACGCCTTCGAGAAGCGGACCTGGCAGTCCGGTATCTGGTTCGGGCTCGCCGGCGCGCTGGCGCTGATGACCAAATACTGGGTGCTGACCATGATCGGTGCCATCGGCCTTGCCGCGCTGATCCATCCCGACCGGCTGCGATTCCTGCTGTCGCCGGCGCCGTGGGTCGCGATCGTGACCATGGTGGTGGCGATGATCCCGCACATCGTCTGGCTTGCGGGCGTGCATTTCGTGCCGCTGACCTATGCCGGCGATACCTACAGCCTCGATGACAGCCGCCAGGTCCATCAGCTCGTGGCGGGCTACGCCCTGCATAATTTGGCGCTGCTGGCGTTGCCGGTGGCGCTGGCCGCTCTCGCAATGGCGCTGGTGCCGCATTGGTTCACGCTGCTGCTGCGCGCACCGTTACGCATCGTCACGCGCGCCTGGGGGCGTGGCGCCAATCCCGGCGTCAATGTTGCGCAGGCGTTGAACGTCTGGATCATCCAGATCATCGTCGCGGTCGGCCCGCCGCTCGGCGCGCTGGCCTTCAGCATCTACATGAAGACCGATTGGGGCATCTCGCTGTTCTTCCTGGTGCCCTTGGCGCTGGTCGCGATCCCGGCGCTGCGGGTGCAGAGTGCGGCCCTGTTCAACATCGCCGTGATCTGGCTCGTGCTCAGCGTCGCCACGCTCGCCGCCTCGCCCTGGATCGCCGCGCGCGAGATGGCGGCCAATGCCAGCAATACGGCGACCTACGGCGCGCGCTCGGAGTTGGCGCATGAATTGACGCAGGCCTGGCACACGCGTTTCGGCTCGCGCTGGGCGGTCGTCGCCGGCACCATGGAGTCGATCCAGCCGATGGTGTTCTACAGCCCCGATCATCCGGCCGCGTTGATGCCGCTCGAAGCCTGGGATTCCGGGCTGACGTCGCGCGAGGATGCCAAGAAGTATGGTTTCATCGGCGTGTTCGATCCAACCGATGGCCGCCTGCCGGCGTTCGAGAAATGGGTCTCGGAGATCGCGCCGAACGCCGAGCGCATCGTGATGACGACGCGCCGCTTCACCCACGGCAAGGCCGGCCCGTCGATGAGCTGGAATATCTACATCGCGCCGCCGGCGAAGTGACCGAGCTGTCGTAGGGTGGGCAAAGCGACTTGTCCGCCATAGCTCGAAGAGCGACGGCGGAAGCGTGCCCACCACTTCTATGGCGATTGTCGCGAGATGGTGGGCACGGCGCTACGCGCCTTTGCCCACCCTACGGCACCGAGCGCGTGGCTCAGATCCCTTCCTCGTTGAACTTGCTCTCAACGAGCTCGGTAATCGCCGCAAGCGCAGCCTGGGCATCGTCACCGGCGGCGGCGACCGTGATCGTCGTGCCCGGTCCTGCGGCCAGCATCATCAGGCCCATGATCGAGGTGCCGCCGACGGTCTCGCCGCCGCGCGTCACCCACACCTGCGCGTTGAAGCGCTCCACCGCCTGGACGAATTTCGCCGAGGCGCGGGCGTGCAGGCCGCGCTTGTTGATGATCAGGAGGTCTTTGGAAATGGCTCCCGCCGGCACGCCTGTCCCGGCCTGGTTTCCGAGCGGCGCGTCGTCGCTCATTTGCCGGCGAGCACGCGGCTGGCAATGGTGACGTATTTGCGACCCGCTTCCTGGGCCATCGCGATCGCGTCGGGCAGCGGACGCTCCTCGCGCACCTTGGCAAGCTTCACCAGCATGGGAAGGTTGATGCCCGCGAGCACCTCGACCTTCGGCCGGCTCATGCAGGATATTGCAAGGTTCGACGGCGTGCCGCCGAACATGTCGGTGAGAATCGCGACGCCGTCGCCGGAATCGACGCGGTTGACCGCCTCGATGATGTCGCTTCGGCAGAGATCGGAATCATCTTCGGCACCGATCGTGATCGCTTCGATTTGCTTTTGTGGGCCCATGACATGCTCAAGCGCTGCCTTGAATTCGTCGGCAAGGCGCCCGTGGGTCACAAGTACTAGACCAATCATCGGAAAACTCCTCGCGGGCGCTTTTGGTGCACCGCACGAACGCGCCACTTTGACCATCCAGAGCCCCCGCGCAAGAGGGGATGTTGCGTATCTCCCTGAAACTAGACGGATGGATGAGGGGAGCTGCGCCGGTCTATTCGGTCGCGATAGTGGGGTTCATATGGTTACCATTTCCCTTCAAACAATCGCCTGAAGGGTTAACGGAAGATGAACTCTTGGTAGTGGTCAAGGCCGCAACAACCAAAGGGAGGGGCGAATAGTCGCGCCCGACGGGGATTCGCGGTATTTCGACACCGAAAATGCTAGTTTTCAGCGATTCCGCCGCAGGCAGCCGTTCTGCGTCGGCGGCGTCCAGATCGACCACGAGGCCGACGGTCGCATGCTCCACGAAGTCGCAGCGGCGGATTCCCAGTCCCCGAATCTCGATCAGGCCGGCCAGCAGCGGCGCGGGGCGGACTTCAATTTCATCGCCGACTGTCGCCAGATGGACACGGTCATCGCCGACCAGAACGGCCCTTTCGACCACGCCGGCGCGTCCCGCCATGATCAAATCGAAGGCAAGGCGCGACTTGCCGGAGCCTGAGGGCCCGCGGATCAGCACCGCCAGAGTCCCGACCTTGACTGCGGAGGCGTGAACGCTGGGGCCACCGCCGCTCATAGCGCCGGCAGCCTCACCACGAAACGCGCGCCGACAACCGTAGGCGCTCCGTCCTCGTCCGCCGGGCCCGGGCGGTTCTCGGCCCAGATGCGTCCGCCATGGGCATCGACGATCTGCTTGGAGATCGACAGGCCGAGGCCGGAGTTCTGGCCAAAGCCCTGGTGCGGACGGTCGGTGTAGAAGCGCTCGAAGATGCGCTCCAGCGCGTCGTCGCGGATGCCGGGACCGTCGTCGTCGACCACGATCTCGATCTCGGAGCGGACACGGCGGCAGGTGAGGCGCACCTTGCTGCCGGGCTCGGAGAACGACTGCGCGTTGGAGAGCAGGTTGGAGACCACCTGCCCGAGCCGTGAATCGTGGCCCGTCACGGAGAACGCGTCGGTCGCGCCGCGGCCTTCGAAGCGCGTTTCGACCGCGACGTCATGGCCGAGCTTGGTTTCATTGGCGACGGATACGAGCGTCGTCAGCAGGCGGCGCAGGTCGACTCGGACCGCATCCTGGCGCTGCAATTCGGCGTCGAGGCGGCTGGCGTCGGAGATGTCGGAGATGAGGCGGTCGAGCCGCTTGACGTCATGCTCGATCACCTCGAGCAGGCGCGCGCGGCTGGTCTCGTTGCGCGCCAGCGGCAGCGTCTCGACCGCGGAGCGAAGCGAGGTCAGCGGGTTCTTCAGTTCATGCGCGACATCGGCGGCGAACATCTCGATCGCCTCGATGCGGCTGTAGAGCGCGCTGGTCATGTCGCGCAGCGCGCCGGACAGGTGACCGATTTCGTCGCGGCGCCGGGTGAAGTCGGGAATCTCGATGCGCGCCTTGATGCGGCGGCGGACGCGCTCGGCGCTGTCGGCGAGCCGGCGCACCGGGCCTGCGATCGTGCTGGCGAGCAGCAGCGACAGCATGATCATGACCGCGGCAGCGACGCCGCCGACCTTCAGGATCGCCAGGCGCTCGGCGGTGACCATCTGGTCGATGTCGTCGCCCTGCGTCGACAGCATCAGGGCGCCGTGGATGGCGCGCGAGCGCAGCACGGGGACTGCGACCGAAACGATCACCTCGCCGCGCGAATTGACCCGCACCATCGAACGCTTCTGGCCCTGGAGCGCGTCGCTCACTTCCGAATAGCCATTGCCGTTCTCGCGCCCGAGCTCGCGATACAGCGGCAGGTCACCGCGGTTGATCCAGAGGCGCACCGAGGTCAGGCCGCGCTCGATCACGCCGGGCTTCTGCGATGGCGGCGGCAACGGGAAGATCAGCACGTTCTCGAGGTCGCGGCTGTCGAGCAGCACCGTCCCGTTGGGGTCGAATATCCGCGCCCGCGTCTTGGTCGGCGAGATCAGCGTGCGCAGCACGGGGGCCACGCGCTCCGGGCTGATCGGGAAGTTCAGCGCCGAATAATCGTCGGATTCGCCGTAGCTGTCGCCGAGCTTCAGATCGAGCAGGCGGTCAGGATCGACCGTGATCGCGTTGGTCTGCACGGTCGCCGACGCTCCGATGGCACCGGCGATGATCTCGGCCTGCACCAGCAGACTCTGCGCACGCGCGTCGATCAGGCCGGCGCGGAACTGCGAGAGATAGAGAATGCTCGCGACCAGCGCGACGAGGCCGGCGAGGTTGAGCGAGACGATGCGGCGGGTCAGGCTCGAGAAGGAGAGCGCGAAGAAATACTGACCGGCACGCGTCAGCCAGGAGAACGGCCGCCAACCTTGCGCGGCCGGCTTGTCGTCGGCGACGTGCTCCGGTACGCCGTCGGATGCGATATCCCCGGCATTCTGGTTCTCGTCAGGCTGCGTTCGGTCAAGCAATGCTTACGCCCGCGTTAGGACATCTCGTGCGAAGGGTCCCCGCATCCTAGAGCCATCCCGGTCCCGATGGAACGAGAACCGGCGATGCTCTCAGTCTTTCGTGAAGGCGCGTGAGCCTCAGGCTTCCTTGAAGCGGTAGCCGACGCCGTAGAGCGTCTCGATCATCTCGAACTCGTTGTCGGTCACCTTGAACTTCTTGCGCAGCCGCTTGATGTGGCTGTCGATGGTGCGGTCGTCGACATAGACCTGGTCGTCATAGGCGGCGTCCATCAGCGCGTTGCGGCTCTTCACCACGCCGGGCCGGGTTGCCAGCGCCTGGAGGATCAGGAATTCGGTGACGGTCAGCGTCACCGGCTCGTTCTTCCAGGTGCAGGTGTGCCGTTCGGGGTCCATGCGCAGCAGGCCGCGGTCGAGCGCCTTGGCATYGTTCTCCTTCGGCGCGACGGTCGGGTCCTTCGGCGCMGAGCGGCGCAGCACRGCCTTGACGCGCTCGACCAGCAGGCGCTGCGAGAASGGTTTGCGGATGAAGTCGTCGGCGCCCATCTTGAGGCCGAACAGTTCGTCGATCTCTTCGTCCTTGGAGGTCAGGAAGATCACCGGCAGGTCGGATTTCTGCCGCAGCCGGCGCAGCGTTTCCATGCCGTCCATGCGCGGCATCTTGATGTCGAGGATGGCAAGATCGGGCTGGGTGGTGCGGAAGCCGTCGAGCGCGGAGGCGCCGTCGGTGTAAGTCATGATGCGATAGCCTTCGGCCTCCAGCGCGATCGAGACGGATGTGAGAATGTTGCGGTCGTCGTCGACCAAAGCGATTGTGGGCATGAGCCTCTGCTTTCTGCTTTCCGTTTGGGTCGTGGCTTGAAACGGCGAGCAATTCACTGATGCGCCGCATACACGGGTGCCGAATTCGGCGGTCGAACCTTGTCACCGAGCAATGCAAGCTGGGCTGAAGTGTGACCAAGTTCCACGAAGCGCAGCAGATTCGCCGCGTTTCGACCCTTAACCTGACCCCCGTTTACCCGAAAAAAGACCTCCCTTGCAACCACCTGACCCGAGAAAGCCGATGCACCCGACCCTTGATTTCGACCCCGGAAAGCTCGCCAAATCGCTGCTCAGGCGCTCGCGCCAGGGCGCGCTGGCAACGCTGATGGCCGGCAGCGGCGATCCCTATTGCTCCCTCGTCAATCTGGCGAGCCACCCCGACGGCTCGCCGATCCTGCTGATCTCGGGCCTGGCCGTGCACACCAGGAACATCCTGGCGGATCACCGGGTCTCCCTGATGCTGGACGAGCGCGCGGCCGGCGATCCGCTGGAGGGCGCCCGAATCATGCTGTCCGGTCGGGCGGAACAGGCCGATGCCGACAAGGATCTACTCCAGCGGCGGTATCTCAATGCCCATCCATCGGCCGAAGCCTTTGTTTCGTTTAAGGATTTCTCCTTCTTCAGAATTCGGCCCACGGGAACCCATCTGGTCGCCGRCTTCGGCCGCATCGTCGATCTCAAGCCCAAGCAGTTCCTGACGGACCTAACAGGTGCCGAGGATCTGCTGGCGGCAGAGGAGGGGGCGGTCGCGCACATGAATGCCGACCACCGCGACGCCATGGGCCTCTATGCAACAAAACTCCTCGGCGCGGCGGAGGGCGACTGGCGCTGCACCGGCTGCGACCCCGAAGGCCTCGACATGCAGGATGGCCAGACTGCGCTAAGGCTGGACTTCCCGGAGCGGGTGACTGACGGCACGGCGCTGCGCAAGATGCTGGTCCGCCTCGCTGGCGAAGCGCGCGCGAAGGTGGACTAGCGCGCAACAAATTGAACGCCGCCCCCCATCGCTGCGACCCAAGACCGTAATGGTTCGAAGTCGGCAGCGAGAGGGTTCATGACACGCCGTCGTTTGACGCTGGTTGCGGGTTTGGCGCTCGCGATCACCGCATCGCTTGCCACGCCCAGCTTTGCCCAGAAGGGTCTCGCCGCGGAGAGCGCGCGGATCAACGCACTCCGAAGTGCAGGTAAATATTCGGAGGCGCTGCCGCTGGCGCAGGCCATGGTGGCGTCTCTCGAGAAGACCACCAACAATCGTGATCTCGCGGGCGCGCTCAACAACCTCGCGCAGATCTACGCCGACCAGGGTCACGACGACCAGGCCGAGCCGCTCTACAAGCGCGCCATTGCACTGATGGAGAAGGGGACCGGTCTCGACAGTGTCGAGATCGCACCGGTGCTGAACAACCTCGCCGCGCTCTATCAGAGGCAGAGCCGCCTTGCAGAGGCCGAGCCGCTGTTCAAGCGTGCGCTCGCCGTGCGCGAGAAGGCGCTGTCGCGCGAGCATCCCGACGTCGGTCAGTCCCTCAACAATCTCGCCACATACTATGTCAAGCAGCAGCGTCAGGCCGAAGCCGAGCCGTTGTTTCAGCGCGCGCTCGCGATCTACCAGAAGGCCGGTGGCCCCGAGCATCCGGCGGTCGCGACGCTCCTGAACAATCTCGGCCAGCTCGATCGCGACCTCAACCGCGATGCGGATGCCGAGGCGCCGATCCGGCGCTCGCTCGCGATCCGCGAAAAGGTGCTGGGACCGGACCATCCCGACGTCGCGCGCTCGCTGAACAATCTCGCCGGTCTCTACGAGCACCAGCAGCGCTATGCCGATGCGAAGCCGCTCTATCGCCGTGCGCTGTCGATCCGCGAACGTGCGCTCGGTCCCGATCATCCGGACGTTACGACCTCGACCAGCAATCTCGCCTATTTCCTCTACGTCTCCGGGCGGAATGCCGATGCGCTGCCGCTCGCGGAAAAGACGCTTGCGACCAATCGCGCGCAACTGCGCGTCGTGCTGCCGGTTCTGTTCGCCGCGCGGCAGCAATATCTGCTGCCTGACGACAGGGCGCTGGACGAGGCGCTCGCCGCGATCCAGCGCGGCACGCAATCCTCCGCCGCGTCCGCCGTGAACAAGCTGGCCGTGCGCCTTGCTGCCGGCAGCGACCGGCTGGCCGAGCTCGTGCGCCGGGACCAGGATCTTGCGGCCGAGTCCGAGGCGCTCGACAAGGCGATCATCGCCGCGGTGTCGAAGCAACCGGCCCAGCGCGACGTCGCGGCCGAGCAGCGCAGCCGGGTGCGGATCGCGACGATAGCGAACGAGCGCACGGGCTTGCAGAAGACGCTCGCGGTCGAGTTTCCCGATTATGCGTCGCTCTCCAACCCCCTGCCGCTGGCGGTCAAGGATATCCAGCCCTTGCTGTCGCCCGACGAGGCGATGGTGCTCTACTCCGTCGTCGACAAGCAGAGCTATGTCGTCGCGATCACGCGCGAAGGCGTCGACTGGAAGGAGATTCCGCTCGGCGCGGACGCGCTGACGCAGAAGGTGACTGCCTTCCGCAAGGGGCTCGATGTCGGCAAGGCGCGTGATGCCTCCGGCAAATCAGGGTTGTTCGACCTCGGGCTCGCCAACGAGCTTTATGTCGCGCTTCTCGGCCCGGTCGAAGGGCTGACGAAGGACAAGCGCAACCTGCTGGTGGTGCCGTCGGCCGCGCTGACGGCGTTGCCGTTTCATCTGCTCGTCACGGAAACGCCGCAAGCTGCGATCCCGGACACGCTCGAAGGCTATCGCAGCGCCGCCTGGCTGTTGCGGCGTCAGGCGGTGTCGGTGCTGCCCTCGGTGGTCAGCCTGAAATCGCTGCGTGCCGTCGCGCGCCGGGAGCAGGGCGTGAAGCCGATGACCGGCTTTGGCGATCCCGTGTTCAATCCCGCGCTGGAAGGGCCGGCCGATCGTCGCGCGGCAAGCGGCAAGGTCGCTGCACGCAACATTGCAACAATTGCCTATAGCGATTTTTGGCGCGGTGCCGGCGTCGATCGCGCGCGGCTTGCGCAGGCGCTGCCGCAACTGCCGGATACCGCGGACGAGTTGAACGCGGTAGCAAAGGATGTCGGCGCGGCCGAGGCCGACATCCATCTCGGCCGCGATGCCAGCGAAACGACGCTGAAGCGTGCAGCGCTTGCTCAATACAGCATCATCTACTTTGCCACCCACGGTCTCGTGGCCGGCGATATCAAGGGATTGGGCGAGCCCTCGCTTGCACTCTCCATTCCCGATCGGCCGACGGAGCTGGATGACGGCTTGCTCACGGCAAGTGAAGTCGCTCAGCTCAAGCTTAACGCGGATTGGGTTGTGCTGTCGGCCTGCAACACCATCGCCGGCGACAAGCCCGGCGCCGAGGCCCTGTCGGGGCTGGCGCGCTCGTTCTTCTACGCGGGTGCACGTGCGCTGCTGGTCTCGCATTGGGCCGTGGATTCGGAAGCTGCCACCCGCTTGACCACGTCGACTTTCGAACTGCTCAAGAACGAACCAAAAATCGGCCGTGCCGAAGCCTTGCGCCGCGCGATGTTAACGTACGTCGATGACACCTCGTCACCGCGCAACGCCTATCCCGCGATGTGGGGGCCGTTCGCGCTCATCGGCGAAGGCGAGGTACGATAGGACGGTCCTGCGATTGTGCGTCGCAATAACCACAGGAAACGCGGAATTGCGCATTTGGTTGCGCGATCATTCGTATTTTTTTGATACGCTCGCTCAGAGCTGACATGCGCGGCATTTGGCGCGGTCCTTGAATAAACCAAATCCTGCGAGATCGGCTTGGCAACGCCAGCGTTCACCATTATTACGTCGTTCAACCGAGGCCGGACGGCCTATAATTCACGGTGACTGCGATGGCGCCAAAGCTTGATCGCGCTGAGTGTCGCGGGTTCTAGGAGGATTTTTCGTGCAAGAGACGGGCGTGCGCAACGGTGCCTTCGGTGCCGACAAATTCGGCTTAAAGAATCTCAAACGGGTTCACTGGAACCTCGGCGCGCCGCAACTCTATCAATACTCACTTTCTGCGGGCGAGGCGGTGCTGTCGGCAGACGGTTCGCTTTGCGCCGACACCGGTGAGTTCACCGGCCGCAGCCCGAAGGACAAGTTCACGGTGCGTGACGCCACCACCGACAAGAAGATGTGGTGGGCCGGCAACCAGTCGATCACCGCCGAGCAGTTCGAGACGCTCTACCAGGACTTCCTCAAGCACGCTGAAGGCAAGAGCCTGTTCGCGCAGGACCTCTATGGCGGCGCCGATCCGGCCTACCGGATCAAGACCCGCGTGTTCACCGAGCTCGCCTGGCACTCGCTGTTCATCCGTACGCTGTTGATCCGCCCCGAGGCGGTCGAGCTGCCGAGCTTCACGCCGGAGCTCACCATCATCGACATGCCAAGCTTCCGCGCCGATCCGAAACGCCACGGCTGCAAGTCGGAGAATGTCGTCGCGATCGATTTCGCCCGCAAGATCGTCCTGATCGGCGGGTCTTATTATGCCGGCGAGATGAAGAAGTCGGTCTTCACCACGCTGAACTACTACCTGCCCGAGCGCGGCGTGATGCCGATGCACTGCTCGGCCAATGTCGGCGCCAATGGCGACACCGCGATCTTCTTCGGGCTATCAGGCACCGGCAAGACCACGCTRTCGGCCGATCCGAACCGCACGCTGATCGGCGACGACGAGCACGGCTGGGGCCCGAACGGCGTGTTCAACTTCGAAGGCGGCTGCTATGCCAAGTGCATCAAGCTGTCGCAGGAGGCCGAGCCTCAGATCTACGCCGCCTCGACCCGCTTCGGCGCGGTGCTCGAAAACTGCGTGCTCGACGAAGACACCCGCGTTGTCGATTTCGACGACGGCTCCAAGACCGAGAACACGCGCTCGGCCTATCCGCTCGACTTCATCCCGAACGCTTCGCGCACCGGCCGCGCGCCGCAGCCGAAGAACGTGGTGATGCTGGCCGCCGACGCCTTCGGCGTGCTGCCGCCGATCGCAAAGCTTTCGCCGGCGCAGGCGATGTATCACTTCCTCTCCGGCTACACCGCCAAGGTTGCCGGTACCGAGCGCGGTCTCGGCAACGAGCCGCAGCCGGAATTCTCCACCTGCTTCGGTTCGCCCTTCCTGCCGCTCGACCCCAGCGTCTATGGCAACATGCTGCGCGACCTCATCGCCCAGCACAATGTCGATTGCTGGCTGGTCAACACCGGCTGGACCGGCGGCAAGTATGGCACAGGCTCGCGCATGCCGATCAAGGTGACGCGCGCGCTGCTCACCGCCGCGCTCGACGGCTCGCTTCGCAACGTCGAATTCCGCACCGACAAATATTTCGGCTTCGCGGTCCCGACCGCGCTGCCGGGCGTGCCGGCCGAGATCCTCAATCCGGTCAACACCTGGAAGGACAAGGACGAGTTCGACAAGACCGCCCGCGCGCTGGTCGGCATGTTCCAGAAGAACTTTGCCAAGTTCGAAGCCCAGGTCGACGCCGAAGTGCGCGCAGCCGCGCCGGACGTGAAGCTCGCGGCGGAGTAATCGCTCGCTCTGTCTTCAAGGCAAAAGGGCGGCCGCGAGGCCGCCCTTTTTGTTTCTTCCTCCTCCCCTTGTGGGAGAAGGTGGCGCGAAGCGCCGGATGAGGGGTTGTATCCGCGCGTTCAACTGCAAGAGAAGCGCTCGCGGAGAGATACCCCWCACCCGTCTCGTCGCTTCGCGACGAGCCACCCTCTCCCACAAGGGGAGAGGGGAAGAGCACCTACGCCTTGAAATACGCAATCTGCGTCGTGGTCGCGAGCAGCCTGCCGTTCGGCGACCACAGCTCGGCGTTCTGATCGGCGTAGCTCTTGTGCATGATCTTCGAATCGGCCGTCGCGAGCACGCGCGTGATGTCCTCGGCGGCGAGCTCTTCGCTGTCGGTGTGAAAATACGTCGTCAGCGACACCGTGCCGAACGGCACCAGCTCGCGCCGGGCGTGGAAGATGCGGCCGAAGAAGGCGTCCGACATCGACATCAGCGACAGCATGTCGAGCTTGCGCGGCGTGCGGTCGCCGATCCAGAGCTTGGAATAGGTGCCAGCGAGCTCGGCCTGCGGCGGGCCGATCCGCATCTCGCCCTCGACGAAGCGGAATTCATACTGGTTGGCCCAGGACGCCGAGATCTTGGGGAAGGGCAGCGTTGCCTCGAACGCCGTGGCGTCCGGATATTGCGCCACCCTGTGCTCCCAGGACGGCCGGCGCTCGGCGAACACCGCGGTGGCGAGCGTCGCGACCTCGCCGCCGCCCTGCGACAGTTCGACGCTCCAGTGCTGGCTGGAGCGATTGGCCTTCACCAGCCGCACGTCCAAGTCAAACGGGCCCTTGGCGATCGGCGCGCAGTAATTGACGGTCAGCGCCAGCGGATCGCCGGCGCGCTGCGGATGGTCGATCAGCGCGCGCAGGATGGTCGCGGCCGTGGCGCCGCCGAACGGGCCGACAAAGGCCCAGTAATCGTCGCTGGTGTGCCCCTGCCAGCTGGAGTCGCCGGCGGTGATGCGGGTGGCGTCGTCGAACGGGTGCGGGAGCTTGGCGTGCATGGGATTAGACCTCTACTGAGCTTCCGTCCCAACGACGAAACTCCATAGTCTCATCACCAGGGCCATATTGCTGCGAACTCAACACATCGTCTGCCGGATCATCTGTGACCCAGGCATCCGCGACGGAGCCTCCTATGCGCTTCAGCGCAATGATACTCTTGCCGCTGATCAGATCGGCGACGAAGTCGCCGATGGCAGCTTCCTCGTCCTTGCCTGAAAGACTGGCAAGGATGCTGCCGTGCGTGTGCCAGGAGAATCCATCGAACCCCAGGGTCCAGTCCCCGTCGGGACATATGACCAGCAATCGAAGCTGCCCATCCGGGCTCGTATACTCGCCGACAGGCACGATCGACTCCGGCCAGAAAAAGCTCAAGCCGTAATATGATGCCTATCCTGCCAAATCAATAACCTCGCAGGTAACGCCGATTTCACGTTGCGGAAAATCAGCCCGCGACGTCGCGCAGATCCGGCAGCAACGGCGTGGTCGGATTGACCGGCACGTTCCAGATCTCCTCGGCATATTCGCGGATGGTGCGGTCCGAGGAGAACCAGGCCATGCGCGCGACATTGAGGATGGAGGCGCGCGTCCAGGCCGGCGCCACCTGCCAGCGTGCGTCGACGCTGCGCTGCGCTTCGTAATAGGAATCGAAATCGGCGCTGACCATGTAATGGTCGAGATAGCGCAGCGCGTGCGCGATGGATTCGAAGCGGCCGGGATCGCCGGGCGAGAACTCGCCGGTGCCGATCGCGTTGATGGCGCGCTGGAGCTTTGGCGAATTGCGGATCACGTCGGAGGCATCCAGCCCCTGCTTGCGGCGGATCATCACGTCGCCGGCCTCCATGCCGAAGATCGCGATGTTCTCCGCGCCGACATGGTCGCGGATCTCGATGTTGGCGCCGTCGAGCGTGCCGATGGTGAGAGCGCCGTTCAGTGACAGCTTCATGTTGCCGGTGCCGGAGGCCTCCATGCCGGCGGTCGAGATCTGCTCGGACAAATCGGCCGCGGGAATGATCACCTCCGCAAGGCTGACATTGTAGTCGGGCAGGAAGACGACCTTGAGCTTGCCGCCGATCGCGGGATCGTTGTTGACGACGTCCGCGACGTCGTTGACCAGCTTGATGATCAATTTTGCGTAGCGGTAGCTCGCCGCCGCCTTGCCGGCGAAGATCTTCACCCGCGGCACCCAGTTGCCGTTGGGATCGTCCTTCATCGCCTGGTACAGCGCCACCGTCTCGATGATGTTGAGGAGCTGGCGCTTGTATTCGTGAATGCGCTTGATCTGCACGTCGAACAGCGCGGTCGGATCGACCTTGATGCCGAGCCGCTCGCCGATCAGGCGCGCCAGCGCGGTCTTGTTGTGAAGCTTGACGATGCGGAACTTCTTCTGGAATTCGACGTCGCTGGCGCGGGCTTCGATCAGGCTGAGCTGGGTTGGATCGTCGAGCACGGCTTCGCCGCAGGTCTCGCGCAGCAGGTCGGTCAGCTTCGGATTCGCCAGCATCAGCCAGCGGCGGAAGGTGATGCCGTTGGTCTTGTTGGTGATGCGGCCGGGATAGAGATGGTTGAGATCGTGGAACACGGTCTCGCGCATCAGGTCCGAATGCATCGCCGAGACGCCGTTGATGCGGTGCGAGCCGACGAAGGCGAGCTGGCCCATGCGCACGCGGCGTCCGCTCCTCTCGTCGATCAGCGAAACCGAGGCACGGAAATCGATGTCGCCGGGCGCGCGCGCTTCGGCCAGCGCGAGATGCTGCACGTTGATGCGGTAGATGATCTCGAGATGGCGCGGCAACAGCTGCTCGAACAGTTCGACCGGCCAGGTCTCCAACGCCTCGGGCAAGAGCGTGTGGTTGGTGTAGGACAGCGTCGCGACCGTGATCTTCCAGGCCTCGTCCCAGCGGAAATTGTGCAGGTCGACCAGGATGCGCATCAGCTCGGTGACGGCGAGGCTCGGATGCGTGTCGTTGAGCTGGACCGCGACCTTCATCGCGAGGCTGCGAAGCTGGCCGTCGGAGGTCAGGTGGCGATTGACCAGGTCCTGCAGCGAGGCGGAGACGAAGAAATACTCCTGGCGCAGCCGCAGCTCGCGGCCCGCCGGGCTCTCGTCGTTCGGATAGAGGAACTTGCAGATCGCTTCCGCGCGCGACTGCTCGGCGCTGGCGCTGACATAGTCGCCCTTGTTGAAGGCGTCGAGCTTCAACGGATCGGGCGAGCGTGCCGACCACAGGCGGAGCGCGTTGACGTGCTGGCCGCGCCAGCCGACGATCGGCGTGTCATAGGCGATCGCCTGCACGGTCTCGGCCGGATGCCAGATCGCGCGGTCGCGGCCCTTGTCGTCGACATGCTCGACGCCACCGCCGAAATGGACGTGATAGATCACCTCGGGCCGCTGCAATTCCCAGGGATTGCCGAAGCTCAGCCATTCGTCCGGATATTCCTGCTGCCAGCCCTGATTGATGATCTGGCGGAACAGACCGTAATCGTAGCGGATGCCGTAGCCGATCGCGGGGATCGAGAGCGTAGCCATGCTCTCCATGAAGCAGGCGGCGAGCCGCCCCAGGCCGCCATTGCCGAGCGCGGCATCCGGCTCGCATTTGCGGAGCTCAGGCAGCGACACGCCGAGATCGCCGAGCGCGACCTCGAAGATCTTGAGCAGCCCCATGTTGTTCAGCGCGTCGGTGAAGAGGCGGCCGATCAGGAATTCGAGCGAGAGATAATAGACGCGCTTGCGTCCCGCATCGTAGCTGTGCTTCTCGGCCGTGAGCCAGCGATGCACGATGCGGTCGCGCAGCGCGAGYGCTGCGGCCTGGTACCAGTCGTGCTTGGTGGCCATGCCCGCATCCTTGCCGATGGCAAGGCGCAGCTTCGCCAGGATCGCGCCCTTGACGTCAGCCAGCGCGAGCTCGTCGATGGGCTGGCTGGAGGCCGGCAAACTTGGCTGGAACGATTGATCTTGCAAGGCCGTCACTTCCTGGTCGCGAGAACACCACTAACTCTACGCGTCTTGCCCCTGCACCGGAACCATCGCTGGCGCGGCCGTGCACTGCGCTGGCGTAAATTTATGCAAGGAACGGGCCGATTTGGGAACCCGGAAGCGTACGGAGAGATGCGGATTCGGTGCTAGATTGAGGGCCGATTCAGCCATCAGTGTGGAGGAAACGTCCATGAGACTGCTGATCGAAATCGCCGCCGCGGCCTTCCTCGTCGTCTGCATCACCGCGTCCAGCGCCGCCTTCGCCGCCGGCAAGACCGGCCGCAGTGCCGATGGCCTGAGCTGCGGCTTCAGCGTTCCGGAAAATGCGTCTCCCGCGGTGCGCTGCGCCGCCATCAAGCGCCAATGCGGCGGCAAGTTCTACGCGAATGCGTGCGGGGACAGGCTGGTGTCGGCGGCGAATTGAGGAGCGGGTCGCCGGATTCGCAGCGCGCTATCTGACCACGCCCGACGTGAAGCCCGCCTTGCGGCGCGGCGGCTTGATTTCCTTTTTCAGGAAGCAGCGCGCTTCACGCCCGGTGTAGCCGGGACGGGAATAGGTGAAGGCGCGGCACTTGTTGTCCGCGATGCAGGCGGCCTTGCAGGCCTCTTCGCCTTCGCCGTCCTTGATCTCGAAATTGCGCAAGTCGCCGCCGGGGCGGTCGATCGACGTTTCAACGCCTTCGATCCGCGGCTCGATCACGCCGGCGCCACGCACACCGGAGATGCAGCAGCTGCCCGGGACACGCGGCGGCACCGTGTTCTTGAGCCAGCACACTGCCGAGCCGCCTTCGACGTCGGGATAGTTGAAGCTCCAGGAGCGGCAGCGGCGGTCACGCTCACACTGCAGCGCGCAATCCTCGGGGTCACCTGACGTCACCGGCGAGCTGAAATAGTCGCCGCCGGGCCGGTCGAACGCCGTCTGGGCGCGCGCAGGCGCGCTCGCAAACACGAGCGCAAGCAACGTGGCGCAGGCCACGACGCTTGCCATGACGGCCCCACGCAGGCGGCCCTTCCCCATTGGAACAGCTTTCGAGTTATTGACGGCGCTCAGGTTTTTTCAGCCGGTCATTTGATCGCCGCAAACCTGTATGGGCGATGAACGGCTCAGGTCCTGGTCGTCGGCCTCTGGCCTAGAACGCGTATTCCGCGTAGGCCGGTTCCACGGAGCCGTTCCAGGCGCCGTTGAACTTCTCCAGCATCTCCTCGGCCGGGGTCCGGCCGGAATCGATAATGCGATCGAGCGGCTCCAGGTGCCGGGTTTCGTCGCGGCCGAGCTGGTCGATCTGGCCGCGTCGGCGCAGGCCGGCATGGGCCAGAACGAGGCATTCCTTGGCGATCTCGAACAGATAGCGGTCCTTGATCCGCGCCTTGAAGCCGAACCGCGGCACGTCGTCGCGCAGAGCCTGGCGCTCATGTGCGGTCCAGTGCTTCACGAGGTCCCACGCGGCATCGAGCGACACATCGTCGTAGAGCAGCCCGGCCCAGAACGCCGACAGCGCCGGCAGGCGGCCCCACGGGCCACCATCGGAGCCGCGCATCTCGAGATAGCGCTTGAGGCGCACCTCCGGGAAGATCGTCGAAAGATGGTTGGCCCAGTCCGACAGCGTCGGACGTTCGCCGGGCAGATTGTTGTTGCGGCCGTCGAAAAAGGCGCGGAACGAGGAGCCCGAGACGTCGATGTAATCCTCGTCGCGCTTGACGAAATACATGGGCACGTCGAGCGCGTAGTCGACATAGCGCTCGAAACCCATGCCGTCCTCGAATGCCCACGGCATCATGCCCGAACGCGCATTGTCGGTGTCGCGCCAGATCTCGGAGCGGAACGACAGGAAGCCGTTCGGCTTGCCCTCGGTGAACGGCGAATTGGCAAACAGCGCGGTCGCGACCGGCTGCAGCGCGAGCGAGACGCGCAGCTTCTTGACCATGTCGGCTTCGGAGGAGAAGTCGAGATTGGTCTGCACCGTGCAGGTCCGGTACATCATGTCGAGGCCGTATTGGCCGACCTTCGGCATGTAGTTGGTCATGATCTTGTAGCGGCCCTTGGGCATCACCGGGATGTCGGCGCGCGACCAGGACGGCGTCATGCCGAGCCCGAGGAAGCCGATGCCGAGCGGGGTCGCGATCTCGCGCACCTGCGCCAGATGCGCCATCAGCTCGCTCTGGGTCTGGTGCACGTTCTCGACCGGCGCGCCGGAGAGCTCGAACTGTCCGCCGGGCTCGAGCGAGATCGCGCCGCCGCCGGTGACGTCGTAGAGGCCGATGATGTTGCCCTTCTCCATGATCGGCTCCCAGCCGAGCAGGAGCTTCATGCCTTCGAGCAGCGCGCCGATGCCCCGCGCGCCCTCGTAAGGCACCGGACGGTGGCCTTCGAGCGTGAACGGTGTCTTCTCGTGCTCGGTGCCCATGCGGAATTCGGACGGGTCCTTGCAGCCGGCCTCGAACCACGCGACGAGCTCGTCGCGCGACTGCAGCGGCGTCATATCGATCTGGTCTCGCGCCATATCAAACTCTAATCAAAAAGGGCGCTTCGATCGAAGGCGCGCGGGTGATGGGGTGGTCCGCGAACCCAGGGGGTGCACGGACGAGCTGGTGTGCCGCACGATCATCGCGACGGCGTGGTTTCGTTGACGTGGACGGGCGGCAGTTTCATCTCGCCGCACGAGCAGCCGAGACGGTCGAGCAGACCGCTGAGCTTGACGGCATCCGCGTCGGACAGTTTCGAGCCGACATACTTTTCGATCGCGGCCGAATAGGCGCCCCACATCCGCTTCTGCAACTCGCGGCCGGCTTCCGTGATCTCCACGAACTGGCCGCGCTTGTCGATCTTGCATTCGCGCCGGGAGGCGAGTCCCTCGTCGACCAGGCGGTCGATCAGGCGCGAGGTGGAGTATTGCGGGATCAGCATTTGCCGCTCGAGTTCCACCGGCCGCAGCTCACCCGAGGGCGCCCGCGACAATTCGAGCAGCGCGTCGTACCAGGCCAGCGGCGGGAACCCCGCCTTCTTCAAGTCCTGCTCGACGCAATCGAGCACGCGGCTCTGCACCCGCATCAGGCGGATCCAGGCCGAAGTTGCCTCGGTCGATGGTTTGCGTTTCATGGTCCCGCTCAAGCTCGTCGTTCCGTCTCTTACCTCACTCAATGCACCTGCATCAATCTTGACTATTGGATGCAAATGCATGTAGGCGTTCCTTCGCCCCAACCAAGCGTCAAGAGAAAGAAATTCCATGAAACTCTATTACTCGCCCGGCGCCTGCTCCTTGTCCCCCCACATCGCGCTCCTGGAAGCCGGCCTGCCCTATGAGCTGGTCAAGGTCGATATCCGGGCCAAGAAGCTCGAAAATGGTGAGGATTATCTGAAGCTGAACCCGAAGGGCCAGGTCCCTGCGCTGGGCCTCGACAGCGGCGAGATCGTGACCGAAGGCCCGGTCATTGTCCAGATGATCGCCGACCAGGCTTCGGCCAAGGCGCTGGCGCCAGCTCACGGCAGCTCCGAGCGCTACAAGCTGCTCGAATGGCTGAACTTCCTCACCTCGGAGGTGCACAAGAGCTTCGGACCGCTGTTCGCGCCGGCGCTGAACGACGAGGCCAAGGCCTTCTTCAAGGACCGCGTCATGGGCAAGCTGACATACATCGACAGCCAGCTCGCCGGCCGCGACTACCTCATGGGAAAGCAGTTCACGGTGGCCGACGGCTATCTCTTTACGATGCTGACCTGGGGCGATCGGATGAAGTTCGACCTCTCGGCCATGCCGAACCTGACCGCCTACAAGGCTCGCGTCGCGGCGCGGCCGCAGGTCCAGGAGGCGCTGAAGAAGGAAGGCCTTGCGCAGGCGAAGTAAGCGCATCGCAAGATGCAACAATCGAAAGGCCGGATCGACGATCCGGCCTTTTTCGTTGTGAACCATTCGATCGGCGGCCACGTCGAAATCGCGGAGCACCTCCATGGGACAGCCGCCGCGATGAACATGATCGTCCTTATGACCGCCGCGGGCGCGCCGCTGGCGATGCTTGGCTTGTCGACGCCGGACCTGCCGCAGCGCAATTGCATCCTCATGATCCATCCGCAGGTCACCTCGGCCGTGTTCGAGAGCAAGGAAGGAAAAATCGTCTTTCCCGATCGGCCGACCGAATATCCGTGCAGCTATGCCAGGAAGAAGGGCGGAACGGACATCGCCTTCACCAACCAGAATGGCTGGCGCTTCGAGGTCCGCATTGGCCGCGGCGATGAAGGCAGCTGGAGAGCGAGTCTTGCCGACGAAGCGGTCTCGGGCCGGGCGTTCTCGCCGCTCGGAGACCGCAAATAAAAGGGGCCGGATCGTCGATCCGGCCCCTTTTTATTCTGTCCCGGGCAGGTGGGCGCGAACCCATCTCGCCGGATCATCGTACCTATCATTAGACTTATGAACTACTGTTCGCCGAATGTAAGTAGTGCTGTCTTGTCAGTACCCGTAAAGCGCGCGAGCTTGGCGGAATTGTTAGAGGATTATTTCATCGGAGTTGAACTTGACGATTGCCTTGGTCCTGATCGTCGCAAGTGCATTGGTGGGAATAGCGACAGGTTATGTTTTCAGGATCTGGGCGCTGATATTGATTGCGCCGGCGATCGCGGTTTTCTCGGCAATCATTCTTCGCGCTTACGGATTCGGCATGATGGCGGGTGTGACCGTCATCGCCATCTGTCTTGCCGTCTGCCAGCTCGCCTACTTCGCGGCGGCCTACCTGCTGCACGCGCGGGCGGTCTCAGCCCATGACGAAGTCGACGGCGAGCCAGGCGAGGGAAGCCAGCATAAAATCCGCCGCCAGCACAAGTAGCGCCAAAGCGGCCCAAAGCATCGGCCCCTTGCGGCGCAGGCGCGCCGGCTTCTGTTGCGGCGAGAGGCGGCCAGTTGTGGGTCCAACAGCATATTTCGCGGTAAGATCGCGACCGAGCGCGGTCTTCCGCAGCACCAAAGAGTTCATCAAGGATACTTTCTTATTTTGTCTTCAACCTGCCGATGGCTCGGCAAGTGTCCCAACCGGATTCGGAACCCTGCCCCGGAGCAAGACTAGTGCCAGGGCCGAGCAAAAGAACGGCGCCGCTTCGACACGCCTATGACAATTGCGCGACACCACGGCAGCGGGGGACTCTGACACGGGTCCTACGCGAATTCTGTGATTGGTTCCACAAGCCGGGAACAAATCTGACGCAACCGTGATGACGTCTCCCCAAACAAAAAGGCCGGATCAACGATCCGGCCTTCTTTCTCAAATGATCTTGGGTGATCAGGCCGCGGCCTTCTTCGGCGCGAAGCGGCCGTAGAAGGTTTCTCCCTTCGCGGCCATCTCCTCGAGAAGCTTCGGCGGGGTGAAGCGCGAGCCGTACTTCGCCTCCAGCTTGTGGCAGAGCTCGACGAATTTCTTCGTTCCCATGAAGTCGATGTAGGACAGCGTGCCGCCGGTGAACGGCGCGAAGCCGAAGCCGAGGATCGAGCCGACATCCGCCTCGCGCGGGTCGGTGATGACGTGGTCCTCGACCGTGCGCGCGGCTTCCACCGCCTGCACCACCAGGAAACGCTGCTTCAGCTCCTCGATGTCGAGCGTGTCAGGGTCGAGCTGCTTCGGCTGCAGCGCCGAGAGGCCCGGCCACAGGCTCTTCTGACCCTTGCCCTTCTCGGGGTAGTCGTAGAAGCCCTTGCTGTTCTTGCGGCCGAGACGGCCCTGTTTCTCGACCATCTCCACCATCAGCTTCTTCTGATCGGGGTTGATGGCGTTCGGGCCGAGATCGGCTTCCGTCGCCTTCATGATCTTGAGCCCGAGGTCGAGTGCGACTTCGTCCGAGAGCGAGAGGGGACCGACCGGCATGCCGGCCATCTTGGCGCAGTTCTCGATCATCGCCGGCGGCACGCCTTCCAGGAACATCTCGTTGCCTTCGGCGACATAGCGGCCGACGCAGCGATTGGCGAAGAAGCCGCGGCTGTCGTTGACGACGATCGGCGTCTTGCCGATCTGCCGGACGTAGTCGAGCGCGGTCGCCAGAGCGAGATCGCCGGTGTTCTTGCCCTTGATGATCTCGACCAGCATCATCTTCTCGACCGGCGAGAAGAAGTGGATGCCGACGAACTTGCCCTGGTCCTTGAAGCCCTCGGCCAGCGAGGTGATCGGCAGCGTCGAGGTGTTCGACGCGAAGATCACGTCCGGCTTCATATGCTCCTGCGCCTTCGCGAAGGTATCAGCCTTGACCTTGCGATCCTCGAACACCGCTTCGATGACGAGGTCGACGTCCTTGAGTGCAGCATAATCGGCAGTCGGCGTAATGCGCGCGAGCAGCGCGTCGGCGTCGCCGGGCTTGGCGCGGCCCTTCTTGATCTGCTCCTCGATCACCTTCTGCGCATGCGCCTTGCCCTTGTCGGCACTCTCCTGGTCGCGGTCGATCAGGACGACGTCGAGGCCGGCGCGGGCCGAGACGTAGCCGACGCTCGCGCCCATGAAGCCGGCGCCGATCACCGCGATCTTCTTCACCTTGGTCGGGGCTACGTCCTTCGGACGGCGCGCGCCCTTGTTGAGCTCCTGCATCGACAGAAACAGGCTGCGGATCATCGCAGCCGCTTCCTTCGAACGCAGCACCGAGGTGAAGTAGCGCGACTCGACGCGTAGCGCCGCGTCGATCGGCAACTGCAGGCCTTCATAGACGCAGCTCATGATCGCGCGCGCGGCCGGATAATTGTCGTAGGTCTCGCGGCGATAGATCGCGTTGCCCGCCGGGAACATCATCATGCCGGCCTTGGAGAACACCGGACCGCCCGGCAGCTTGAAGCCCTTCTCGTCCCAGGGCGCGACGGCCTTGCCGCCGCCCTTGATCCAGTCCTTCGCCGCCTTGATGAGGTCGGCGGTCGGAACGATGGCGTGAATCAGATTGAGCTGCTTCGCCTTCTCGACGGTGACCGGATCGCCCTTGAGCAAAATCGTCATCGCGTCCTGCGGCGGCACCAGGCGCGGCACGCGCTGCGTGCCGCCGGCGCCGGGGAACAGGCCAACCTTGACCTCGGGCAGGCCGAGGCGCGTCTTGGGATTTTCCGCCGCCACGCGATAGTGGCAGCACAGCGTGATCTCGAAACCGCCGCCGAGCGCGAGGCCGTTGATCGCGGCGGCCCACGGCTTGCCGGAGGTCTCGATCGAACGCAGCACCTGCGAGAAGCGCCGGCTCTGGTCGAACAGCATCTGGTTTGCGGCGGTCTCGTCCTGCTCCTTCAAGACCTTGGCGTAGGCCTGGTTCATGCCCTCGAGCATCGACAGGTCGGCGCCGGCGCAGAACGCCTCCTTGGCGGAGGTGATGACGACGCCCTTCACGGCAGCGTCGGCCGTGGTTTCCTTGACGATCGCATCGAGCTCGCTGGTCGAGGTCTCGTCGAGCACGTTCATCGAACGGCCCGGGATGTCCCAGGTGACGAGCGCGATGCCGTCGGAATCGGTCTCAACCTTGAAGTTCTTGTAAGCCATGTTGGTTGCTCCTCGGTGCCGCAGCCGATTTCAGGCGCGGCGGTTGACTGTGATCTCGTAGGGTGGGCAAAGGCGCTCTTGCGCCGTGCCCACCATCATTTGCTGAGACGTCAGTGGTGGGCACGCTTCGCTTTGCCCACCCTACGAAGTCAGACGCGCTCGATGATGGTCGCGGTGCCCATGCCGCCGCCGATGCACAGCGTCACCAGCGCGGTCGCCTTGTTGGTGCGCTCGAGCTCGTCGAGCACGGTACCGAGGATCATCGCGCCGGTGGCGCCAAGCGGATGGCCGAGCGCGATCGCGCCGCCATTGACGTTGATCTTGGCGTTGTCGATGTCGAAGGCCTGGATGTAGCGCAGCACCACCGAGGCAAAGGCCTCGTTGAGCTCGAACAGGTCGATGTCCGACTTCTTCATGCCCGAACGCGCGAACAGCTTTTCGGTGACGTCGACCGGACCGGTCAGCATCATCGCCGGCTCGGAGCCGACGTTGGCGAAGGCGCGGATCCTTGCGCGCGGCTTCAGGCCGTATTTCGCACCCGCTTCCTTGCTGCCGAGCAGCACGGCGCCGGCGCCGTCGACGATGCCCGACGAGTTGCCGGCGTGGTGCACGTAGTTCACGCGCTCGATTTCCGGGTGCGACTGCACCGCGACGCCGTCAAAGCCGCCCATCTGCGCCATCATCGTGAACGACGGCTGAAGCTGTGCCAGCGACTGCATCGTCGTCGAGGGCCGCATGTGCTCGTCCTTGGCGAGGATGGTGAGGCCATTGATGTCCTTCACCGGCACGACGGACCTGTTGAAACGGCCCTCGTCCCAGGCCTTGGCGGCGCGCTGCTGGCTCTGCACGGCATAGGCGTCGACGTCGTCGCGCGAGAAGCCGTACTTCGTGGCGATCAGATCGGCCGAGACGCCTTGCGGCATGAAGTAGGCCGGCACGGCCATCGACGGGTCCATCGGCCAGGCGCCACCGGAGGCGCCGATGCCGACGCGGCTCATGGATTCGGCGCCGCCACCGATCACCAGCTCATGCTGGCCGCTCATCACCTGGGCTGCGGCAAAATTCACGGCGTCGAGGCCGGAAGCGCAGAAGCGGCTGATCTGCACGCCGGGCACGGCTTCGCCGAGTCCGGCCTTGAGCGCCGCGAAGCGCGCGATGTCGCTGCCGGCTTCGCCGACGGGGTCGACCACGCCGAGCACGACGTCGTCCACCGAATCTTCCGGCAAATTGTTGCGGTCCTTCAGCGCCTTCAGCGGCACGGTGGCGAGCGCGAGCGCGGTGACCTCGTGCAGCGCGCCGTCTGCCTTGCCGCGGCCGCGCGGGGTTCGGACGTGGTCGTAAATATAGGCATCTGCCATGGGAGCCTCCTGATTGCAGTTATTGGTTACGACCGCGGCGCGGTCGGGATCATTGGCGAAGCGGGAAGCCTCAGAAAGCTTCCGCCGGCAGTTCCATGATGGTGGCGCAGCCGGCCTGGATGCGCGCGAGATTGGCGGCGGTCTCCGGCAGCATGCGTTCCATGAAGAAACGGCCGGTGACGAGCTTGGTCGAGAGATAGGGCGTCGCTCCGCTCGCGGCAATCTTCGCCTGCGTCACCTTGGCCATCTTCGCCCACATGTAGCCGAGCGTGACGAAGCCGAAGAGATGCAGGTAGTCGGTTGCGGCAGCACCCGCATTGTCGGGCTTTGCCATCGCGTTCTGCATCAGCCAGGTCGTGGCCTGCTGGAGATGGCCGAGCGAGGCCGAGAGCGGGGTGATGAATGGCTTGAGCCCCTCATCGCCGCCGTTCTCCTTAGCGAAGGCCATGACCTCGCCGAAGAAGGCCATGATGGCGCGGCCGCCGTCGCGCGGCAGCTTGCGGCCTACGAGGTCGAGCGCCTGGATGCCGTTGGCGCCCTCATAGATCATGGCGATGCGGGCATCGCGCACGAACTGCTCCATGCCCTGCTCGGCGATGTAGCCGTGGCCGCCATACATCTGCTGCGCCTGCACCGCGTTGGCAAAGCCGTAATCGGTGAGGAAGCCCTTCAGCACGGGCGTCATCAGGCCCATGTGGTCGTCGGCGGCCTGGCGGTCCTTGGGATCTTCGGAGCGATGGGCGACGTCGCTCTTCAGCGCGGTCCACATCACGAAGGCGCGCGCGGCCTCGTTGAAGGCGCGGATCGAGAGCAGCGTGCGGCGCACGTCGGGATGCACGATGATCGGGTCGGCCTGCTTGTCCGGCGCCTTGACGCCGGTCAGCGAGCGGCCCTGGATGCGCTCGCGGGCATAGGCGACCGCGTTCTGATAGGCGACCTCGGACTGCGCGAGACCTTGAACGGCGACGCCGAGGCGGGCCTCGTTCATCATCACGAACATGCCCTGCATGCCCTTGTTCTCTTCGCCGATCAGCCAGCCGGTGGCGCTGTCGTAGTTCATCACGCAGGTGGAATTGCCGTGAATGCCCATCTTGTGCTCGATCGAGCCGCACACCACGCCGTTGCGTGGGCCGACCGAACCGTCGGCATTGACCAGGAATTTCGGCACCACGAACAGCGACACGCCCTTGATGCCGGCCGGTGCGCCCTCGATGCGGGCGAGCACGAGGTGGATGATGTTGGGGGCGAGGTCGTGCTCGCCGGCCGAGATGAAGATCTTCGTGCCCGTGATCTTGAAGCTGCCGTCGGGCTGGCGGACCGCCTTGGTGCGGAGCATGCCGAGATCGGTGCCGCAATGCGGCTCGGTCAGGTTCATGGTGCCGGTCCACTCGCCCGCCACCATCTTCGGCACGTAGGTCTGCTTCTGCTCGGGCGAGCCGTGCACGATCAGCGCCGCGGTCGCGCCCATGGTGAGGCCGCCATACATCGAGAACGCCATGTTGGCGGAGATCTGGAATTCGTTGACCGCCTGGCTCAGCGTCACCGGCAGGCCCTGGCCGCCGAACTCGGTCGGTGCCGACAGGCCAAGCCAGCCACCCTCTGCCACTTGCTTGAAAGCGTCCTTGAAACCCTTCGGCGTGGTGACGCTGCCGTCATCGGCGCGCCTGCAGCCTTCGAGATCGCCAACACGGTTGAGCGGCTGCAGCACTTCTTCCGCAAGCTTCGCGGCTTCGCCGAGAATGGCTTCGCGCACGTCGCTCGACGCATCGGAGAAGCGGGCCAGATTGTCGTAGCGATCGATCTGGAAGACGTCGTTGAGCAGGAAGTTCACGTCTTCGACGGGGGCTTTATAGATCGGCATGATGGTCTCCCGGCAGGCGGTCTGAAGTGATGATGTTGGCTTATGACTGGGCGGCGGCCAACTGCTCCGCCATCAGGCGGTGCAGCATGTTGATCGCCTTGAGCGGACGCACCATCACCTTGAAATGGGTGATGCGTCCCTCGGCATCGAAGGTGATGATGTCGACACCGTTGATCTCGATGCCGTCGATGACATTCTTGAATTCGAGCACCGCGCCATTGGCGCTTTTCCACTCGCCGACATAGGTGAAGCCGGGACCGCCGAGCACCTTCTCGGCACTGGCGAGATATTTGAAGGTGATGTCGCGTCCACGCTGCGGCGAATGCACCACGGGGCTTTCGAACACGGCGTCAGGATGGAGCAGGTCCCAGAGCGCGGCGCGGTCGTGGGACTTCATAAAGGCGTACCAGGAGTCGAGGCCGGTCATTGTCAGGGTGCTCCCTAGATAAAGGCCTTGGCAAAAAACTCGAAAACAACCCCATGCACAGTAGCGCGAAGGGCTGGTACAGCGGGTCTGAAGCCCGTCTCATATGCATATTGACGCATATGCACCGATGCGCATAAAGTCAAGTCAATTGGTCGGGACCTCGAAAGGGAGCTGGTGCCATGGCGCTCGGCGACGCAATCCTCGCATGCCTGACGGAACGTCCGATGACGGGCTACGAGCTCGCCAAGACATTCGATTCCTCTATCGGCTTCTTCTGGAAAGCCGACCACCAGCAAATCTACCGCGAGCTCTCGAAGCTGCGCGACCGCGGCTACATCCAGGGCCGCGAGGTCGTGCAATCGGGCAAGCCCAACAAACTGATTTATACGCTGACTCCCGAGGGCCGAACAGCGCTGCGGCACTGGGCCGCGCGGCCGAGCACACCGCCCTCGATCAAGGACGACCTGCTGGTGCGGCTGCACGCGCTCGACAGCATCGACATCGAGCCCATGCGCACCGATCTGATGGCCCGGCTGGAGCACCACCGCGACCGGCACGAGAATTACGAGCGGATCCTCAAGAAGCGATTTCCGGAGGGCTCGGCGTCGGGCGTGCTCGACCTCGGCAATCTGCTGCTGCTTCAGCTCGGTGCCCGCCACGAGCAGATGGTGGCCGATTTCTGCGAAGAGGCGCTCCAGGCGCTATCGGCGATGAGCGGCAAGGGCAAGGTCGTGCCGCTGGAGGACGGCAAGCGCGAGGGGAAGGGCTGAGCCTGCGCAGCCCTAGTACTTCGTGACGACCGGCTTATCCCAGTTGAACCGGACATTGACGCCGGCGCGGACGATGTCGTCCGTCAGCCTGACGTCGCGCGTGACGGCGCCGCTGATCGGCGGATCGACATATCGTTTGCTGCCAAAATCGACGTGCACATATTCGAGCTTGAGGGTCACGGCGCCCCAGGTATCGACATAGGCCGCCCATTCACCACCGAGCCCGGCCGCCAGGCCGGTGCGGGTCTGGGAGCTGGTGACCTGCACCACTTGGTTGGACACGGTGACCTCGGTACCGGCGAAGGCGATACCGGCCGTGCCATAGATCAGAAACTGATCGAGCGCGTAACCGACACGGCCGCGGAACATATCGATCCATTTTTCCCGCGTGCCGCTCGTCACCCCGACGTTGAAGGGCGGCAGATCCTGCACCTTGCCGTGCTGGTTGGTCCATGACGCGTCGTTCTCGAAGCCGAGCACGGTCTTTTCGATCTGGAAATCGCAGCCGAAGACGCCGCCCGCGACGGCAGCACCGCTGAGATTGAAAGTCCCTGTGATCGTTGGCCCGGAGTCGTCGCCGGCGCGCCGGACATGCTCGCTCTTGCCCCAGTTGCCGCCGCCCTGGATGCCGACATAGCAGCTGGTCCAATTGTATCCCGCGGGCGCCGGTGCCTTCACCGCAGGCGCTGCCGCCGGGGCATCGGCGGCAACGGCATGCGATGCCAGTCCGGCCGCCATCGCGGCCACGAGCAACCTTTTCATGTCAGCCAACAATCCAGTCAGGCAAGAACCCGCCCGTGGATCGGGCCGCTCTCTATCCATTGAGACGTGCGGATCGGGCGCGTGGCGAAATCTTTGTCGGGACGCGGCTTTGGGGCGGGGCCAGCGGCGGCAATTGGGTTCCCGGCGCCCAACTTTAAGACACCGGCAACGCGTTCCTTAACCCGTTATTTACCGTAACAGGAAAAAGTCGGTTTTCGAGGCAGACGACCCGCGCCAAATCCGATTGTCTTCACAACCGGCACGCGTGGGGAGGCTGGAGGCGCCGGGTGGGGCGCCGGAGTCGGAACCGGACAGAGTCATGAATTCGCGCGTATCGTGGAGTGTTGACGGCATCGATCCATCCGTCAGGGAGCGGGCCGAAGCTGCTGCGCGTCGTGCCGGCATGTCACTCAACGATTGGCTGAACTCCACGCTCGGCGAGACGGCCCCGCCGAATTTTCGCGGACCTTACGATCAACGCCAAGAACAACGTCAAGACCAGCGTCAAGAGCAGCGCCAGGATCAGCGCCCGCAACAGATGCCGAGCCAGGAGAGCCGCGACGTCGCCGATATCCACCAGCGGCTCGACGCGATCACCCAGCAGATCGAACGGATTTCAAAGCCCGCGCCGCGCCAAGATGCTTCACGACAGGACGCGTCGCGACCAGACGTCTCGCGCGAGCAGGGCGTCGCGCGCCAGCTCAACGACGCGATCTCGCGGCTCGATGCGCGGCTGTCGCAAATCTCAAAGCCGCAGCAGCCTCAGCGGCCGGCACCGGCTCCGGCACCCGTCGAGACGCGCCAGCGCCAGGCCGATATGGTCGAGCGCGCGGCCGCACAGGTCTATCGCAATTCACCTCCCTTGAGCCCCGCATCGTTCGACGTTGCCGTCGCCGAGATCACGGCCCGGCAGAGCGAGCTCGACGGCTTTACGCCGCGGCAGATACCGCCACGCGCAGCGCCCTCGATTGCACCGGCGGCAGCTCCTTTCGCGCCCCCGATGGCGCCGCCCGCGCCTGCCTATGCACCGCCGCCCCCGCAGCCGGGGCCGGATTTCTCGTCGCTCGAGCGCCATTTGCTCAAGATCACGAGCCAGATCGAGTCGCTTCAGCGCCCTGACAACACCGAGCAGGCAATCAACGCCTTCCGCAGCGAGCTTGCCGAGATCCGCCACGCCATCACCGAGGCGATGCCGCGCCGCGCGATCGAATCGATCGAGAACGAGATCCGCTCGCTGCATCGTCGTATCGACGAGACCCGCTCGTCCGGGACGGATGGCCAGGTCCTGTCGGGCATCGAGCACGCGCTGTCCGAGATCAAGCAGGTGCTGCGCACGCTGACGCCGGCCGAGCAGCTCACCGGCTATGACGAGGCGATCCGCAATCTCGGCGCCAAGCTCGATCTGATCCTGCGCGCCAATGACGACCCGTCGACGGTGCGCCAGCTCGAAGGCGCGATCTCGGCGCTGCGCGGCATCGTCTCCAACGTCGCTTCCAACGAAGCGCTGGCGCGTCTTTCCGAAGACGTGCAGCTGCTGTCGTCCAAGGTCGACCAGGTCACCCGCTCGTCCGGCCCCAGCGACAGCTTTGCCGTGCTGGAGCAGCGCATCGCGGCGCTCACCGCCGCGCTGGAAACGCGCGAGCGGCCGCAGCCCACCGAGAGCAGCGAGCATCTCGAAGCCGCGATCCGCGCGCTGTCGGACCGTTTCGACCGCATGCAGGTCGGCAACGATTCCGCGTCGACCTTTGCGCATCTCGAACAGCGGGTCTCGTATCTGCTGGAGCGGATCGAAGCTGCCTCCGATCCGCGCAACGGCAATCTAAGCCGCGTCGAGGACGGGCTGCACGACATCCTGCGGCATCTGGAACGGCAGCAGGCGACCTATTCCGCCCTCGCCGAAAGCCGCAATTCGGCACCGTCTGCCGATTCCGGCATGGTCGATCTGGTCAAGCGCGAGCTCTCCGACATCCGCTTCAGCCAGGCCGAGACCAACCGCAGCACCCAGGATTCGCTCGAGGCCGTGCACAGCGCGCTCGGCCATGTCGTCGATCGCCTCTCGATGATCGAGGGTGATCTGCGCGCGGTGCGCACGGCGCCGCCGGCACCCGCACCGCAGCCGATGCCCAGTTCGACGTCCGTGTCGATGCCGATGGCCGCGCCCATGGAGCCCGCGCCTGTCGCGCGCGAGCCGTGGCAGCAGCCGCAGCAGCAGCCGAAATACGATCCGAAGCCGGAGCTGCAGAACCCGGCCGCCGCGCAACAGCCGCCACAGGGCGCCTTCGTCGCCGCGCCGCGCGAATTCCATGCCGCCGCACCGGCCGCGCCGCCGCCGGTGCCAACGGCACCGCCCGTTCCGCCGCGTGCGATCAGCGAGATCCTCGAGCCGCACACGGCGCCCGCGCGCGCCGCGCTCGCACCGGAATTGCCGCCGGACCATCCGCTCGAGCCGGGCACACGGCCGGGCGGCCGCGTCGCCACGCCCTCGGAGCGCATTGCCGCGTCCGAAAGCGCGATCAGCGAAATCCCCGCCGCGCCGAAAGAGCCGGTGTCGTCGTCGAGCTTTATCGCGGCCGCACGCCGCGCCGCGCAGGCCGCCGCCGCGCAGCCGGAAAAGCCGGCCCGCGGTGCCAAGGCAAGTGCAAAGGCAGCTGCCAAGGCGGCCATCGCAGGCCGCACCAAGGACAAGGGCCAGGAAGGCGGCTCGACCATCACCTCGAAGATCCGCTCGCTGCTGGTCGGCGCCAGCGTGGTCGTGATCGTGCTCGGCACCTTCAAGATGGCGATGAACCTGCTCGATGGCGGCAGCCCGCCACCGTCACCGCAGGCGATGGAGAATTCGTCGAGCGCGCCCGCGCCGCAGGCTCCGCCGCCGCCGGTCGAGACCAGGCCTGCCACGCCCGAGCAGGTCACGCCGTCGATGACCTCGCCGACGCCGATCGGGAAGCAGTCGCTGAACAATCCCGCGCCGGCTCCCGTGGCAGGGGCGGGCAGCTCGGCTTCGGTCGAAATCCCGCCGGTCCCCGCGACGCCACCACCGCCTGCGGCGAGCAACGACGTCACCGGCGCGCTGTCGGGCGCGAGCCGCGCGAGGCTTGGCATGATCCAGGTGCCGCCGAGCGAGAAGCTCCCTGACGGCATCGGCGGTCCGGTGCTGCGCACCGCCGCGATGAAGGGCGATGCGACCGCGGCCTACGAGATCGGCGTGCGCTTTGCCGAGGGCAAGGGCGTCGCCGCGAATTACGATGAAGCCGCCAAATGGTACGACCGCGCGGCGCAGGCCGGCGTGGTGCCCGCGACCTTCCGCCTCGGCACGCTCTACGAGAAGGGCCTCGGGGTGAAGAAGGACGCCGACATCGCCCGCCGCTACTACACGCAGGCTGCCGAGCGCGGCAACGCCAAGGCGATGCACAATCTCGCGGTGCTCGACGCCGACGGCGGCGGACGCGGCGCCAATTACAAGAGCGCGGCGCAGTGGTTCCGCAAGGCCGCCGATCGCGGCGTCGCCGACAGCCAGTTCAACCTCGGCATCCTCTATGCCCGCGGCATCGGCGTGGAGCAGAACCTCGCCGAATCCTACAAATGGTTCACTCTCGCGGCCGCCCAGGGTGACGCGGATGCGTCCGGCAAGCGCGACGACGTTGCCAAGCGGCTCGATCCGCAGTCGCTCGCCGCCGCCAAGCTCGCGATCCAGACTTTCAGTGCCGAGCCGCAGCCCGACGACGCCGTCAACGTTCCCGCCCCGAACGGCGGCTGGGACAGCGCGCCGCAGGCGAACGCAAAGCCCGCGCCGAAGCCGGTCGCGACCAAGCGCTCGGCGTCGGCGGCGCACTAAGCGCACTCTCACTCCTCATGGTGAGGAGCGCGCCCTGGCGCGCGTAGCGGACGATGCTTCGCATCGCCGCGAGAACCGTGCAGGCCCCCACCACCGATCCGGGCCTCGCCCTTCGAGACGCCTGCTGCGCAGGCTCCTCAGGGTGAGGGGAGACAGCTCGCGCGCCACGTTCACCACGCCCTAAATTCATGGTCCCGCCCGACAACGAATTCCGCTATTGAGGGGCGCGGCAATCGTTCCGACCGTCCGGCGAGCATTCCCGCGCAATCGATCCATTTCGCCGGAGTGTGGTCCTTCGATGCAGCTCTATCTCCCGATCGCCGATCTGCCGGTCAACATCTTCCTGGTGCTGGCGATGGGCGCGGCGGTCGGCTTCGTCTCCGGCATGTTCGGGATCGGCGGCGGCTTCCTGATGACGCCGCTTCTGATCTTCATCGGGATCACGCCGGCGGTCGCGGTCGCCTCCGTTGCGAGCCACATCGCGGCCTCCTCGTTTTCCGGCGCGCTGTCCTACTGGCGGCGGCGTGCGATCGATCCGGCGCTGGCGAGTGTGTTGTTATGCGGCGGCGTCACCGGCACGGCGCTCGGGGTGTGGACCTTCACGCAGCTTCGCGCGCTCGGCCAGCTCGATCTGATGATCGCGTTGTCCTACGTGGTGCTGCTCACCACCGTCGGCAGCCTGATGTTCTCCGAGGGCCTGCGCGCCCTGATGCGGACCCGTCGCGGCGCGGTGCCGCCACGGCGCACGCACAGCTGGATCCACGGCCTGCCGCTGAAAATGCGGTTCAAGCGCTCGAAGATCTATCTCTCGGTTATTCCTGTCGTGATCGTCGGCATCGTGATCGGCTTCATCGGCGCCATCATGGGCATCGGCGGCGGCTTCATCCTGGTGCCGATCATGATCTACCTGCTGCGGGTGCCGACCTCGACCGTGATCGGGACCTCGATGGTCCTGACGCTGGTCACGATGCTGTTCGCGACCTTGCTGCACGCGGTGACCAATCACCTCGTCGACGCGGTGCTGGCGCTGATCCTGATGGTCGGCGGCGTCACCGGTGCACAGTTCGGCGCCCGCGCCGGCCAGAAGATCCGGGGCGAGCAGCTGCGGCTGTTGCTGGGCCTGCTGATCCTTTCGGTCGGCGTCCGCTTCGCCATCGAGCTGGTGATCCGGCCCGAGGATCTCTTCACCATCCGCGAATTGGGAGTGAGCGGATGATGCGCGCAGCTCTCGCGGTCCTTCTCGTCCTGCTGCTCGGCTCAGTCGCGCGTGCCGAGCGACTGATCGTGTCGGTCTCCAACCATCGTGTCACGGTGACGCCGAACTATTCCGGCGAGGAATTGGTGCTGTTCGGCTCGGTCGAGAAGGACGCCTCCACGCCCGCGGACCGCAAGAGCTACGATCTCGTCGTCACCGTGATGGGCCCGCGCGCCGACATGGTGACGCGACGCAAGGAGCGCACCTTCGGGATCTGGATCAACACCGACTACCGGCAGTTCCTGGCGGTGCCGAGCTATCTCGCGCTGTTCGCCAACCGCCCCTTCGATGTCATCACCTCACCCGAGATCGCGCGGCGGCAGCAGATCGGGCTCAACAACGTGCTGCTGACCCAACGGGTCAGCGGCGACTATGCCGACGTGGTGCCGAACGATGTGTTCCGCTCGGCCTTCATCCGCCTGCGAACCCAGAAAGGTCTCTATCGCGAGGACCCGAGCGCGGTGACGTTCCTGACACCGACGCTGTTCCGTACCGGCATTCCACTGCCGGAGGAGGTGCCGATCGGCACCTATGAGGTGGAAATCAAGCTGTTCGCGAACGGCGCGTTAGTCACCAAGACCGAGACCGCGTTCGAGATCGTCAAGGTCGGCTTCGAGCAGTTCGTCGCGACCAGTGCGCGGCAGCACGGGCTGATCTATGGGCTCGTTACGGCCGCGATGGCGCTGATGACGGGCTGGATGGCGTCGATCGTGTTTCGGAAGGATTAGCGTCCGTCATTGCGAGGAGCACCACTCTCTCCTCCCGTCATCGCCCGGCTCGACCGGGCGATCCAGTATTCCAGAGGCCTTCGTCGAATAGCTCGCTCTCGCAACGACCGCCGCGGCGTACTGGATGCCCCGGTCCCGGCTCCGCCAAGGCTACGCCGGGCCACAAGCTCGCCCGGCCGCCGAAGCTTCAGCGAAGGCGGCAAGCCGGGGCATGACAGCTGAGGCTCACGGCGCCTCAACCACCGTCGGCACGCCCGGCACCAGCAATCGCAACCGGGTCCCGAAGCCGAGCACATCAAAGGTCTTGCGCAGATCCTCGCCGTCCTGGCGGAAATGCGCCCAGCCCTCGGTATGCAAGGGCACGATCATCGCATCCGGAAAGGCGCGCGCCGTCTCGATGGTGTCGTTGGTGTCCATGGTGAGATGGAACGGCCCGCGGGTTTGCGCCGCGCCCGCGAACGGCAGCACCACGCCGCATTTGAAGCGGCGCGCGACCTCGGCGACGCCGTCGAACCAGGTGGTGTCGCCGCTGATGTAGACGTCGCTCGTGTCCGTCCGGCTCGAGGACACCACGAAGCCGATGACGTCGCCCGACAGCGGCTCGATGCCGGCCGGGCCGTGGCGCGCGGGCGTCGCGGTGATCGTCAGCGTGTTGCCGTCACGGTCCTTCAGATGCGAGGTCGCCCAAGGCGCGAGGCCCTCGACATGGCCGCCCAGGCGTTTTGCGCCGGCCTCGGTGGTCAGCACGCGCTTTGCGTGTTTGAGAAACGCGCGGCCGGAATTGTCGAGATTGTCCGAGTGCTGGTCGTGGCTGAGCAGGACGGCATCGATCGGGCCGATCGCGTCGGCCTTCAGTGCGGGGCCGATGGTCTTTTCCAGCGTCACATGCGGCAGCTGGTAGGCGCCGGGCGCATCGAAGGTCGGGTCAGTGAGCAGGCGGAAGCCGTCGATCTCGATCAGCGCAGTGGGGCCGCCGATCAGGGTGATGGAAATGGGCATCAGAAAGCTCCTCTTACGCGACGGGCTTTGCGGGGCGCGTCACCAGGTAAATGCCGAGCGCGACCGGGATGATGCCGAGCAGGTCGCGGGCCTCGACATGCTCACCGAGCACGATGTAGGCGAACAGCATGCCGAGCGGCGGCATCAGGAAATGATAGGCGCTCGCAGCCGTTGCGCCACACACTTTCAGGAGATGAAACCAGAGCCAGTAGGCGAGGATCGAGCCGCCGAGCACGAGGAACGCGAAGGCGCCGACCAGGCCCGGGGTGAAATCAATTGCGTGGACGTCGGCGAAGGTGAACGCGACCGGCGTCAGCACGATGCCGGCGGCGAGGTTCTGCACGCCGTTGCCGATCCACAGGCTTCCCTTCGGCGCGAGCAGTTTGAACAGAATCGTGCCGGCGACGATGGAGGCGAGCGAGGCCAGGGTGAAGACGATGCCGTGCAGGGAGTCGGTGCCGACCGACAGGCGATGCCAGACGATCAGGGTCACGCCGATGATGCCGAGCAGGAGACCGCCCGCCTTGCGCCAGGTCATGCCTTCGCCAAGCAGCAACGCAGCGAGCGCCGCCGTGAAGACCGGATTGGCCGAGACGATCAGGCCGCCGAGGCCGGCGGAGACCGATTGCAGGCCGGTGTAGCCGAGCCCGAGATAGAGTGCGTTGTTGGCGATGCCGAGCACGGCGAAAATCGCGGCATCGCGCCAGGACAATGACCAGCCATCACCGCGGATCAGCGTCGCACCGAGGATCAAAATGCCGGCGAGCGAGAAGCGCGCGGCGAGCAGAATCAGCGGCGGGCAATGGGTGACGCCGATCTTGCCGGCGACGAAGGCATAGCTCCAGAGCAGGCAAAACACTCCGATGGCGAGCGGCAGCGTGTTGAACCGGCTGGGGGCTGCGGGAAGCGAGGTGGCGAGCGACATGAGGGCATTCTCCTGAGCCCTCGATCTAGGGAGACGGCTTGTCATTTGGAAATTAAATGATTAACTTCCGATCAGTGGATTTTCGAATGGATGCGGCCATGCTCGACCTAGAGCTCCTGCGCAGCTTCGTCTCGGTGGTCGAGGCCGGCGGCTTCACCCGCGCCGGCGAGCGCGTCCACCGCACGCAATCGACCGTCAGCCAGCAGATCAAGCGGCTGGAGGAGGACGTCGGCCAGCTGCTCTTGCACCGCGATGGCAAGGACGTGCGTCCCACTGAGGCCGGCGAACGGCTGCTGTCCTACGCGCGGCGGCTGCTCACGCTCGCCGAGGAGGCGCGCGACGTGCTGCGCGAGCCCGACAGCGAGGGCGCGATCCGGCTCGGCATCCCCGAGGATTTTGCGGCGTACCGGCTGGCAAAACTGCTCGGCGCCTTCTCGCGCTCACATCCGGGCCTGCGAATGGATGTGCGCGCCGACCAGAGCAAGAACCTGTCCCGCGACCTCGAACGCGGCGAGCTCGACCTGGCGCTGTTCAAGCGTGAGGCCGGCGCGAAAGGCGCTATCGCGGTGTGGCCGGAGCGGGTGCACTGGGTCACGAGCAAGAGCCATCCGGTCGACGTCAACGCCTCGTCCGTGCCGCTGATCGGATTTCCGCTCGGCTGTCTCTATCGCGCCGGCGCCATCCACGCGCTGGAAAGCGCGGGTCGCGCCTGGCACATGTCCTACTCCTCGTCGAGCCTTGCCGGCATCCAGGCGGCGGTTGCCGCCGGCATGGGCCTGAGCATTTTGTCTGAGATGTCGATCCAGTCCGACCACCGCGTGCTGACGGCAAAGGACGGTTTTGAGCCGATCAACCGGACCGAAGTGGCGCTGATGGCTTCGCCCGACGCCAGCCCCGCAACGCTGCGGCTTGCGGATCGGCTCGCGGAGTTCTGCGACGATGTACAGGCCAAGGCGGCGTGATCACTCCGCGGCAATCACTGTGAGTTCCGGCCACAACGCCTTCCATCGCGCGGCCTTCACCGCGTAACTCGCCGCAGAGAAGTTCGGGCCCGGATTGGGCCGCGCGATCAATCCGGTTATGTCGTCGAAGCCGTGCGGCGCGTAGACCTCAAAGCCGTCGCCTGCGTGCCTCACACCGACTTGCGTGTTCTGGGTGAGGAAACGGTCGATGCCGTCGGTCGAGCAGGTTAGAGGCGGATAGGGCAGGCCGTGCTTGCCGGGATACCAAAGGTGCACGCGCGCCTGGTTGCGGGTCTCGATCCTGACGCCGAGATGCGAGAGCCGCGCGTGCAGCGTGCGGATCACCGTGTCCTCCGCCTCCCATGAGGTGTCAGGATCGAAATAGAACACGTCGTAATCGGCGATGCCATGATCGACCGCGCGGTCCGTGAGTACGTTCCACGCCGTCTGCACCAGGCACCCCGACACAAGCCACGCATCGGGAAGCGCGAGCGAGGCGAGCTCGCCGATGATTGCAACATTGACCGGGTTCTTCAGCGCCAGTGCTAGGAAGCGGTCGCGATCCATCGCGGCCATCATTCACGCGCTGGCATCGAACGCGGCGCGCGCCGTCTTCGAGGCGAGGCCACGCCAGCGCCGCCGCAGGAACGGCTCGACGATCGCGCGCTTCGCCTTGGACAGGCGGATCAGCACGATCGGATAGTCGGCGTAGTGATCGGTGAAATAAAAGATTTTTGGCTGGCTCTCGACCAGCATCGCGCGCTCGTCGATTGGAACGTCGGGCATGACGAGACTGTCGCCGTCCTCCTTCAGCCGCGCCAGCATCTTCTTGCGCACTTTCAGCGCGGGCGTGCCGTAGGAGGTGCCGTCCTCGACCTCCGGCCACGTCAGCGCAAATTTTCTGACGTCGTCGAAGGTCACGAGATCAGCTCAGTGCACGGCGGTGAAGAATCGCGCGAGCCGGAAGCCGGAGAGCCAGGTCCACACCGGCTGGCCGCGCATGCCGAGATCCCAGGAGCCGAGCACGGCATCCGCGCGTCCGACCAGATTGTCGATCGGCAGCAGGCCGACGCCGCCGGAGCGCAAGGGCACGCGGCTGTCGGCGGAATTGTCGCGGTTATCGCCGAGCACGAAGAGGTGGCCGGGCGGCACCGTCACTTCAGGCGTGTTGTCGAGCGGACCGTTGTCGCGCATCTTGAAGATCAGATGCGACACGCCGTTCGGCAGCGTCTCTATGTAGCGGTAGGCCGGCTCGCTGCCGCCATTGTCGTCTTCGGCGGCGCCAACACCATCCGGCTTCAGCTCGGCGGGACGGTCGTTGATGAAGAGCTGGCCCTGCCGCATCTGGATGCGGTCGCCGGGCAGACCCACGACGCGCTTGACCCAGGCCTGCGAGCGATCGCCGGGCCAGCGGAACACGACGACGTCGCCTTGCTTCGGCGTCTCCGCGAAGACGCGGCCGCTTTCGGGCAGGTTGATCTGGATCGGCAGCGACGAGGTGCCGTAGCCATACGGGAATTTCGAGGCGAGCAGCGCATCGCCGATCAGGAGCGTCGGCTCCATCGAACCCGACGGCACGTAGAACGGCTCGGCGAGCGCGCCCTTGGCGATGAACACGGCGGCGACGATGCCGGCGAGCTGCATGAGCTGACCAGCCCAGCCGCTGCTCTTCCGCTTGGCGGTGACAGTTACCTTCTCAACGCTCATGCGCCCGTTCCACCTACAGTAATACGTTCCATCAGAAGCGACGGCTGGCCGACGCCGACGGGCACGCCCTGACCGTTCTTGCCGCAAGTGCCGATGCCGGTATCCAGCGCGAGATCGTTGCCGATCATGCGGATGCGGTGCAAATCGGTCGGTCCGTTGCCGATCAGCATGGCGCCCTTCAGCGGCGCGCCAATCTTGCCGTTCTCGATCTTGTAGGCCTCGGTGCACTGGAACACGTATTTGCCCGAGGTGATGTCGACCTGGCCGCCGCCGAAATTCGCGGCGAAGACGCCGTTCTTCACGGACGCCAGGATCTCGGCCGGATCGCGGTCGCCCGCGAGCATGTAGGTGTTGGTCATGCGCGGCATCGGCACATGGGCGTAGCCCTGGCGGCGGCCGTTGCCGGTCGGCTTCATGTTCATCAGGCGCGCGTTCTGGCGGTCCTGCATGTAGCCGACCAGAATGCCGTCCTCGATCAGCACGGTGCGGTTGGTCGGCGTGCCCTCGTCGTCGATCGACAGCGAGCCGCGGCGCGAGGCAATGGTGCCGTCGTCGACCACGGTGACGCCCTTGGCCGCGACCTGCTGGCCCATCAGGCCGGCAAACGCGGACGTCTTCTTGCGGTTGAAATCGCCTTCGAGGCCGTGGCCGACCGCCTCATGCAGCATCACGCCGGGCCAGCCGGCCCCAAGCACGACGTCCATTTCGCCGGCGGGGGCGGGGATCGATTCCAGATTGACCAGGGCTTCGCGCAGCGCTCCGTCGGCGGCGTCGCGCCAGTTCTTACTCTCGATGAATTCGGCATAGCCGGCGCGGCCGCCATAACCCTTGCTGCCGCTCTCCTGGCGGTCGCCCTGACCGGCGACGACGGAGACGTTGACGCGCACCAGCGGGCGAATGTCGCGATAGCTCTCGCCGTCGGGGCGCAGGATCTCGACGACCTGCCAGGTCGCACCCAGGCTGACACTGACCTGCCGCACCCGCGGATCCTTGTCGCGCAGATAGGCGTCGATCTCGGCGAGCAGCTTCACCTTGGTCTCGAAGCCCGGCGCATCCAGCGGATTGTCGTCGGCGTAGAGCCGCACATTGGTATGCGCCGGCGGGGCCGCAAAGCTGCCCGAATAGCCGCCGCGCACGGCCGCGACCGCGTCGGCGGCGCGAATCAGCGCCGGCAGCGAGACGTCGGAGGAATGGGCATAGCCGACCGCGTCGTCCTTGACGGCGCGCAGGCCAAAGCCCTGCGAGGTGTCATAGGTCGCCTGCTTCAGCCGCCCATTGTCGAACATCAGCGCTTCGGTCTGGCTGTATTCGAGGAACAGTTCGCCGTCGTCGGCACCGGCAAGCCCGCGTGCGACCTCGTTGCGGACCTGGTCGCGGTCGAGATTGGCGCGGTCGAGCAGGGAGGTTGTGGCTGGATTGGTCATGCGTCCGTCCATTATCGAAAGATGTAGGGCAAGATAATGGTTTCCCGGCGGTTCCGCGAGGGTGCCAGGTGCCACATTACGAAACGATAGGATTCGCCGCGCGCGGACGCGCCTGCCACCCTACGGCAGCTTGTCATAGCCCTCGCCGAGCCCGTTCAGGCTGAGCGGGAAGCCGATGCCTTCTTCCGGGGTCTCGAAGATGATGAAGGTCGCGGTCTTGGCGGTGCGGAGCTGGCCGAGCAGCTTGTCGTCCATGACGACCTCGGCGACGCAGCCATTGGGCAGGCAGCGGACGAAGCCGGCGCGGCCGACGTCCTGGTTGTCGAGCTTCAGCCCGAGGCCGGAGGGCAGCAGCACGCCGAGCGGGGCCACCACCCGCATCAGCCGGCTCTTCTGGTCGGCCGTCTTGAGCACGATCACGGTGAGGCCGGCGTTGGAGCGGTCTTCGGCCACCACGCTCTGGATCAGGGCGCATTGCTCGGTCTGGGCGCCGGGCGGGGTGTCGCAGCGGATCTGCCAGTCGCCATGGACGGAGCGCACCGCGCCCTGCGCATGGGCGAGGCCCGGCAGCGCCATGACTACGACCACCGCCAGCAGGGCCGCTAGCATCGTGAGGCCGCTTGCCTGCCTTGCCATGCTTCTCGAAAACCCCATCGGGTCGGTCCCTCTGCTCGCCTGGGTCGCTCACGCCTGGCGGACTGATACGGGAATGACGGCGTCTTGAAGGCGATTCGCAAGCAAATTCCGCGCCGCCCACACCGCCATCGCCCGCACGAATCAGGTTCCTGCGCGGCTGTCTGCCAGTGCCTACCGCGGGCAATGCCGCTGTCAAGCCGCGGCATCCCGGGAAACGGTATTTTTCTCTGATGTTACTAGGAAATATCTTGCGGGTGATGGCTGACAGACGGGGCTCAAGACTGCATTGCGATAGATCAAGAATTATGGTTTGAGAGGCTTGATTTCGGCGTTCTAGCGATCTGGCCCCAATTCCTCTTAGAGGTATTCTTGCGCGGCGGTTTGTCAGACGGGCGGATCGAATAAGCGTTTCCCGGAAATAGGGGGATGCACTTGGGGTGATTTCGTTAGGGGAGCGCGAACGGCATGAGGATGTCGATGGGCCAGGTTGGCCGGCACTTGCTGGGATTGGCCGTGGCGGGTCTGACGCTGGCGACGGGCGGTGCGACATTCGCCGCTGAGCTCGGGCAACCGGCGCCGTGGGAGTGGACGCTTCAGCAATCCGCCTCTCCGGTGATGGACAACATCGTCTGGTTCCACAATTTCCTGTTCGTGCTGATCACGCTGATCACGCTGTTCGTTCTGGCGTTGCTGGTGATCGTGGTCATGAAGTTCAACGCGAAGGCCAATCCGGTGCCGTCGCGGACCACGCACAACACGCTGATCGAGGTGGCCTGGACGCTCGTGCCGGTGCTGATCCTGGTCGGTATCTCGGTGCCGTCGTTCCGCCTGCTGTTCCTCGAGCTCGACGTGCCGAAGGCGGATTTGACCATCAAGGCCACCGGCAAGCAGTGGTACTGGTCCTATGCCTATCCTGATAACGGCAAGTTCGAGTTCGACTCGCTGATGGCCCAGGACAAGCAGCCCCGTCTGCTCGGCGTCGACAACGAGATGGTGGTGCCGGTCAACAAGGTGGTTCGTGTCCAGGTCACCGGCGCGGACGTCATCCACGCCTTTGCGCTGCCGGCTTTCGGCGTCAAGATCGACGCCATTCCGGGGCGGCTGAACGAGACCTGGTTCAAGGCCACCAAGACCGGCATGTTCTACGGCCAGTGCTCGGAGCTCTGCGGCAAGGACCACGCCTTCATGCCGATCGCGATTCGCGTCGTGGAGGACAAGGAGTTCGCCTCCTGGGTCGAAACGGCGAAGAAGAAATATGCGAGCGGCGGCACCAGCACTTTCGCCTCCGCGGCCGGCCCGACGCAGTAAGCGCCGGACGACGGCTCGAGGGGACTGAAAGCGACATAAAGGGTGGGACCGCACAAGGTCCGAACGGGACGCAAGGCAGGATTTGAAAATGGCAACGAGCGCAGCGACACACGGCGATCACGCGCAAGACCACGGACATGACGAGCACGCCCATCCGACCGGATGGCGGCGCTACGTCTATTCGACCAACCACAAGGACATCGGTACGATGTACCTGATCTTCGCGGTCATCGCCGGCGTGATCGGTGCCGCGATGTCGATCGCGATCCGTGCCGAGCTGATGTATCCGGGCGTGCAGATCTTCCACGAGACGCACACCTATAATGTGTTCGTGACCTCTCACGGCCTGATCATGATCTTCTTCATGGTCATGCCCGCAATGATCGGCGGCTTCGGCAACTGGTTCGTGCCGCTGATGATCGGCGCGCCCGACATGGCGTTCCCGCGCATGAACAACATCTCGTTCTGGCTACTGCCGGCCTCCTTCGCGCTGCTGCTGATGTCGACCTTCGTCGAGGGCGAGCCGGGTGCCAACGGCGTCGGCGCCGGCTGGACCATGTACGTGCCGCTGTCGAGCTCCGGCCATCCGGGCCCGGCCGTCGACTTCGCGATCCTGTCGCTGCATCTGGCGGGCGCCTCGTCGATCCTCGGCGCCATCAACTTCATCACCACGATCTTCAACATGCGCGCGCCGGGCATGACCCTGCACAAGATGCCGCTGTTCGTGTGGTCGATCCTGGTGACGGTGTTCCTGCTGCTGTTGTCGCTGCCGGTGCTCGCCGGTGCGATCACCATGCTGCTCACCGACCGCAATTTCGGCACGACGTTCTTCGCGCCCGATGGTGGCGGCGATCCCGTGCTGTTCCAGCATCTGTTCTGGTTCTTCGGTCACCCTGAAGTGTACATCCTGATCCTGCCCGCCTTCGGCATGGTCAGCCAGATCGTCTCGACCTTCTCGCGCAAGCCCGTGTTCGGCTATCTCGGCATGGCCTACGCCATGGTGGCGATCGGCGGCATCGGCTTCGTGGTCTGGGCGCACCACATGTACACGGTCGGCATGTCCTCGGCGACGCAGGCCTATTTCGTCGCCGCGACCATGGTCATCGCGGTTCCGACCGGCGTGAAGATCTTCTCGTGGATCGCCACGATGTGGGGCGGCTCGATCGAGTTCCGTGCCCCGATGATCTGGGCGGTCGGTTTCATCTTCCTGTTCACGGTCGGCGGTGTCACCGGCGTCGTGCTGGCGAACGCGGGCGTCGACCGCGTGCTCCAGGAGACCTACTACGTCGTTGCGCACTTCCATTACGTGCTGTCGCTCGGTGCGGTGTTCGGGATCTTTGCCGGCTGGTACTACTGGTTCCCGAAGATGTCGGGCTACATGTACAACGAGACGCTGGCCAAGGCGCACTTCTGGGTCACCTTCATCGGTGTGAACCTTGTGTTCTTCCCGCAGCACTTCCTCGGCCTGTCGGGCATGCCGCGCCGCTACGTCGACTATCCCGACGCGTTCGCCGGCTGGAACCTGGTCTCCTCGGTCGGCTCCTACATCTCCGGCTTCGGCGTGCTGATCTTCCTCTACTGCGTGTTCGACGCCTTCGCGAAAAAGGTGCCGGCCGGCGACAATCCGTGGGGTGCGGGCGCGACCACGCTGGAATGGACGCTGCCTTCGCCGCCGCCCTTCCATCAGTTCGAAGTGCTGCCCCGCGTGCAGTAAGCCAACGCTCGCGGCGCCCGTGACGGGCGCCGCGGCTCTGTAACGAAGCGAGTCAAAACTAGTGTCCGTCCTCGACCACAACGCCATCGACATCGATCCCCGCATCTCCGAAGCGGAGGTGGGCGACTACATTGCGCTGCTCAAGCCGCGGGTGATGTCGCTGGTGATCTTCACCGCGCTGGTCGGACTGGCGATGGCGCCCGGGCATTTCCACCCGGTGCTGGCCATCACCTCGCTGCTCTGCATCGCGGTCGGTGCCGGCGCGTCCGGAGCGCTCAACATGGCGCTCGAGGGCGATATCGACGCCAAGATGTCGCGCACGGCAAACCGGCCGATTCCGCGCGGCCGCATCACCCGTCCCGAGGCGATGGCGTTCGGCATGACGCTCGCCTTCTTCTCGGTGATGACGCTCGGCATCCTCGTCAACTGGATCGCCGGCGCGCTGCTCGCCTTCACCATCTTCTTCTACGTCGTGATCTACACGATGATCCTGAAGCGCCGGACCGCACAGAACATCGTGATCGGCGGCGCCGCCGGTGCGCTGCCGCCGGTGGTGGCGTGGGCCGCGGTGACGGGCACGGTCGACGTCGAGCCGCTGCTGCTGTTCGCCATCATCTTCTTCTGGACGCCGCCGCACTTCTGGGCGCTGGCGCTGTTCCGCTCCGACGACTATGCGCGTGCCGGCATTCCGATGCTGCCCAACGTCGCCGGTCCCGACGCGACGCGGCTTCAGATCCTGCTCTACACCATCGTGCTGATCGCGGTCGCCGCCGCCCCGTGGGCGCTCGGCTATTTCGACGCCATCTACGGCATCGTCTCGCTGATCCTCGGCGCCGGCATGCTTGTGCTCGCGATCAACGTCTATGTCCGCCGCGAGCGCAGCCAATCGCTGCGCGCGACCCGCAAGCTGTTCGCCTTCTCCATCCTTTATCTGTTCGCGCTGTTTGCGACCCTGCTGGCCGAAGTCGTGTTCCGGGCGCTTGCTCCGATGGTAGGGGGCGCATGATCGCTGGAATGGCCGACAAACCTGAGATGAATGGAATCGTCCTCACGGAGGCGCAGAAGAAGAGCCGCCGCCAGCGCTCGATCGCGATCGCGCTCGCGCTCGGCGTGCTCGTGGTGCTGTTCTTCGCCGTCACCATCGTCAAGGGACCGGCAGTCCTCGTCCGGCCGATGTAGGAAGCATGGATCGAGAGCCCACCATATCGCGGGATCAGAACCGGACGGCCAACAAGGGGCGTGGGCCTTCCAAGGGTCTTGGCCGCGATGTGCTGGTCGCCTCGATCTGCGGCGGCGTGGTGGCGCTGATGGTCGGTGCCTCCTACGCGGCGGTGCCGTTCTACAACTGGTTCTGCCGCGCCACCGGCTTCAACGGCACGACGCAGGTCGCGACGTCCGCGCCCGCCACCGGCCCGATCGCGCGGAAGATCGCGGTGCGCTTCGATTCCAACGTCGCGCCCGGCCTGCCCTGGAAGTTCGAGCCGGAGCAGAGCGAGATCGAGGTCAATATCGGCCAGGTCGTGACCGTCTTTTACACCGTGACCAACCAGGCCGCGCGCACCACCGCGGGCCAGGCGGCCTACAACGTCGCCCCGCTGACGGTCGGCTCCTACTTCCAGAAGATCAACTGCTTCTGCTTCACCGAACAGACCATGGCGCCCGGCGAGAAGCGCGAGATGCCGGTCGTGTTCTACGTCGATCCGTCGATCGCCGACGATCACGAGAACGACGGGCTGAACACGATCACGTTGTCCTACACGTTCTATCCGGTGCGCGATCCCGTGGTGAAGCCGCTGGCGTCGGGCGAAGACGACAAACGCAAGGGAAATCTCTGACCGCCGGGCTCATGCCGCGGGGGTTGGACACAAGGGGATAAGTGCCGGACAGGCACGGGATTGAGGAGAGAGACCGCAAATGGCAACGGCGCACACCAAGCATCACGACTACCACCTGGTGGATCCCTCCCCGTGGCCCGTCGTCGGCTCCATCTCGGCCTTTGTCATGGCGGTCGGTGCGATCACCTGGATGCACCACATGTTCTCGGCCGCGCCGATCATCTTCGGTGCCGGCACCGTCGGCGTGATCTACACCATGGCGAGCTGGTGGGCCGATGTGATCAAGGAAGCCCAGTACAAGGGCGATCACACCCGCGTCGTGCAGCTGCATCACCGCTACGGCATGATCCTGTTCATCGCCTCCGAGGTGATGTTCTTCGTCGCCTGGTTCTGGGCCTATTTCAACGCGGCGCTGTTCCCGGCCGACGCCGTCCATGCCACGCGCGACGCCGTGTTCGGCTGCGGTCTCGGCACCGCGGCTGGCGCCTGCGCCGTGCCCGGCACCTGGCCGCCGCATGGCATCGAGACCTTCGATCCGTGGCATCTGCCGCTCCTGAACACGCTGATCCTGCTGACATCAGGCACCACCGTGACCTGGGCGCACCATGCGTTGCTCGAGAACGATCGCCAGGGCCTGAAATACGGCCTGATCCTCACCGTCGTGCTCGGCGCGCTCTTCACCTGCGTGCAGGCCTATGAGTACAGCCACGCGGCGTTCTCGTTCGGCGGCAACGTCTATGGCGCGACCTTCTTCATGGCGACCGGCTTCCATGGTTTCCATGTGCTGGTCGGCACCATCTTCCTGCTGGTCTGCCTGTTCCGCGCCTATGCCGGCCACTTCACCCCGACACAGCACCTCGGCTTCGAGTTCGCCGCCTGGTACTGGCACTTCGTCGACGTGGTCTGGCTGTTCCTGTTCCTCTGCATCTATGTGTGGGGACACGGCGCCGAGACCATGGCCCACGGCGCGCACTGAGCCGCATTGGACCGATCAGAAAGGGCGGCCGCAGGGCCGCCCTTTCGCTTTTGGGTCGCCGGAAGCTTCGGCGGAAGCTGTGATTGAGCGTTTTCGAGCGAAGTGGATACCGGTTCGCGTGAAGAAAACGCGTCAAAACAAGAATCTAGAGCTTCGGTTCTGATTCAATCAGAACCGATAATGCTCTAGAGTCCGTCATCATGAACGATACCGCCGGCCCATCCGAGCCCGAAACGACCGTCCTGCAAAGCGCGCTGCGCGGGCTTGCCTGCAAGTGCCCGCGCTGCGGCCAGGGCAAGCTCTATGCGGGTTTCCTGACGCTCGCGCCCAGCTGCGACCGCTGCGGCCTCGACTATGCCTTCATCGACACCGGCGACGGTCCTGCGATCTTCATCATCATGCTGGCCGGCGGGATCGTCGTTGCGTGCGCGCTGATCGTCGAGGTCAAATACCAGCCGCCGTACTGGCTGCATGCCGCGCTGTGGCTGCCGCTGATCCTCGTGACCACGCTCTTGCCGCTGCGCGCGATGAAGTCGCTGCTGATCGCGCTGCAATTCCACCACAAGGCGGCGCCGGGCCGGCTGGTCGACCGCGCGAAATGAACGAGACCGCGCGCAAGCCCCGCGTGGCCGGCTTCGCGCTGTTCACGCTTTTCCTGGCCGCCGTCTTGGTCGCGCTCGGCGTCTGGCAATTGCAGCGCCGCGTCGCGAAACATCAGTTGATCGCCGCATTGACCGAGCGTCTCGCGGCGGCACCTGTTGCGTTGCCGCCGCCGTCGCAATGGAGCACGCTGACGCCGGAGCGGGACGAATTCCGTCGGGTCACATTTACGGCGACCTACGAGTCCCGTCTGGATGCGATGGTCTACAGTTCCGGCTCCGCCATCCGCTCCGACATTTCCGGCCCCGGCACCTGGGCTTTCCTTCCCGCACGGCTGCCTGGCGGCGATATGGTCGCGGTCAACGCGGGCTTCGTGCCGAACACCCAACAGGACCGCGCCCTGCAGGATCGGGCGGTCGCGCGACTCATTACCAACAAGCCGGCGATGTTGACCGGCTACGTCCGTTTCCCCGAAACAGCCAGCGTGCTGATGCCTGACGCTGAGCGTGACAAACGGCTGTGGTTCACCCGCGATCATCTCGCCATGTCCCGGGCGCTCGGCTGGGGCACGGTCGCGCCGTTCTACATCGACCTGGAGCGGCCGGTGCCGGAGAACGGCATTCCGCGTCCCGGCCCGCTCGACGTGCATCTGAAGGACGATCATCTGCAATACGCCATCACCTGGTTCGCGCTCGCCGGCGCGGTGCTGATCGCATTCGGCGTCTGGGCGAGGGGACGGCGGCACCCGACCTGAAATTTTCCGTAGGTTCCTGGAGGGAACCCGGTATCGCCCGGGGTTTATTATTCAGGACATATTCACGAGGGTGGTCCTAAGCCGCACGCAAATTTTTCGCGGCAGACAGGATTTTGGTGTGAGCGATTTCGACCAGATGGGAATTGTCGTCGACTGGGTGGACGCCTGCCGGAAGGGCGACCTCGCGACGCTCCTCGATCTCTATGCGGACGACGCCCGGGTCGAATGCATGTGCAACGGCAAGCGACATTATCGCGGGCGGCGCGAGCTCGAAACCTATTGGGGACCGCGGCTTAGCACCTTCTCGTCGGCAGGCTTCGGTCTTGAGGAGATCAATCCAGTGCCGCATGGCATCGATCTCGAATATTCCGTCGCGGGCTCGCTGCGTATCCACGCCTCGTTTCGCTTCAGTCCCGAAGGCAAGATCTACAGCACCCTGTGCGAGCCGGCGCGGCAGTCCCCGCATGCTGATGGTGTGTGCTAGCCGGCCGATGGCGCGTCTCGCGCCGTCTCGACCGGCAGGCGACAGCGCACATAGGTTCGCTCGTCGGCGCGCAGCAGTGACAGCGATCCGCTGAGCGCGCGCACGCGCTCGTGCATGCCCGTCAGGCCGCGGCCGAAGACGTTGTCGGCGGGAAAGCCGCCGCCGTCGTCGGAGATCTCAATCGTGAGCACCTCGCCGGCAATGGTCGCCAGCACATTGGCATTGTTCGCCCCGGCGTGGCGCAGCACGTTGGTCAGCGCCTCCTGGATCAGGCGATAGACGGTCTGGGCCAGCGGTCGGTCGATCTCGTTCAGGCCAGGATCGATCGTGGCCGTCAGGCTGATATGCGGCGCCTGTCTGCGAAAGTTCTGGAGCAGCGTCTGCACGCTGGTCTTGAGCCCCAATTCCTCGATGTAAAGCGGCCGCAGCCGGTCGAGGATGCGGCGGTTGGTCTGCTGGAGCGCTTCGACAGATCGCATCACCTCCTGCGCCGGGTTGCCGAGATTTCCCGAAACCTCGCTCAGCGCGATCGTGCTGGCGCGGATGCCGAACAATAGCGGTCCGAGCTCGTCGTGCAGCTCGCGCGCGAGATCGCGCCGCTCGTCGTCCTGGAGCGACACCAGGCGGTGCAACAGGTCGCGATTATCCTGACTCAATTGCGCGAGCGTCATCGCCAGCGCATTGGCTTCCTCGCAGCTCTGCCGGATCTCCTGCGGTCCTGCGACCGGGATAGGCGTTGCATAATCGCCGCGCCGGATTCGCGTGAGGCCTGCGCCGAGATCTTGCAGGGGACGCAGCACCGATCCCGCAAAGAGATAGGCAATGGTCCCGGTCAGCATCATCAGCACGGCGATGAGGCTCGTCAGCGCCAGGAAGCCGATCCATTTCTCGAACAGATCGGCTGACAGGTCCGGCATGAACACGATGTCGCCGACGCGCCTGCCGTCGATGATGACGGGAGATGCCGCGTCCATCTCCGGGATGGCGATCAGGTCCACGAACCAATGCGGCACGCCATGCAGATCACGCAGGCTGTCCTTTGGAGAGGGGGCGGGACCTGCTTCCACTGAACGGAATTGAATATCTGAGGAGTTGTCCAAAGAATGGACAAATGCATCGAGTATCTTCCGCGGGTCGTCCGAGGCCTTCAGGCTGTTGTTGAGTGCCTCGGCGACCGTCCGGGTCGAGCGTCGGCCCGGCTCATTCTCGTCGGCAAGCTGCCCCGTCGCGAAGTTCTGGAGCAGCACGCCGCCCATGACCAGCGCGGCAAGGAAGCTCAAGCCGAGCGGAAGAAACAATTGTGTTCTGAATGAGAGCCGCTGCCACATTAGGTCAATTCTAACGCGCATTGGCGGGATTTGCTCTTTCCATTTGTTCCCGTCGGTCTATGAGTCGAAAAACAAGAGAGCGCGCGATGCAAGATACCGCCAAGCCGGCGACCCGAGTTCTGATCGTCGACGACCATCCCGTGGTGCTGTCAGGATGCCGCACCCTTTTCGCGTCCGACCACTCGATCCGTATCGACGAGGCGACCGACGCCAAATCCGGGCATCGCGCCTATATCAGCAAGCGTCCCGACGTCACCGTCATCGACATCAGCCTGCCCGACGTCTCCGGCTTCGAGCTGATGCGGCGGATCCGCAAGGACGACCCCGATGCCAAGATCATCATGTTCAGCATGAACGACGATCCGGCCTTCGTGGTGCGGGCGGTCGAGCTTGGCGCGCAGGGCTATGTCTCCAAGGGCGACGATCCCCGGATTCTGCTCAAGGCGGTGCGCAAGGTGGTCGCCGGCGACAATTTCATCTCGCCGCAGCTCGCGGAGGCGGTCACGTTCTCCGGTGCAGCGATCAAGGCCAATCCGGCCTCGCAAATGACGCCGCGGGAGCTCGAGATTCTCCGCCTGCTCGGCCGTGGCGACAAGATCGTCGAGGTCGCCGAGGCGCTCGGCATCTCCTACAAGACGGTCGCCAACACCACGTCCCTGCTCAAGCAGAAGCTCGGCGCCAAGAACCATTCCGACCTGATCAGGATCGCGGTGGAAATCGGGATGAGCTGATGGGACACTGGCGGCCCCGGGGGCACCGGCGGCCCGCGCACTGGCGGCTCGGCACCGAACCGGCTGCTTCAGGATGCAGCCGGTCCGGCCGGGCGGATCGGGTCTCGACGCTTAGCCGGGCAATGCATGGACAGCGCCGACACCATCCGCCGACACAATGGGCCGGCGTGATATTCGTTCCTGAACCACCCGAAACTTCGGGAAAAAGCAGCAATGGTACGCGAGCGCTCGCAGGGATGCCTTTACGAAACGCGAACCGCGCCGGGAAAAATAGGAACATTTTCTTGCCCCCGCCGTTTTGGCCCTTGACGATTTCGTGACGGGCGCCGAGAACTTGGCCGACAGTTTTTGGCGGGCCGGCAACCCGCACGAGGCAAACCGGGTCTGCACATATCAACGACAGACCTTCCAAGAGAAGGGCTGCGGTATCGCCGCAGCCCTTTTTCGTTGAGCGGGGCACAGGCGGGAAGCGGTTTCCCGATGCCGCAAAACACTTTATGGTGGCCCAACGCCTCTGGCCGTTAACAAGTAGTTTCATGAAATCAAAGGCTTATGGATCTGGCTCAAGGCCGGCCGGCCTTTGGAGGGCAGTTTGACTCGCTATATCTCGACCCGGGGCGAGGCCCCAGAACTCGGCTTCTGCGACGTGATGCTGACTGGGCTTGCCCGTGACGGCGGCCTGTATGTGCCGGTGACCTGGCCGCAGCTCTCGACCGAGGCCATCGCTGGCTTCTTCGGCCGCCCCTATTGGGAGGTCGCCGTCGACGTGATCCGTCCGTTCGCCGGCGGCGAGATTTCGGATGCCGAGCTCGGCCGCATGGCGAACGAGGCCTATGCCACCTTCCGCCATCCGGCGGTGGTGCCGCTGCGCCAGATGACGCCGCATCAATTCGTGCTGGAGCTGTTCCACGGCCCGACGCTCGCCTTCAAGGACGTGGCGATGCAGCTGATCTCGCGGCTGATGGACCACGTGCTCGCCAAGCGCGGCCAGCGCACCACCATCGTGGTCGCGACCTCCGGCGACACCGGTGGCGCCGCGGTCGACGCGTTCGCGGGCCTGGAGAATGTCGATCTCATCGTGCTGTTCCCGCACGGCCGCATCTCCGAAGTGCAGCAGCGGATGATGACGACCACGGGCGCGGCCAACGTCCATGCGCTCGCCATCGAGGGCAATTTCGACGACTGCCAGGCGCTCGTGAAGGGGATGTTCAACAACCATCGCTTCCGCGATGCGACCTCGCTCTCCGGCGTCAACTCCATCAACTGGGCGCGCATCGTCGCCCAAGTGGTCTACTACTTCACCTCCGCCGTCGCCGCCGGCGCGCCGGCGCGCACGGTGGATTTTGTCGTGCCGACCGGAAATTTCGGCGACATCTTTGCCGGTTATGTCGCCAAGCGGATGGGGCTGCCGGTGCGCACGCTGCGCATCGCCGCCAACGTCAACGACATCCTGGCGCGCACGCTCAAGACCGGGATCTACGAGGTGCGCGAGGTGCACGCCACCGCGTCGCCATCGATGGACATCCAGATCTCCTCGAATTTCGAGCGGCTGCTGTTCGAGGCCGGCCGGCGCGATGCGGCCGGCGTGCGCCGTCTGATGGACTCGCTGAAGCAGTCGGGGCGCTTCGTGTTGCCTGACGCGATGCTGGCCGCAATCCGTGAAGAATTCGACGCCGGCCGGGCCGACGAGACCGAAACCGCAGCCGCGATCCGCGCCGCCTGGCGCGAGGCGGGCGAGCTGGTCGATCCCCATACCGCGGTCGCGCTTGCTGTCGCCGACCGCGACACCACCGATACGACGGTGCCCAGCATCGTGCTCTCCACCGCCCATCCGGCCAAATTCCCCGATGCGGTCGAGGCAGCCTGCGGCCAGCGGCCGCAATTGCCCGCCTGGCTCGACGGTCTCATGACCAAATCCGAACACATGAAGGTGATGAAGAACGATCAGGCCGAGGTCGAGCGGTTCGTGCTGTCGGTCAGCCGGGCCGCAAAACAGGGAGTTGCCGGATGAGTGTCGAGATGTCCAAGCTTGCCTCCGGCCTGACCGTCGTCACCGACGAGATGCCCCATCTCGAGACCGCGGCGCTCGGCGTCTGGGCCGGTGTTGGCGGGCGCGACGAGAAGCCGAACGAGCACGGCATCTCGCATCTGCTCGAGCACATGGCGTTCAAGGGCACGACCAAGCGCTCCTCGCGCGAGATCGTCGAGGAGATCGAGGCGGTCGGCGGCGACCTCAATGCCGGCACCTCGACCGAGACCACGTCCTATTATGCACGGGTGCTGAAGGCCGACGTGCCGCTCGCGCTCGACGTACTCGCCGACATCCTCGCCAATCCCGCTTTCGAGCCCGACGAGCTCGAGCGCGAGAAGAACGTCATCGTGCAGGAGATCGGTGCCGCGCAGGACACGCCCGACGACGTCGTGTTCGAGCATCTCAACGAGCTCTGCTATCCCGACCAGCCGATGGGCCGCTCGCTGCTCGGCACCGCCAAGACCCTGCGCGCCTTCAACCGCGACATGCTGCGCGGTTATCTGTCGACGCATTATCGCGGCCCCGACATGGTGGTGGCGGCAGCCGGCGCGGTCAATCACAAGCAGGTCGTCGCCGAGGTCGAGAAGCGCTTTGCGAGTTTCGAAGGAACGCCGGGTCCGAAGCCGCAAGCCGCCCAGTTCGGCAAAGGCGGCGCCAAGGTGGTGCATCGCGAGCTTGAGCAGGCGCATCTGACGCTGGCGCTGGAAGGCGTGCCGCAGAGCGATCCGTCGTTGTTCTCGCTCCAGGTCTTCACCAACATCCTCGGCGGCGGGATGTCGTCGCGGCTGTTCCAGGAGGTGCGTGAGAAGCGCGGCCTCTGCTACTCCATCTACTCGTTCCACGCGCCCTACACCGACACGGGCTTCTTCGGCCTCTACACCGGCACCGATCCGGCCGACGCGCCGGAGATGATGGAGGTCGTGGTCGACATCATGAATGATTCGGTGGAGACGCTGACCGAGGCCGAGATCGCGCGGGCCAAGGCGCAGATGAAGGCGGGCCTCCTGATGGCGCTGGAGAGCTGCTCGTCCCGCGCCGAGCAGCTGGCCCGGCATGTGCTGGCCTATGGCCGGCCGCAGACGGTCGAGGAACTGGTGGCCCGGATCGACGCCGTCAGCGTCGAATCGACCCGGGATGCGGCGCGTGCGCTGCTTTCGCGGAGCCGCCCTGCGGTTGTCGCATTGGGCAGTGGCAGGGGTCTGGACACGGCGGTATCTTTTGCGGAAGGATTGACCCGGGCACGTGCCAAGGCGCGGCTGCATTAGGAGCCGCGCACGGGCTGATCTGCCCCGGGAAGCATCACCATGGCCCTGTTTCGCCTGCCATCCAGTGGACCCGCCGCCCTCGCGCCGCGCGGCAACGGCCTGTTGCTGCGCGCGCCGCAGATGTCGGACTTCATACAGTGGGCGCATTTGCGCGAGTCCAGCCGCGATTACCTGACGCCCTGGGAGCCGATCTGGCCGTCTGATGACCTGACCCGGTCCGGCTTCCGCCGCCGCCTGCGGCGCTATTCCGAGGACATCGCCGCGGACCGCTCCTATCCCTTCCTGATCTTCCGTGAGCTCGATGGCGCCATGGTTGGCGGCATCACGCTCGCCAATGTCCGCCGTGGCATCGTCCAGGCCGGCACCATCGGCTACTGGGTCGGCAAGCCTCATGCCCATCGCGGCTACATGACGGCGGCGCTGCGGGTGTTGCTGCCGACGCTGTTCGGGGAGCTCAATCTGCACCGGGTCGAGGCCGCCTGCATCCCGACCAATGCGCCGTCGATCCGGGTCCTGGAGAAGTGCGGCTTCTCCCGCGAGGGCCTGGCGCGCCGCTATCTCTGCATCAACGGAGTCTGGCAGGACCACCTGCTGTTCGGCCTGCTGCACGAGGATTTCCGCGGCTGAGCCCTGTCATGCCTGAGGCCAAAGTCTGATTGGACTGCCTTGCTTGCCTTGGGTTCGCCGATTTTGGCGATATAAACCGCTGGCCGGCCGGCGATCGGCTGGAAGATGGTCATGGAGTATGGGCGTTGATGGTGAAGAAGCTTCGGTCATCGCGGAATGCGTTGCGGCGGGGTACGGGGATCGCGCTGGCGTTGTCGGTTGCGCTCGCCGCCGTCTCGCCAGTGGCGGCCCAGTCGCTCACCGACCGCTTCAAGAGCCTGTTCGGCGGCAAGTCCGACGAGCCGGCCCAGCCCAAGCCGGCGCCCGCGCCCGGCCAGCCGGCGGCCGATGACGACGTCGATTGTCCGCAGGTCACGGTGCGCGCCGGGGCCTCGACCTATGCGGTCGGCGCCGCCGGCAAGCCGGCCGTCGGCAATGAGATCCGCTTCCAGGCCACGATCACCAAGATGGCGCGTGAATGTACCCGGAATGGCGGCGATATCACCGCCCGGATCGGCATCCAGGGCCGTGTCATCGCCGGTCCCGCCGGTGCGCCTGCGACCGTCGAGGTGCCCTTGCGCATTGCCGTGGTGCAGGGCGGCGTCGGCGAGAAGGTGATCGCCTCGAAGGCGTACCGGACCACGGTCGAGATGTCGGAGGGCGGCAGCGTGCCCTTCACCTTCATCGCCGAGGATCTGGCCTATCCGGTGCCCTCGGCCAAGATCGCCGATTCCTACATCTTCTATGTCGGCTTCGACCCGCAGGCGCTCTCGCCCGAGCCGAAGGCAAGGCCGAAGAAGAAATAGGTAACCACACGCTTCGCTGTCATGCCCCGCGAAGGCGGGGCATCCAGTACGCCGCGGCTTCTCCGTATCCCATTGCTGTCTCTGGAATACTGGATCACCCGCCTTCGCGGGTGATGACACCTGATTTGCGGCTACAGGCCTGCCCAACAAAAAAGCCGGCGCTCGCGCGCCGGCTTTTTGATTGGTGAGGGCAAAGCCCCTCAGTTCAGCTTCTGCCGAACCTCGTTGATGCCCTTGGCGAGCAGGTCGTCGGCGACCTGGCCCTTGACCGACTGCGACAGGATCGTGGAGGCGGCCTGGACGGCGGCTTCCGCGGCTGCGGCGCGGACATCGGCCACCGCCTGGGCCTCGGCGAGCGCGATCTTGCTCTCCGCGGTCTTGGTGCGGCGGGCGACGAAGTCTTCCATCTTCGCCTTGGCCTCGGTCGCGATGCGCTCGGCTTCGGACTTGGCGTTGGCGATGATGTCGGCAGCCTCGCGCTCGGCCGTGGCACTGCGCGCCTTGTAGTCGGCGAGCACCTTGGCCGCTTCCTGCTTGAGGCGCGTCGCGTCGTCGAGCTCGGCCTTGATGCGGTCGGCGCGGTGGTCGAGCGCAGTCGTCACCTTCTTGAAGACCCCGAGATAGCCGAACAGGACCATCAGGATCACGAAGGCGATGGCGACCCAGGTTTCAGGATCGAAGAACATATCGACTAACCCTTCAAGGACGCGTCAACGGCAGTGCTGACCGAGGCTGCGTCCGGAACGATACCGGTGAGCTGCTGCACGATCTGGCCTGCCGCATCGGCCGCGATGCCGCGGACGTTGCTCATGGCCGTCTTGCGGGTCGAGGCGATGGTCTTTTCCGCCTCGGCGAGCTTGACCGCCAGTTGCTCTTCAAGCGCCTTGCGCTCGGCTTCCGCCTGCGCATTCGCCTTGTCGCGGGATTCGTTGCCGATCGCCTGCGCGCGCGAACGTGCCGAAGCAAGCTCACCCTCATAGGCCTTCAGCGCCGCGTCGGACTGGTCCTTCAGCTTCTGCGCTTCGGCGAGGTCACCCTCGATCTTGTTTTGACGTGCCTCGATCGCACCGCCGACGCGCGGCAGAGCGAGCTTGGACACGATCACGTAAAGCGCGACGAAGAAGATCGCGAGTGACACCAGCTGTGAAGCATAGGTGCCGCTCTCGAAAGGCGGAAAACCGCCACCGTGACCGCCTTCGGACTCGGTGTGGGCGCCCGCCGCCGGACTTTTCGCCCCGCCATGACTCTCAGCCATGGATTACTCCTGTTGCCGTCATGCGCGCCGCTTCGGTCGAAGCGGCGCGAAACATCGTCCTCAGAGCGGAACGAACAGCAGCAGCAGCGCGATCAGCAGCGAGAAAATGCCAAGCGCTTCGGTCACGGCGAAGCCGAAGATCAGGTTGCCGAACTGGCCCTGAGCGGCCGACGGATTGCGAACGGCTGCGGCAAGGTAGTTGCCGAAGATCACGCCCACGCCGACGCCCGCGCCGCCCATGCCGATGCATGCGATGCCCGCGCCGATAAGTTTTGCTGCTGCCGGATCCATTTTAGACTCCTTGGAAGAAAGATTGGGTTGTGGGTGGAAATTCCCCGGACCGCTCAGTGTCCCGGATGAATGGCGTCGTTCAGGTAGATGCAGGTCAGGATCGCAAACACATAGGCCTGCAGGAACGCGACCAGAATCTCGAGAGCGTACAGCGCGACCGTGAGCGCCAGCGGCAGCACGCCRCCGACCCAGCCGAGCGCGCCGAGCGAGAAGCCGAGCATGGCGACGAAGCCCGCGAAAACCTTGAGCGCGATGTGGCCGGCCAGCATGTTGGCGAACAGACGGACGCTGTGGGAGACCGGCCGCAGGAAGAACGACAGGATCTCGATGAACATCACCAGCGGCAGGATGTAGCCGGGGACGCCGTGAGGCACGAAGATCGAGAAGAATTTCAGGCCGTTCTTGGCAACGCCGTAGATCAGCACGGTGAAGAAGACCAAAAGCGCGAGCGCGGCCGTCACGATCAGATGGCTCGAGATCGTGAAGGTATAGGGGATGATGCCGACCAGGTTCGAGACGCAGATGAACATGAACAGCGAGAAGATCAGCGGGAAGAACTTCATGCCTTCCGCGCCGGCCGTCGAACGGATGGTCGAGGCGACGAATTCGTAGGAGATCTCGGCGACCGACTGGAGGCGCCCGGGAACCAGCTGCGTGCCACTGGCAAGCATCAGGAACGAGATGATCGCCACCGCCACCAGCATGTAGAGCGACGAATTGGTGAAGGCGATCGTGTGATTGCCGATATGGCCCAGGGTGAAGAGAGGCTCGATGTTGAACTGGTGGATCGGGTCGATTTTCATCAGCGCGGCATCTCTTGGTCTGCCGGGCAATGCCGGCGGGTCTCGGTCTGCCGGCCGGGCCGGCCCGTACCGGCATAGCCGGCACGATCATTCCTCTGTTGGTGCGGATCGCTTAAGAATCACCGCGCCTGTTTTGACCCGCGCCTGCCGTTCTCACCACATTCACCACGCCGGCCACGAAGCCCAGCAGCAGGAACACGATAAATCCGAAAGGCGACGTCGACAGCAAGCGGTCGAAACCCCAGCCAATCCCCGCTCCGACAACGACCCCGGCGACCAACTCGGAGGATAACCGGAAACCAAGCGCCATCGCCGAAGCTCTGGCCGCTCTGTCTTCACCGTCACCTGCGGGTTGCTCGGTCTTGATTCGTCGGTCCCGGAATTCGGACAACCGCTGATCAAGATTCCCGAGCCGTTCGGAAAGCGCAGCTTCCTCGGACGATCTATCGCGATCCCCATTCTCGCCGTGTCCCGTGCCCTGTGTCATGCAACGAAGACCCGAAACGCCGCGGCTGAATGGAAATTACGCCCGCCACCCTCAAAAGCCGCGCGGACCATACTGATGGCCCATAATCAAGTCAAGCCAAGTCACGATTGCGTCGCGTTCTATTATCTATCTGATTTACTTGATGATATTGGCGCGCGCGGCAACGCTGCACACAGCGTGACGCCGCACCGCAGCAGCTCTCTTCATGATCGGCGAATGCGACCACCATTTCGTCCCGCTGGCGGGATCAAAGGGATTGCCGCGATCGTTGATATCGGTGGCGCGTTTTGGGCGGCAGATCGCCTCGCCGGGGTGTAGAATTGAAGAGAAGCCACAGAAGCGCCATGGCGGAGAGCGCGATGAGACCAGCAAATTCATCCACAGCATCATGGCTTGCAGCGGCGGTATTCGCCGCGATGATGACCATCGGCGGCGGCCTCGTTGCCGCACAGTCCGCGCCCGACAGCGAAAACGGCCGCTACAGCATGACGCCCATCCCCGAGGGCGTGCTGCGGCTCGACACCCGCACCGGCACGGTATCGACTTGCACCAAGAACGGCGCGGGCTGGGCCTGTTACGCGGTGCCCGACGAACGCACCGCGCTCGACGCCGAGATCGGCCGGCTCCAGGCCGAAGTCGAGAAGCTGAAGGGGCAGATCGCGGCGGGGCCGACCGTGTCAGGCAAGATCGACGAGGCGATGCCGAAATCCGATCCGCTCAAGAAGGACCCGAAGGTCGCCGAGGGGGACCGCAAGATCGAGATTCCGCTTCCCAGCGACCAGGATGTCGATCGGGTGATGTCGTTCCTGGAAAAGGCCTGGCGCCGGCTGATCGACATGGCCAACCGCGTGCAGAAGGACGTCTCGGGGAAGATTTGAGGACCCCTTCGGGCTATCCATGCGTTGAGCTGCCGTAGGGTGGGCAAAGGCCTTCTTACGCCGTGYCCACCATGTTTCCACCGTGACGTAAGAAGACGTGGGCACGTCGCTACGCGCCTTTGCCCACCCTACGGCGGCGTTCCGAGTTGAGAGATCTTTCATGACATCAGGCAAATCCGTCACGCGCTCGGCGCCATCGTCGGTGCAAGCCACCACCGTCGCATCGTCACTGCTGACCGTGCAGACGCCCGGCCGCGGCTTCACCGATCTCACCAGCGAAGCCGTGAAGTTCATCAATGAGGTTCAGGCGCGCGATGGCGCGTTAACGCTGTTCATCCGGCACACCTCGGCTTCGCTGACGATCCAGGAGAACGCCGATCCGTCCGTGCTCGTCGATCTCACCACGTCGCTGTCCAGGCTCGCGCCTGAAAACGGCGGCTGGACGCACGACACCGAGGGACCGGACGACATGCCGGCGCATATCAAGACGATGCTAACCGGGGCCTCGCTTCAGGTCCCGATCCTGAACGGCAAGCTCGCGCTCGGTACGTGGCAGGCGATCTACCTGATCGAGCACCGCAAGCGCCCGCACCGGCGCGAGGTGGTGCTGCAATTCATCGGCAGCAATCACTGATCCCAAAACAAAACCGGCCGCGGAGACCGCGGCCGGTTCGTGTGTCGATCGGTGCTGTCGATCAGGTCGCCTTGATGTCGACGTCCTTGGTCTCGGGCAGGAAGAAGAAGCCGATCACGACGGTAATCGATGCGAAGATGACCGGATACCAGAGACCCGCATAGATATCGCCTGTGGAAGCCACGATGGCGAAGGCGGTCGCGGGCAGCAGGCCGCCGAACCAGCCGTTACCAATGTGGTAGGGCAGCGACATCGAGGTGTAGCGGATGCGGGTCGGGAACAGTTCGACCAGCATCGCGGCGATCGGGCCGTACACCATGGTGACGAAGATCACCAGGATGAACAGCAGCCCGACGGTCGCGGCCACCTGCGGACGGAAGATGTCGAACGGATGCGACATCTTCACGATGCCCGCATCGCCCGGCTTCGGATAGCCGGCTGCCTGCACTGCGGCGAGCAGCGCGGGATTGCCGTCCTTGGCGTTGGCGTAGGCGATGTCCTTGCCGTTGACCACCACCTTCACGCCGGAGCCGGCCGGGCCGGAAGAGGTCGAGTACTTGACCGACGCGCCCGACAGGTAGGCGCGTGCGGTGTCGCAGGGCGCGCTGAAGACGCGGGTGCCGACCGGGTTGAACAGGTCGCCGCAACCCGCGGGATCCGCCACCACGTCGACCTTGACCGACTCGATCGCCTTTTCCAGCGCCGGGTTGGCGTTGGTGGTGATCATCTTGAAGATCGGGAAGAAGGTCAGCGCCGCGATCAGACAGCCGCCGAGGATAATCGGCTTGCGGCCGATCTTGTCGGAGAGCACGCCGAACACGATGAAGAAGCCGGTGCCGAGCAGCAGCGACCAGGCGATCAGGAGGTTGGCGGTATAGCCGTCGACCTTCAGGATCGATTGCAGGAAGAACAGCGCGTAGAACTGGCCGGTGTACCAGACCACGCCCTGGCCCATCACGCCGCCGAGCAGCGCGAGCAGAACGAGCTTGCCGTTCTGCCAGTTGCCGAAGGCTTCCGTCAGCGGCGCCTTCGAGCTCTTCCCCTCGTCCTTCATCTTCTGGAAGATCGGAGATTCGCTGAGGCGGAGCCGGATCCAGACCGAGATGCCGAGCAGCAGCACCGAGACCAGGAACGGGATGCGCCAGCCCCAAGCCGCGAAATCGGCCTCGCCGATCGCGCTGCGGGTGAACAGGATCACCAGCAGCGACAGGAACAGGCCGAGCGTGGCGGTCGTCTGAATGAACGAGGTGTAATAGCCGCGCTTGCCGTTCGGCGCGTGCTCCGCGACATAGGTCGCCGCACCGCCATATTCACCGCCGAGCGCCAGGCCCTGGGCGAGGCGCAGCGCGATCAGGATGATCGGGGCCGCGATGCCGATGGTCGCCGCATTGGGCAGCAGGCCGACGATGAAGGTCGACAGACCCATGATCAGGATGGTGACGAGGAAGGTGTATTTGCGGCCGACGATGTCGCCGACGCGCCCGAACACGATGGCGCCGAACGGACGGACGAGGAAGCCCGCGGCGAAGGCCAGCAGCGCGAAGATGTCGCGGGTTGCCGGCGGATAGGCCGAGAAGAACTGCGCGCCGATGATGCCGGCCAGCGAACCGTAGAGGTAGAAGTCGTACCACTCGAAGACGGTACCGAGCGAGGAGGCGAGAATGACGAACCGTTCGTCTTTCGTCATTCCTCCCGCGCCCGCTTGAGACACAGCCATTGTCGACATGTTGAGTCGCTCCCCGAAATGCGTTTCCTCGCGCCCCGGATACCCGGTCATGCCGGATCAACCCAGGTCTTGGCTCCAAGGTAACATCGGCGTGAAACCCGCCCCAATACGACTTTCGGCCTTGCGCACTGACGCGCACCTGACGCCGCGGACCTTTCAATCCGGCACGATCGTGCTCGACCATGGGTTAACCCCGTTCCCGCAAAGGGATAATGCCCACTTGCATGCCACGGCCGGTCGGGAAAGAATTGACCAAGGCCCCGGGCCGGCCTACTGGCCCGGTGTGAATGCCAGCAAGAGAACGATGAGCGCTCCTTCGACCCATCTTGTCATTGCCGATGACCATCCCCTGTTCCGCGACGCGTTGCGGCAAGCGGTGGCGGGCGTCCTGACCTCGGCCAGGATCGACGAGGCGGGATCGTTCGAGGATCTCACCAAGCTGCTGGAACAGACATCCGACGTCGATCTGGTCCTGCTCGACCTCTCGATGCCCGGGATCTCCGGCTTTTCCGGGCTAATCTATCTGCGCGCGCAGTACCCGGCCATCCCGGTGGTGATCGTCTCGGCCTCCGACGACAGCGCCACGATTCGCCGCTCGCTCGATTTCGGCGCCTCCGGCTTCATCCCGAAGCGATTCGGCGTCGAGACCTTGCGCGACGCGATCCTCAAGGTGATGGAGGGGGACGTCTGGGTTCCCACCGACACCGATCTATCGGCCGCCGCCGATCCCGACATGACGCGCCTGCGCGACCGCCTGGTGACGCTGACGCCGCAGCAGGTCCGGGTCTTGATGATGCTATCGGAAGGGCTGCTCAACAAGCAGATCGCCTATGAGCTCGGCGTCTCCGAAGCCACCATCAAGGCGCATGTCTCGGCGATCCTGCAAAAGCTCGGCGTCGAGAGCCGCACGCAGGCGGTGATTGCCGCGGCGAAGATCGCCGGCGGCCAGTGGAAGCAGGGCACCCCGACGGGATAAGCCGTCGTCGGTGCGCACTGCCGACCTGGGTCACCCCAGGAGCCTCTTGGCGGCCTTGATATCCGCAGTCTCGGAGCCCTCGGCAAAGCCCTCGAGCGCCGACTGCAGCAACCGCTTCGCTTCCTCACACCGGCCACGTTCAGCAAGGAACTCGGCGAGATCGATCGCAGCCCGTAGCTCCCAGGCTTTTGCGCCGTTGCGACGGCCCAGCTCCAACGACTGCATCAGGTGGCTTTCGGCATCTCCACGGTTCGGCTCCGGCAGTGTCAGCAACACATTGCCCTTCATGCGCAGCAGCTCGGGCATGTAGAGATGATCGCCGCCTTGCTCGACGAGGCCGATCGCGTCGTCGATCAGGCGCGCACTCCGCTCGATCTGTCCAAGCGCCAACAAGCCATGCACGAGCGCGATGTTGAAGGTCGTGGTGAGCAGTTCGTAGCCGGCGTCGTGGAGCTCGCGCAGACAGGCCCGTATCGTCTCGACGCCGCTTGCGGCGTCGCCGCGCCGGATCGCCAGCTCGCCTTTGACGCCGCGGCCGACCGCGAGATAAGGGCCCATCGAGCGCGTTTCGGCATGTGCGATGAAGCGGTCGATGTTCTCTTCCGCGCCGTCGAGATCCCCGCTCCAGAGATCGATCGAGACCGCCCAGATCAGCGCGATGCAGAGCGTGATCGGATGGTCCATCTGCGCGGCCTCGGTGACCGTCTGCCGCGCCAGTTGCCGCGCATCCGCCGGCCGGCCCTGCAACCAAAGCTCGCGCGCGAGAGAGATGCCGGCCCGGTTGCGGTGATCGAAGCCGTTGACCGTGCTGATCCGCTCCGTGCCCGGCCCGTGCCAGGCGGCCTCCAGCATGCCCAGGGCGTCGCGATGCTCGCCGGCCAGATGCAAGGAGACACCCAGCAGCGAATGGGCGAGGGCGATGGAGGCGGCATCGCCGAGCGTCTCGGCGACCGTGAGGCTCTGCTGCGCGTAACCGAGCGCGGCGTCGAACTGTCCCATCCGCTCGTGGAAGATGTGCATGCGGCCGAGCAGCTGGAGCTGGTTCGGCGCGTCGCCGCGCGCCTCGGCGATCGCCAGGCTCCTGCTCAGGGCGGCACGCGCAGCTTCGCTGCCGCCACGCGTGAACATCAAGGTCAATCCGAGGGCGGCCTGGATGTGCATTTCCTCGGCGCTGCCGCGCGAGGGCGGATCGATCGCCAGCAGCGCGCGTTCCGACCAGCGCCGGCATTCGATCAGCAGCGACATCGCGAGAAAGATCGGAGCCGCTGCGGCGGCGAGCGCAATGCCGATGCCGACATCGCCGCCCGTGCCGAAGCACCAGTCCAGCGCCGCGCGCACGTTGTGAAGCGCGGAGAAATGGATCGCGCGTTCGTCGGCGCTCGGCACGGTCGCCCATGTCGTGCCAGCCTGCTCCAGCCATCGCCGGTAGTAGGTTGCGTGGCGGGCGGCAAGCGCGGTCTCGTTCGGCTCGATCTCGAGCAGATAGGCGCGCGTCGTGTCGAGCAGACGGTAGCGCATCATGGCGCCGACCGGTCGCGGCGCGACCATCGACTTGGCGACCAGGCTGTCGATGGCGTCGAACAGGCGCGAGCGGTCGACGCGCTCGTCCGGCACGATTTCGAGCGCGGCGTCGATGGTGAAGTGACCGGCGAAGACGGCAAGCCGGCGCAGCACGAGGCGTTCGGTGTCGGACAGGAGCCCGTAGCTCCAGTCCAGCGTCGCTTGCAACGTCTTCTGCCGCGGCGGCGCGGTGCGCTGGCCCTGCCAGAGCAGATTGAGGCGTTCGTCGAGCAGTGCGGCCGTCTGCTCCAGGCCGTAGGCTTCGACCCGGCCGGCGGCGAGCTCGATCGCCAGCGCCATGCCGTCGAGCTTGCGGCAGATCCCGGCGACGATCGCGGCATTGGCGTCGTCGAGCGCGATCTGCGCGCCGCCGGCCATGGCACGTTCGAGGAAGAGCTGAAGCGCGGGATAGGTCTGTGCGGCAGCCGCGGTCAGCCCGGGATTGTCAGGCGGAACGGCGAGCGGCGCCAATCGGTAGACCTGCTCGCCCTCGACGCGCAGGGCCTCGCGGCTCGTGGCGAGGATATGGACATGCGGTGCGGCGTGAAAGATTTCGGCTGCCAGCGGCGCCGCGGCGGCGATGACATGCTCGCAATTGTCCAGGATCAGCAGCATCCGCTTGTCGCCGAGATGCGCGAGCAATGCAGGCAGGGGATCGTCGGTCTGCGCCGGCAAGCCCAGCATCAGCAGAATCGAGGTGATCACGAGATCGGGATCGCTGAGCGCGGCGAGGTCGACGAAATGCGCGGCGTCGGAGAAAGTCTCGAGCAGGTCGTGCGCGATTGCCACCGCAACGGCGGTCTTGCCGACGCCGCCCGGGCCGACGATCGTGACGAAGCGCGAGCCGATGAGCTTGTCGGAGACCGCGGCGACCGCATCGTCGCGCCCGACCATCCGTTGCAGCCGGTTCGGCAGCTTGACGGGCGGTAATTCCGTTCGCTGCGCGGGACGCCGCTCTGGCGCGATTTCCGCCTTCGAGATCGGCGCCACGAAGCAATAGCCGCGGCCGGAGAGCGTGGTGATGTAGCGGGCGCCGTCCTTGCCGTCGCCGAGCGCCTTGCGCAGGGCTGCGACGTGAAAGCGCAGATTGGCTTCTTCGACGGTCAGGCCGGGCCACACCAGCGCCATCAGATCCCATTTGCTGACGACATCGTTCGGTCGCGACATCAGCGCGATCAGCGTGTCGAAGGCCTTCGCGCCGAGCGGCAGCGCGACGCCGTCGCGCATCACGAGCCTTTCCTGCGATATCACGGTGAATGGCCCGAACGATAGGGTTCCCGTTGCGGTGCCGGCCGACTCGGTCATGGCGAAATCTTGGTCCTTTCAAACGGACCGGATAGCCAGATGATCGCAATCCGGCAAGGCCGCACCTGCATCGGCATCAGACCGCTGATGCAGGCCTCGCGGCGGGGCTGCGCGCCGGGGCCTCACAACTTCTCACAAGTCCAAACGGGTGTCCTGCCGACGCCGCTGCTAGTCAGTTGCGTGACGGCAAGGAGACCTTCATGACGCAAGCGGCAAACCTGCTTTACACGGGCAAGACCCACACCAGCGGTGGACGACAGGACGGCATATCGCGCAGCTCCGACGGCCGCCTGGATGTCAAATTGTCGCCACCGGGCGGCGCGGGCATCGGCACCAATCCCGAGCAATTGTTCGCGGCCGGCTGGTCGGCCTGCTTCGAAGGCGCCATGGAGATGGCCGCGCGCAAGCGGAAAATCGTGCTTCCGAGAAACAGCGCGATCGATGCGGAAATCGACCTTCTTCTCGATGAGGGCACTTACGCCCTCAGCGCGCGCCTCAACGTCAGCCTGCCGGGCCTCGATCGCGAGATCGCGCGCGGCATCGTCGATGAGGCGCACCAGACCTGCCCCTATTCCAAGGCCGTCCGCGGCAATATTGACGTCACGGTCGCGCTGATCTGACGCACCATCACCAACCATCCATCCACAAGGTAGCACCACCATGAAACAGATCATCGACCAGCACCGCCGCAAATTTTTCGGCGTCGCCGCGGGAACCGTCGCCGTCGGTCTCGGCGTGATCGACCTCGCCCGTGCCGAAACGGACGCGCCGAAGTCGTCCGCATCGAATGCGTCGTTCGGTCCGATCAAGCAGATCGACGCCGGCGTCCTCAATGTCGGCTATGCGGAGGCAGGTCCCTCGAACGGTCCCGTGGCGATCCTGCTGCACGGCTGGCCTTACGACATTCACGCCTTCGTCGATGTCGCGCCGATCCTGGCAAAGGCCGGCTATCGCGTGATCATCCCTTATCTGCGCGGCTACGGCTCGACGCATTTCCTTTCCAGCGAGACGCCGCGCAACGGCGAGCCCGCGGCCATGGCCGTCGACATCATCGCGCTGATGGACAAGCTCGACATCAAGAAGGCTGTTATCGCCGGGTTCGACTGGGGCGCGCGCACCGCCGATATCATCGCTGCGTTGTGGCCGGATCGCTGCCGCGCGCTGGTGTCGGTCAGCGGCTATCTGATCTCCAGCCAGGCCGCGGGCAACGCGCCGCTGCCGCCGTCGGCCGAGCTGCAATGGTGGTATCAGTTCTATTTCGCGACCGAGCGCGGCCGCGCCGGATACGAGAAGTACACGCATGATTTCGCAAAACTGATCTGGAAGCTCGCCTCGCCGCAATGGAAATTCGACGACGCGACCTTTAACCGGAGCGCGGCGGCGCTAGATAACAAGGATCATGTCGCCATCACGATCCACAATTACCGCTGGCGGCTCGGGCTCGCCCAGGGCGAAGCCAAATACGAGGAGCTCGAAAAGAAGCTCGCTGCAGCTCCGGTGATCAGCGTCCCGACGATCACGATGGAAGGCGACGCCAACGGTGCGCCGCATCCCGACCCCAGCGCCTATGCCAAGAGGTTCTCAGGCCGGTACGACTTCCGCCTGATCACCGGCGGCATCGGCCACAATCTGCCGCAGGAAGCGCCGCAAGCCTTCGCCAAGGCCGTCATCGACGCCGACGGCGCCTGAGCGTTCATTCGATGCCTCGGTCCAGCGCGGCTGGACCGAGGCTATGCCGCGATCCCAGCATGAAGGAACGTCATGACGTCCATCGAACCTGACAAGAAAAAGCGCTCTTACGCGACGGCTCTCACGCTTGCCGCGCTCCTTCTCGTCGTTCTCCTGACTTGCGTGCCCTATCTGGTCTCGATTGCTCTTGCCGAGGGACCGGCACAAGGCAACACGGCAGACGCTTCGCCGATCTTCGGCGTCACGATTCCTGCGGGTTACAAGCAGTGGGAGCTGATCGCGCCGGCCGAAGAGGCGGCACCGCTCGATGAGCTTCGCGCCGTTGTCGGCAACCAGACCGCGATCGATGCTTATCAGGCCGGAAAACTTCCGTTCCCCGATGGCACCATTCTGGTCAAGCGCGCCTGGAAACGGAAACAGTCACCGGAATTCGCATCCGCGACGATCCCCGGCGCGGCCACCACGGTGCAGGTGATGGTCAAGGATTCCAGGAAATATGCGTCCACCGGCGGTTGGGGCTTTGGCCGTTTCATCAATGGCAAGCCGGTCGACGAGGCCCAGCACCGCACCTGCTTCGCCTGCCATGACGCCCGCGCGAAGAGCCACGACTACGTCTTCACCCGGCTTGCGCCTTGAGCGGTCAGGAGCCCACCGTGTCAAAGATCTGGTTCATCAGCGGCAGCTCGCGCGGGCTCGGGCGTGCGATCACGGAAGCCGCGCTTGCGGCGGGCCACCGGGTGGTTGCCACTGCCCGGAATCTCGGTCCGCTCGAATCGCTGCGGGAACGCTTTGGGGAAAGACTGCGGCTCGCAACGCTCGACGTGACTGACGAGGCGGCCGCGCAAGTGGCCATCGGCCTCGCCGTGGAGGCGTTCGGCGGCGTCGATGTGGTCGTGAACAATGCCGGCTATGGCGATCTCGGATCGGTCGAGGACACGAGCCTGGCCTCGTTCCGTCAGCAGATCGAGGTCAATCTGCTCGGCACCATCATCGTCACCAAGGCGGCGATCCCCGTGCTGCGCCGGCAGCGCCGCGGGCATATCGTGCAATTCTCATCCGTCGGCGGACGGATCGGAGCCCCCGCACGCGCGGCCTATTCGGCCGCGAAATGGGGCATCGAGGGCTTTTCGGAATCGCTGGCACGCGAGATGGCGTTGATCGGCGTGCACGTGACGATCGTCGAACCCGGCGGCTTCCGTACGGGCTTTGCGCAGTCCGCGCATGCGACCGGCGAAGGGCGGGCGGAGTACGACGCCGTCGTTGGAGCGGCCGTCAGGATGCAGCGCGATTATGATGGCCGCCAGCCGGGCGATCCGGCGAAGGCCGCCGCCGTCGTGCTGGAGCTCGTCGACATGGACAGCCCGCCGCTGCGGATCGCGTTCGGCAGCGACGCCGTGAACGCCATCGCGGCGACGGACCGGCAACGCCTCGAAGAGCTCGAGAGGTGGCGCGCGCTCAGCGTCTCGACCGACTACTGACCGCGTCTCACTCCGCCGCCACCATCTGCTGCGTGCGCCACTGTCCCAGCAGGGCGCGCAGCGAGGCCGGCTTCACCGGCTTGTTGAGCACCGCGACGTTTTCCTCGCGCGCGGCGACCTGCACCGCGGGGCTGCGGTCGGCGGTGATCAGGATCGCGGGGATGCCGTCGCCGAAGCGGCGGCGGATGTCGCGGATGGCGGCAATGCCGTTGCCGCGATCGAGGTGATAATCGACCAGCAGGCCGGTGACGCGGCGGCCCGCGCCTTCGATCGCGGCGATCGCGCCCTCGGGGTCGGCGACCGCGATCACCTCGGCGTCCCAGGCCTTCAGCAGCGTGCGCATGCCGTCGAGGATCGCCGCATCGTTCTCGATGCAGACGATGAGGGCGCCCGAGATCGGCCTACGCGCCAGCGGCGTCGCGCTGGTGACGGCCGCGGTGTGGGTGATCGCCTTGGCTGTCGGCACTGTCACGGAGAAGACCGAGCCGCCGCTCTTGTTGCCGTCGATGGCGATGCCGTGCTTGAGCACGCGTGCAAGACGCTCGACGATCGAGAGGCCGAGTCCAAGGCCGCGGGCGATCCGCGCGCCCTGTTCGAGGCGGTGGAATTCCTTGAAGATCTCGCCGCGCTTGACCGGCGGGATGCCGACGCCGGTGTCGTAGACGCAGATTTTCAGCGAAGGGCCCTGGCGGCGGCAGCCGACCAGCACGCGTCCGCGCGGGGTGTATTTGATCGCGTTGGAGATCAGGTTCTGGAGCAGGCGCCGCAGCAACAGCCGGTCGGACTCGACCGGCAGCGAGCAGGGCACGAAGGCGAGCTCGAGGTTCTTGGCACGTGCGATCGGTGCAAACTCGATCTCCAGCGAGCGCATCAAATCGGCCATCTTGAAGCTCGAGATCGAGGTCGTCATCGCGCCGGCATCCAGCCGCGATATGTCGAGCAGTGCACCGAGGATCTCCTCGATCGCCTGGAGCGATTCGTCGATGTTCTCGACCAGCCGCGTCTCCTCGCCGCTGTGCTGGCGTTCGACCAGGCTGGTGACATACAGCCGCGCCGCGTTCAGGGGCTGGAGGATGTCGTGGCTGGCTGCCGCCAGGAATCGCGTCTTGGAGATGCTGGCGTCCTCGGCCGCGCTCTTGGCCAGCGCCAGCTCGGAATTCAGCCGGGTCAGCTCCTCGGTGCGGTCGCGCACCCGCTTTTCGAGCGTCGCGTTGGCGCGCTCCAGTGCTTCGGCGGCCTCGAACGTGGGGGTGACATCGGTGAAGGTGATGACGAAGCCACCGCCGGGCATGCGGTTGGTCAAAATCTCGATCACCATGTGGCGGTCGGGCAGGCGCTCGAGATAAGGCTCGCCGTCGGTGGTGTAAGCCGCGAGCCGCCGCTCCAGCATGGCTTCGCGCTCGACCGGATTGTCCGGCTCGCTCACGCCCATGAATTCCAGGATTTCACGCAATGGCGTGCCGAACTGGATGAAATGCGGCGGCACGTTCAGGAGATCGCCGAACTGCCGGTTGGAGCAGATCAGTTGCAGATCGGCGTCGAACACGGCGATGCCCTGGCGGACATGGTTGAGCGCGGTCTGGAGGATCTCGCGATTGAAATGCAGCGCCGCGTGGGAATCGTCGAGCAGTTTCAGCGCCGCTTTCGCCGAGACCGTCCGCTTGCGCAGCAGCAGCGACATCACGAGCCGCGAGGAGGCCGCGCCGATCGAAGAGGCGATCAGGTGCTCGGCGTGCTGCAGCAGCTCGAAATCGGCGGGCGCCCCGGATTCCAGGCGTACATTGCGCCGCACCGAAAATGCCTCGAACGAATGCCGGGCGCGGTCGGGTCCGAGATATTGCGCGACCGTGGTCTGGATGTCCTGCACCGTAACGGTGGTACGCCAGCGGCGGAAGTTCGGGGAGATCGGCGCGAGCGTGTTCGGTACGAACAGATCGGCTTGCACCAGCTCGATCGAAGACGGCCGCCGCGCCAGCGACAACAGCACATAGGTCAGGATGTTGAGCGACAGCGACCAGATCACGCCGTGCATCAGCGGCGGCAGGTCGGCGCCGAACAGCGCCTGCGGCCGCAAGACCTCGATGCCGAACGGGCCGTGCTGGAGCAGCAGGATTCCCGCCGTCGAGGAATCCATGAAGCTCGGGATGAACAGCGTGTAGAGCCACACCGCGAAGCCGACCAGCATGCCGCCGATGGCGCCGCGCGCGGTGGCGCGCCGCCACAACAGCCCGCCGAAGAAGCTGGGCGCGAGCTGGGCGATGGCGGCAAAGGAGAGCAGGCCGATCGCCGCAAGCTGGGTGTTGCCGAGTGCGCGGTAGTAGAAATAGGCCATCACCATGATGGCGAAGATCGCAAGGCGCCGCGAGCGCAGCAGGAAGTCGCTGAAATCGGCGCCGCCGGTGCGCCCCTCCGGCCGCCGCTGCAGCACCAATGGCACCACGAGGTCGTTCGAGACCATGATGGAGAGCGCGACGCATTCGACGATCACCATCGCGGTCGCCGCCGACAGCCCCCCGACGAAGACGGCGACGCTGAGAAGTCCCGCGCCGCCCTCCATCGGCAGCGCCAGCACATACATGTCCGGTTCGACCGCGCCGAACGGAAAGGTGACGAGGCCAGCGAGCGCGATCGGGATCACGAACAAATTGATGGCGACGAGATAGAACGGGAACAGCCAGCGCGCGCGGCTGACCTCGGCATCCGAGGAGTTTTCGACCACGCTGACGTGGAACTGGCGGGGCAGCAGCATGATCGCGCAGAGCGACAGCAGCGTCATGGTGAGGAAGTTGCCGATCGACGGCGAATAGTTGATGGCGCGCACCGCCTCCGGCGTCCTCATCGCGCGCTCGATCAATTCGTGTGGCGAGAACATCCAGAAGGTGACGAAGATGCCGGCGGCAAGGAAGGCGATCAGCTTGATGATGGATTCGGTTGCGACCGCCAGCATCAGTCCGTGCTGGTGCTCGGTGGCGTCGGTCTGCCGCGTGCCGAACAGCACGGCAAAGGCGGCCATCGCCAGCGTCACCATCAGCGCCATGTCGCCGAGGATCGGGATGTGGGAGAACGCCTGGTCCTCGCTCAGGATCGTTTCGAGCGAGGAGGCGACCGCCTTGAGCTGGAGCGCGATGTAGGGCACCGAGCCGATGATCGCGATCAGCGCCACCGTCGCCGCCACCGCCTGGCTCTTGCCGTAGCGCGCGCCGATGAAGTCGGCGATCGAGGTGATGTTGTGCGCTTTCGCGAGCTGGATCACGCGGCGCAGGACGCCGGCGCCGAGCCCGATCATCAGGATCGGGCCGACATAGATGGCGAGGAAGTCGGTCGAGGCGCGGGTGGCGAAGCCGACCGAGCCGAAGAAGGTCCAGGAGGTGCAATAGATCGCCAACGACAGCGGATAGATCAGCCCGGACGCGCGGCCGCGCCCGGCCGGCGAGCGGCGGTCGCCGTGGCTCGCCACCAGGAACAGGAAGCCGATATAGCCGAAGGCGGCAGCGATCACGCCCCAGTCGTGCAGCATGGCGAGCGCGCTTCTCCCTGGGCGCGGGGGCGCCCGAACTCATTTTCCCTGCAAATCTAGCGCGTTGGGCGGTCGCAAGCGACAGCGAAATGCCGTACCGGGGCGGGAACTGGGGTTGTCGTTAAGGTGCGAGCGGACGCGGATCCCGCTTACCCTCCCTGGAGGGGGAGGGTCGATCGCGCGAAGCGCGATCGGGGTGGGGTGATCTTTCCACACGAGCAGCGTCAGAGGTGGAGAGACTGTCACCCCACCCCGTCTCCCTCCAAGGGAGGGTGGAAGCAGACCTACTCCGCCGCCAGCGACTTTTGCTTGAGCGGCAGACCCAGGCGGTCCCACACCTGCAAGAGCGCTTCGGCGAGCTGATCGATCAAGCCGTCGTCGTGATAGGGCGAGGGTGTGATGCGCAGGCGTTCGGTGCCCTTGGCCACCGTCGGATAGTTGATCGGCTGAATGTAGATGCCGTGCTGTTCTAGCAGCAGGTCGGACGCCTGCTTGCACTTCTCGGCATCGCCGATGAACAGTGGCACAATATGGGTGTCGCTCGACATCACAGGCAGGCCGGCAGCATTGAGGATCGCCTTGACGCGGGCGGCGCGGTCCTGGTGGCGCTCGCGCTCCCAGTTCGAGGTCTTCAGATGCTTGATCGCGGCGGTCGCGGCCGAGCAGATCGCCGGCGGCAGCGCGGTGGTGAAGATGAAGCCCGGCGCGTAGGAGCGCACGGCGTCGATGATCTGGCCGTTGGCGGCGATGTAGCCGCCGAGGCAGCCGAACGCCTTGGCCAGCGTACCTTCGAGAATGTCGATGCGATGCATGACGCCGTCACGCTCGGCGATGCCGCCGCCGCGCGGGCCGTACATGCCGACGGCATGGACCTCGTCGACATAGGYCATCGCGCCATATTTCTCGGCGAGATCGCAGATCTTGGCGAGCGGGGCGACGTCGCCGTCCATCGAATAGAGGCTTTCGCAGGCGATCAGCTTCGGCCGGTTCGGACCTGCGGCCTTCAACTTCTCTTCGAGGTCGGCGAGGTCGTTGTGGCGGAACACGACGCGCTCGCAGGCGGACTGGCGGATGCCCTCGATCATCGAATTGTGGTTGAGCTCGTCCGACAGGATCAGGCAGTTCGGAATGAGCTTCGCGATGGTCGCGATGCCGGTCTGGTTCGAGACATAGCCCGAGGTGAACAGCAGCGACGCTTCCTTGCCGTGGAGATCGGCGAGCTCGGCCTCGAGCTGCACCAGCGGATGATGGGTGCCGGCGATGTTGCGGGTGCCGCCTGCGCCGGTGCCGACGCGGGTCGCGGTTTCGACCATGGCGCCGACCACCTTCGGGTGCTGGCCCATGCCGAGATAATCGTTGGAGCACCAGATCACGACGTCGCGTTTGCCCTTCGGCGAGTGCCACAGCGCATGCGGGAACCGGCCGGCGATGCGTTCGAGATCGGCGAACACGCGGTAGCGCCGCTCGGTGTGGAGACGATCGAGGGCGGTATTGAAGAACTGGGCGTAATCCATCGGCAAAACCTAAGACGGAACTGACCAAAAAGGGCGCATCTTCTTAGAGCTTTTCCAGCTCTAGAGTCTATGCGCTATCCCACATTTGGGCATGGGGAGCATTTGGGCAAAATGCCCTATCGTGCGATTTGAAACTTGATCCCGATCAAGTTCGCGCGAGAGGCAATGTTGCTTTGCACCATCGGCGGCGCTGCGGGTCTACCCGGCCTTGGCCTTCTTGCGCGGCTCGCTCCGCGCGTCCTTGACGGCGGCCACCGGCTTTAACCAATCCGAATTGCGCAAGGCATGCGCCACGCAATCATGGATGTGGGTGTGCAGCACCTTGTTCGCGCCCTTGGCGTCGCGCTTCAGCGCCAGCTCTTTCAGCTCGCGATGCTCGGAAGCAGCCATCTCGCCGCGGAACACCACGGCGATCATCTGGTAGCGCAGATAGCGGTCATAGACCGCGGCATGCGCATCGAGCAGCACCTTCGAGCCGCAGGCCGCGACGAGCGCGCGATGAAACTGGAAATCGCACTGTTTCCAGCTTTCCGCATCGGACCGCTCGCCTGACAGCAGCATCCGCTCCATCGCCGCGAGCTTGTGATGCGCCGAGACGATGTGCGCCTCCCAGTCGAGATCGCCGGCCGCAAACGACTTCTCGATCATGTGGCTCTCGAGCAGCTCGCGCAGCTCCGCGATCTCCTGGAATTCGGTTGCCGAGATCGGCGCGACCTCGAAGCCGCGCTGGCCTTCGGCGACGACAAAACCTTCCGAGCACAGCCGGTTCAGCGTCTCGCGCAGCGTCGAGATGMTGGTGCCATAGGCGCCGCTCATCCGCTCGAGCTTCAGCTTCTGCCCCGGCGTCAGCTTGCCGAAGATCAGGTCGGTGCGGATGCGGCGGTAGGCGCTGTCGCCCACCGTCTCGGCTGTCGTGTCGGGAAGGGTGTCCATGCCTCATTCTAGCGCGTTGGACGTGCGTTTTGCCAAATTTCGAAACTTTATCAAGTGTTTCATGTAATATCAGACAAAATCAAAAATATAGGTTGATTTATAATTCGTCATATAAGACGTTCCTGTCCCTAAGAACGAGATCAACAGGGGAGGGAGCGATGCCCGTTCGGTTCAAAGGTCTGGCTTTGGTGGCGGCGATCGGCGCGGTCGCCTTGGGCGCGATGGGGCCGGCCTCGGCGCAGGCCATTCAGGAGCGCACCATCCGCTGGGGGCACCTCAACAACACCGACCATCCCGTCAGCAAAGGCGTGCAGAAATTCGCCGAGATCGTCGCGGCGAAGAGCGGCGGCAAGATCAAGGTGCGCGAATATCCGGCCAATCAGCTGGGCAGCGAGATGCAGCAGCAATCGGCGCTGCGCGCCGGCACCCAGGAGATGCAGTCGCCGGCGACGACGTCGCTGGTCGGCATCGTCAAGGATTACGGCCTGATCGATTTCCCCTTCATCGTCTCGACGCCGCAGCAGGCCGACGCCTTGCTCGATGGTCCGCTCGGCGCAGCGCTGCTGGCAAAGCTGTCTGAGAAGGGGCTGGTTGGTCTCGCTTATTGGGATCTCGGCTTCCGCAACGTCACCAACAGCAAGCGTGCCATCACCAAGGGCGAGGACCTCGGCGGCATCAAGATCCGTGTGATCCCGAACCCGGTCTATCTGGAGACCTTCAAGGCCTTCAACGCCAACCCGGTGCCGATGAGTTTCTCGGAGCTCTATAGCGCGCTGGAGACGGGCACCGTCGACGGCCAGGAGAACCCGTTCTCCGTGATCCTGTCGAACAAGTTCTTCGAGGTGCAAAAGTATCTCAGCGTCACCAACCATACCTACTCGACCAACATCATCCTGATCAGCAAGAAGTTCTGGGACGGGCTTTCGCCCGACGAGCAGAAGATCTTGCAGGACGCGGCCATCGAGGCGCGCGACTACCAGCGCAAGGTCAGCCGCGAGCAGGCCGCTGCCGCGATCGACGAGCTCAAGTCCAAGGGCATGGCGGTCAACGAGATCGCACCCGCCGAGCTCGATCGCATGCGCGAGAAGACAAAGCCGATCGCGGAAAAATTCTCGGCCGACTACGACCCCGCCATCGTCAAGCTGTTCAACAGTGAGCTCGACCGCGTGCACGCTTTGAAGCCGTAAGCCGACGCGCAGCAGGACGGACATGATGAAAACGATGGTCAACGCCTATTTCTGGCTGCTCCGCGCGGTGATCGCGGTGCTGCTCGCCGCCATGGTGGTGCTGGTGTTCGGCAACGTCGTGCTGCGCTACGGCTTCAATTCCGGTATCGCGATCTCGGAAGAGCTGTCGCGCTGGCTGTTCGTGTGGATGGTGTTTCTGGGCGCGATCATCGGCCTGAAGGAGCATGCCCATCTCGGCGTCGACAGCCTCGTCAAGGTGCTGTCGCCGTTCGGCCGCAAGGTCTGCTACGGCCTCAGCCACGCGCTGATGCTCTACGCCTCCGTGCTGCTGACGGAAGGCTCCTGGAAGCAGACGGTGTTGAACTGGGATACGGTGGCGCCCGCCTCGGGGCTCTCAGTCGGCCTGTTCTATGCTGCCGGGATCGTATTCGGCGCTTCCTCCTGCGTGATCATCGTGCACGAGCTCTATCGGCTCGTGACCGGGCAGGTCGCCGATGCCGATCTGATCGCCATCAGCGAATCCGAGGAGCTCCCGCATTCTCCTGGCGCCGCGAGCGGAAAGCAGCAGGCATGACTGTCGCCGTCTTCACCTTCTCGCTGCTCGGCGCCATGGCGATCGGCATGCCGATCGCGTTTGCGCTGATCATCTGCGGCATCGCGTTGATGACCTATCTCGCGATGTTCGATTCCCAGATCATCGCGCAGAACGTCATCAACGGCGTCGATTCCTTTCCGTTGATGGCGGTGCCGTTCTTCATCCTTGCCGGCGAAGTCATGAACACCGGTGGCCTTGCGCGCCGTATCCTCAACTTCGCGATCGCGCTGGTCGGCCATTTCCGCGGCGGGCTCGGCTATGTCGCGATCCTGACGTCATGCATCCTGGCCTCGCTCTCGGGCTCGGCGGTCGCGGACGCCGCGGCGCTCGGTGCGCTGCTGGTGCCGATGATGGCCGCCGCCGGCCACAATCGCGCCAGTGCGGCTGGCCTCGTCGCTGCCGGCGGGATCATCGCGCCCGTCATTCCTCCGTCGATCGGCTTCGTCATCTTCGGCGTCGCCGCCAATGTCTCGATCTCGAAGCTGTTTCTGGCCGGCATCGTGCCGGGCCTGCTGCTCGGCGTCGGCCTATGCTTTGCCTGGTGGTGGGTGGTGCGCAAGGAGAACCCGGCGCGCCTGCCGCGCAAGAGCATCGCCGAGATCTGGCGCGCGCTGATCGACGGCTTCTGGGCCCTGATGCTGCCGATGATCATTATTTTCGGCCTGCGCTTCGGTATCTTCACGCCGACGGAAGCGGCCGTCGTCGTCGCCGTCTACTCGCTGGTGGTGGCGATGGGCGTCTATCGCGAGCTCAGGCCCGCGCAACTGCCGGCACTGCTAGTCTCGACCGCGCAGACCACGGCTGTCGTGATGTTCCTCGTCGCCGCGGCGCTGGTATCGTCCTGGCTGATCACGGTTGCCGAGATCTCCGACCAGATCGTGGCGCTCGTGCAACCGTTCGCGGGCAACAAGACCCTCCTCACCTTCGTTCTGATGATTATCGTCGTCATCGTCGGCACCGCGCTGGACATGACGCCGACGATCCTGATCCTGACGCCGATCCTGATGCCGATCGTCAAGCAGGCCGGCATCGACCCCGTCTATTTCGGCGTGCTCTTCATCATCAACAATGCGATCGGCCTGATCACGCCGCCGGTCGGCGTCGTGCTCAACGTCGTCTGTGGCGTTGCCCGCGTCTCGATGGATGATCTGATCCGCGGCGTCTGGCCCTTCATGATCGCGCAGCTCGTCGTGCTAGCCTTGCTGACGCTGTTTCCCGTTCTCGTCACCGGCCCGGCCAAGTGGTTCGGTGGCTAACTTCCAGAAGGACCTGTCCATGAAGCGCGTGATGATCCTCAACGGGCCCAACCTCAACATGCTCGGCATCCGCGAGCCGCACATCTACGGCACCACGACGCTCGATCAGGTCAATGCGAGCTGCGAGGAAGCAGCCGCCAAGCTCGGGCTCAAGCTCGCCTTCCACCAGTCCAACCATGAAGGCGTGCTGGTCGATCTGATCCAGTCGGCGCGGCAGGATGCCGATGCGATCATCATCAATCCGGCCGGTCTTTCCTTCACCTCGGTCTCGATCATGGACGCGATCAAGACCTTCGAAGGCCCGGTGCTGGAGGTTCACATCTCCAACATCCACGCCCGCGACGAATATCACCGCCACTCCAAGATCTCGTTCGTGGCGACCGGTGTGATCTGCGGGCTGGGCCCGTTCGGCTACGTCGCGGCGCTGCACGCGATCGCGAATATGAAGTGAGCTGCTTCCACAAGCTCGTCATGCCCGGGCTTGTCCCGGGCATCCACGAACTCGTTTCGACTTGAAAGAACGTGGATGGCCGGGACAAGCCCGGCCATGACGCCGTGGCTCACGTCGTCCGGAACTGGAGCACGCCGTCTTTCGTCTCCGCCGTCAGCCGGCCCTCGACGATCATGTAGTTGACGTGGGCGACGAGCTCGCCGGCGGCAAAACCCATCTGGTGTTCGTCCAGCACGTGCTTGTTGAACACGACAGGCACCAGGGCGCGCGAGGTCTGCGGCACCTCGCTGCAGGCTTCCGCGATCAGGCGGCAGCGCTCCTCGTGGTGATCGGCGAGCTGCTTGATGCGGGTCTTCAGACCATAGAACGGCACGCCGTGGCCGGGCAGCACCAGCAGATCGTAGGGCAGGGTGGTGGTCAGGCTCGCGAGCGAGGCCAGATATTCGCCGAGCGAGTTCTGGTCGGGTTCGACCGCCCAGACGCTGACATTCGGCGAGATCTTGCTCAGCACCTGGTCGGCGGAGAGGAACAGCTTGTCGTCGGCGCAATAAAGCATCACCTGGTCGAGCGCGTGCCCGCCACCGGTGATGACCTTGAAGCGGCGGGTGCCGATCACGATCTCGTCGCCGTGCGAGATGCGGCGGTAGGACGGCGGCAGCACCGAGACGCGCTTGAGATAATCCTGGCCGCGGCCGAGCAGCTTTTCGGTGAGCGACTCGTCCATGCCGTGGCGGCGGAAGAACAGCCGCTGGGCTTCGCGCCGCTCCTCGGTGCCGCGGTTCTGGTGGTAGACCGATTGCAGATATTCGACCTGCGTCATCACCAGCGGGCAGTTGAACCGCTCGACGATCCAGCCCGCGAGGCCGACGTGATCGGGGTGCGAATGCGTAACGATCAGGCGCGTGATGTTGACGCCTTTCAGCGGCCCCTCGAACAGTCTGGTCCAGGCCTCGATCGTCTCCTCGTTGCCGAAGCCGGCATCGACCATGGCATAGCCGTCGCCGTCGGCGAGCAGGTAGATGTTTACGTGGTTGAGGCGGAACGGCAGTTTCAGCCGCGCCCACAACACGCCGGGACGCACCTCGACGATCTCTTCGGGGCCGGGATGCTGGTCCCAGGGATAGCGCAGGGCCTCGGCCGAGGACTGCACGGTGTCGGTTTTCGGGTTCATGCTACCGGCTTAAACCCGCCGGGCGCGGGGCGCCAGCCGAAAAAGGCCGGGCCGTGGTCTCCGCATGGCGGTCATACCAGCAGTTTTCCGTAGCCCGGATTACGCGGCGCTCCATCCGGGCCACGGGCCGGTGGCTTACGCCGCCCGCATATTGTTGAGGAACGCGTCGATCTCTCCGCGCAGCATGTCGGCTTCGCGGCGGAGCGCGTCGGAGGCGCCCAGCACTTCGCTCGCCGCCGCGCCGGCTTCCGCGGACGCCGTGGAGACGCCGATGATGTTGCTGGAGACCTCGCTGGTGCCGCCGGCGGCATGCTGGATGTTGCGGGCGATTTCGCGGGTGGCTGCGCCCTGTTCCTCGACCGCGGCGGCGATCGTCGTCGTCACGTCGTTGATCTCGCCGATGATCCGGCCGATGCCCTGGATGGCGCCCACCGCCGAGGTGGTGACTTGCTGCATGCTGGCGATCTGGGTGCGGATCTCTTCCGTCGCCTTGGCGGTCTGGCTCGCGAGGCTCTTCACCTCGGAGGCGACCACTGCGAAGCCGCGGCCGGCTTCGCCCGCGCGCGCCGCCTCGATGGTGGCGTTGAGCGCGAGCAGGTTGGTTTGCGAGGCGATGGTCTGGATCAGGTCGACCACGACGCTGATGCGGCTCGCGCTGTCGGCAAGGCTCTGCACCGTGGTGTCGGTGGCGCCGGCCTCGTCGACCGCCTTCCTGGCGATCGCGGCCGAGGTGACGACCTGCTTGCTGATCTCCTCGATCGAGGACGACAGCTGCTCGGTGCCTGATGACACGGTCTGCACGTTGACCGAGGTTTCCTCCGCGGCGGAGGCAACCGCGTTCACCAGCGCGTTGGACTGGTCGGCGGTGTTCGACATGCTCTGCGCGGTGGACTGCATCGAATTGGCCGATTGCGCGAGATTGTCGAGCGCGTTGCGTACCGCGCCCTCGAACTCGGCGATCTTCGCTTCCATGCGCGCGGCACGCTCGGCCTTGGCGGCACGGTCCTTGTCCTGCTCGCTCGACATCGCGCGGGCCTCGATCATGCTCTCGCGGAACACCTGCAGCGTGTTCGCCATCACCGAGATTTCGTCATTGTGGTGCTTCGAGCGGTAGATCTCGGTCTCGAGGTCGCCGTTCGCGAGCAGCTGCATCGACTGATGCAGCGCGCCGATCCGCCGCAGGATGTTGCGGCCGACATAGAGCCAGACGAACAGCGCCGAGCCGACCAGCATCAGCGCGCCCAGCGCCAGCATCGCGGTGGTGGCGAGCGAGATCTCCTGGCGCGCCTGGAAGGTCGACGCGTTGGTCTCCTTCTGCACGCCGTCGACGAGCTGCTGCACGCTGATGCCGAGACCGACATTGAGCTTGCGGGTCTCGTCCAGAATGGTCTGGCCGTAGTCGATGGCGTCGAGCTCCTTCTGGCGGATCTTGAACACGCCGGTCTTGCCCTCGCCGAAGGCGAACAGCTTCTGCACGGCGTCGCGCACCGTCTGCATCGAGGGCATGTTCGGGAGGTCCTCGAGGTTCGACTTGACGCGGTCGCGCGTCGCCTTGAACTCCTTCTCGATCGCCTCCAGCGTGTCGCTGTTGTTGGCCGACAGCGCCGCCATCATGTCGGCGGCCATCAGATTGCCGTTGGCGGAGATTGTCGCGACCTGGGAGACGGTGCGGGCAGCCTCAGTCGCATCATCGGCGGAAACTTCCGCCGCGCCGAGGATCGCGTTCAGGCGCGTCTGTGCGTCCAGCATCGCAGGACCGGCCGCGCCGACGAAGGTGAGCTGGGCCTTGCGCAGCGCGTCATACTGCTTGTCATGCAGCGCGCCGGTCTCGAGCCGCTCGCGCGCGGCCGACACCAGGCTCTGGGTCGCCTCGTCGATGCTCTTGGCGGTGTCGCGCAGCGCGGTTGCGATCTGCTTGTCGGCGCCGAGCTCGATGATCTCGCCGAGCTTGGCCATGGCGAGCTGCTGGATGTCCTTCACGCTCTTGGTGCGTTCCTTCAGCGCCTCGTCGGAGGGCGATGCCAGCAGGCCCGGGCCTTGCGCGGCGAGCGTCGCGCTCTGCGAGGCGAGCTGCAGGCTGGCGGAGAGGCGCGGGATGTCGCGGCCGCTCAGATCCATCATGGTCGCGCCGAGGTGATTGAAGACGAAGCCGGCGCCGGCTGCGATGACGAGGCCCATGCCCGCGATCAATGCGAAGGCGGCGAACAGGCTGCCGCGCACGCCCCACCTTGGCATCTTGAAACGAGGCTTGAGACGGCCAAGGACACGGCCAGCACCCAGACGGATCGCCATCGAAATTCCCCCACGCGTGATCTTTATATTTTCGCCGCGGAGTATCCCTGGGTCGGGTTAAAAAATCGCAAGTTGCACAATCGGTTGCGCCTGTTCCGCACAGCGAAAAAGAAAGAGCCGGCAGAGTTGCCGGCCCTTGATTGCGAAGAGATTTTTTGGAGGCGCGATCAGTAGCGCGCGACCGCCGAGTTGGCCCAGTTGAAGCGGTAGTTGACGCCCGCCTTGAAGGTGTGGTCGTCGGTCGTGAAGTTGCCGGTGCCCACCAGCGGGCCCGCGGTGAAGTGGGCGTCGCCGAAATTGTAGTACTGGTACTCGGCCTTGGCCGACCAGTTCGGGGCGAACATGTATTCGAGGCCGGCGCCGACGGTGTAGCCGTTGCGGTGATCGCCATCGATGATGAAGCCGGTCGGCACGCCGCCAATCGTCACCTTCTCGTTGTTGTCCGAATAGGCGTAGCCGCCCTTCACGTAGAGCAGGCCGGGACCCCAGGTGTAGCCGACGCGGCCGGTGATGGAGCCGAGGCCACGCTGGTCGTTGCTGTAGGCGACGCCGCCCGGGAACGCCGCGCCGACGCTGCCGGAGAGCCAGGAATACTGGCCTTCGACGCCGACCAAGAAGTTCGGGTTGAACTGCCAGTCAGCACCGACCTGCACGCCGCCGAGGAAACGGCCGTTGCCGTTGTTGCCGGTGGAGAGGCCGTTGAAATTGTTGTCGCTGGAGAACGCGCCGCCGACATGGCCGCCGATATAGAAGCCCGTCCAGTTGTAGATCGGCGCGGCATAGGCCGGCGCGGGCGCCTTGTAATAGTTGCGGTTGCCGAGATCGGCGCCGACGGCCGGCGCGGCAGCGCTCACCACGAGCAGCGCAACGGTTGCAAACAAAATCTTCTTCATCGTCTTGAACTCCAGCACTTTGGTCCCCGGCAGGCGCGCTGTCCGCGCCGTCGTTGGTTTTGCAGATAGCTCGCTTTTGACGAAAATGCTGTCACATCCGTGGCACAGCGACAGCCAACCTAACTTATTGGGCTGTAAATGATTTTCGTGCTTAATGCCGGCTTAAGAAGTGGTGAAGGAAGGCTTAACGTCGCACGTCTCGGGTAACTTGCGCGCGTCTCTCGTTAACCAAGCCGCCGCCGTACCTCATCGCGCATCTGCTGGCGGAAGGCCGCGCGCCTTGCAGGCCGGTCTTCCTCGCGTACGTCGTGGCGATCGAAGACGTCGAACTTCTCCATGATCGGATAGCGCTCGCTCGCCATCGCGAGCACGCGCAGCACCTTGGTCGCGGACGGCGTCGGGCCACGGACCTCCCAGCGCCGGATGGTATCGGCGCCGCCCTTCTCCGGCAGTCCGCAAAGCTTGGCCATGTCGGCCGCGGTGAGCTTGCGCTCGAGGGCATCGGAAAGGTCGTTGCGGAGCTGCTTCAGTTCGGGGCCGGTCATGCTGCTTGCGTCCAGGGAAGTCACTGAAGGCGATGCACTAGCGCTGATTCGGGTCCATCCGAAGGCGGGTGGTCGTGATAGTGTGTCCGTGCCGGTCGAGCATCAGCGAGGCGAAATCGCATGCCTGTGTTCAAGCTGCCCCTGTCGGGGGATGTCGTCCAGTCCATTTATCCGTCGTTCTTCAGTCCCACCGGCGGCCAGTTCGGTCTCGTCAATATCACGGTGGGGCAATCCTCGGCGCCAGATGTCGAGAAGGACGTGCTGTCGGATGTCGCCGGTTACGGCAAGCAGATCGGACAGATCGCGGACGCGCTGCTGGCCGTGGTCGAGCATCTGGAGTCGCGGCCCGACCACGCGCTCGCTGACGATCCGGCGATCGCCGCCTTCAAGGAGCTGATGCACTCTGTCGCGACAGTTAAGGAGCGACACGGCCGCAAGGCGTGTCGCCCGAAGCGACGATGACCACGGCGGCGGCCTGGGTCAGGCACCTTCGGGCGTGCACGAAGTTATGAACGGATGCCTATGGAAATCTTGCGTTGAATGAACACATCGCACACTGGGCTCGCAGCCAATGAAGGGAACCGCCATGACAAGCATCAAACCCGCCATTGCCGCACTCATCACCGTCGGACTGCTTGCCGCGCCCTTCGCAGCCGAAGCGAAGAAGGCCCGGCCGAGCCGGCATCACTACAGCACGAGCGTGGTGGCCCCGACCTACGGCGCCGCCGCATTGCCGGTCGCGCAGCCCAGGACCTCCTACGGGTCGTCCGGGCAGACGGTCGGGACGGTCACGGCGCCCTCGATCGGCTCGTACAATTGGCCGTCGGTCGGCGTGACCAATTCGGTGCCGACCTGGAGCAACACCACGAGATAGAGAACACCTCGCCAGGCGCGCCGGTGATCGTCAACGCGTGCCGGGCGCGAGGCCGGAGAGCAGGTAGAGCGCGACCAGCAATGTCGCGACCGACAGCATCGTCGTGACCGAGACGGTGGCCGCGACCAGCTTCTCCTCGACCTTGTGCTCGTGTGCCAGCACATAGACGGTCTTCGCCGTCGGCACGGCCGCGCATATGACGGCGGCAACCGTGTAGAGCGGATTGAGGCCGGTGACCACGCAAAGCCCGTAGACGATCAGCGGCATCACCACCAGCTTGACGGTCGCGAGCGCGAACGAGGCCTTCAGGTTGGATCGCAGACCGTCGACCGACAGGCCAAGCCCGATGGCAAACAGTGCGCAGGGCGTGAGCGCGGCGGCAATGATGTTCAGATAGGCCGCGACCGGCGCCGGAATCGGCAAGCCCGTGATCGCCCAGACGAGACCGATCAGCGTCGACAGCACCATCGGATTGAGCAGGATCTGCTTCACCAGCCCGGCGGAATGCGCAGGGCCGCGCACGTCCCTTTCCAGCAGGATGACCGTGAGCGGAAACATCACGCCGGCGACGAACACCGTCGCCACCGCGGCAGGCAAGACGGCGGGCTGGCCGTAGATCGCGTGCAGGATCGGGAGCGCCACGAAGCCGGTATTGGTCATGGCCGCCGCCATGCCATGGATCGTGCTGCTGGCGAGGTCGTGCTTGCCGCCCGCGCGGACGGCCAGGAACACCAGCGCGAAGCAGAGGAGGGAGCCGCCGCCGAAAGCGAGCAGGAAGCGCCATTCCAGCAGGTTGCGCGCCGGCTCCTGGGCGATCGTGACGATCAGCAGCGCCGGCATCGCCACGTTGTAGGCAAAATGCACCAGCGCGTCCGCAAGCGAGCGGGAGAGATAACCGAGTTCGCCGGCAAACCAGCCGGTGACGATGATTGCGAACACGGGAAGAACGAGGCTGGCGACCTCCATCCGGCGTCCCCTCTGCCAAGCAGCGTCGCCATTCTAGCCTGGCGATGCATGCTCGTCACGGTTCAACTGGATGGCGCCGTCCTCGACCAGACGGCCTGTGGCCTCAGGCGCCCCTGCCGGTCTGTTGACCGAACACGCAGCGCCATCCAGCCAGGCGTTCGGCCGGATGCTGGTTCATCCATTCGGCGAGCTGCGGCGCGCCCATCAGGCAGGACTGCATCGAGACGTTGGCGAAGTCCGAGGTGGTGACGATCTGCTCGTGACAATTTGCCGGAGAGGAGAGGCTGCACAGCACCGCGATGATCTTGATCACGCCAGATTTCCTGCGTCGCCGTTGGCCGCGCGGCCGATCGTCGCCTTGCCCTGCGGCTCGCCGCTCGGATCAGCCGGCGGAAAAATGCTGTCGTAGATCGCCCGTGCCTCCTGAATGAGGCGAACGCGCTCGCGTTCGGATTTCGAGACAAACTGAATAACCTGGCCCATATCGTCTCCAATGGATCGGAAATCCATCATAAGATGATGGAAATCATTCCATGCGAATCTGGGGTGCCGGCCTCTGTTTCGCATCTGTGCGGACGGTCACGAGGGATAAAAAGCCCGTGAGTGTTCCGTCGCCCGAAGAGGAGCGGAATACCTTAGTCATGAGCTGGCCTGACGTTGCCGGCGCGCGCTGCTTGTGTCCCGGGACCGCTGCAAGCACGGCACACATGCGGGCATCCTCCGGTGCGGCGGCGAGCCAAGGGGCCGGGAGTGCGCCCCTGTTCGGCTGGAGCTGCTCGTCGCGCCATCGTGATGGAGCGTCAGGCCCTGCAGTGTGATCGTATTGCGGCACATTTTCACGCGCGTGGAGTTGTAAGATGGCTCAGTGCACGAGTGGTTCGACGAGCGAACGGCCGACGCGACTGAGAGACCGCGCCCGAAAGGATTAGCCATGACAAGAACGAGACGCTCGATTGCGGTGCTTATCGCGGTCGGATTTGCGGCATCGCCACTCGCTGCAGGCGCACAGACGTCTGCGGCGGGTACACAAGGCAACACGAGCGGTGGCTCCGGAGCACCGGCAACGCAAGGCACGACCTATGGAAGCTCCGGACAGACCGTCGGGACCGTCACGGCACCGTCGGTCGGAACGTCCAATCAACCATCGGTCGGCGTGACCAACTCAGTCCCCACCTGGAAAAACACTAATCCTCCGGCCAGGTAGCAACCGCGATCGGCCGCCTCACGCCGCCGGCGCGCGCTCTTTCCGCCCGGGCACCGCCGCCAGCAGTTCGCGCGTATAGGCGTGCTCCGGCGCGGCGAACAGTTGCGCGGTCGGCTTCAACTCGACGATGGCGCCGCGCTGCATCACCGCGATGCGGTCGCAGATTTGCGCTGCGACGCGCAGATCGTGGGTGATGAACAGCATCGAGAGGCCAAGGCGCGCCTTGAGGTCTTCGAGCAGTCGCAGCACCTGCGCCTGCACGGAGACGTCGAGCGCGGAAACGGCTTCGTCGGCGACGATGATCTCGGGTTCGAGCGCGAGCGCGCGCGCGATGCCGATGCGCTGACGCTGGCCGCCGGAGAATTCATGCGGGTAGCGGTCGAGCGCGCCGGCGTCCAGCCCGACCATCTTGAGGAGATCGCGGGCGCGGCCGAACGCCACCTTCGGATCGATGCCGGCTGCGATCGGACCGTCGGCGATGATGTGCCCGACCTTGCGGCGCGGATTGAGCGAGGCGAACGGATCTTGAAAGATCATCTGGATGCGATGGCGCTCGGCGCGGAGCGCCTTGCCCGAGAGCTGCGTGAGATCGGTCTCGCCGATCCGCACCGTGCCACGGTCGGCTTCGATCAGTCGCATCACCAGCCGCGCCACCGACGATTTGCCGGAGCCGGATTCGCCAACGAGGCCGAGCGTCTCGCCCTTGAGGATGTTGAAGTTGACTTCGCGCGCAGCATCGACGCGGCGGTCCTCGCGAAACCAGCCGCCTGAGGTGACATAGGTCTTGTCCAGCCCGATCACCTCGACGGCCCTGGCCTGGTCGTCGAGCGGCTCACGCGCCGGCGGGTCCATCGACGGCACGGCGGCGAGCAGCGCCTTGGTGTAGTCATGCTGCGGATTGTTGAAAACGGAGCTAGCGGGGCCTTCCTCGACGACCTTGCCATGCCTGAGCACCACGACCTGGTCGGCGATGTCGGCGACCACGCCGAAATCATGGGTGATGAACATCACCGCCATGTTGCGGTTGCGCTGGAGGTTGCGGATCAGCTTCAGGATCTGCGCCTGCGTGGTGACGTCGAGCGCGGTGGTCGGTTCGTCCGCGACCAGCACTGCGGGCTCGAGCGCGAGCGCCATCGCGATCATGGCGCGCTGGCGCTGGCCGCCGGAGAGCTGGTGCGGATAGGCGCGGACAATGCGCTCGGGGTCGGGCAGGCCGACCTCGCGCGCCAGCGACAGGGCCTTGGCGCGCCGCTCCTTCGGCGTCAGCAGACCGTGGGCCTCGAACATCTCCGCCATCTGGTCGCCGATCCGCATCAACGGATTGAGCGCGGTCATCGGCTCCTGAAAAATCATCGCGAGCCGGCGGCCGCGCAAATCGCGCCAGCCGTCGTCATCGAGCTCGAGCAGGTCGCGGCCTTCGAACTGGATCTCGCCGGAGGTGACGGTGACCGTATCAGGCAGAAGCCCCATCAGCGCATGCGCGCACATCGACTTGCCGGAACCGGATTCGCCGACGACGCAGACGATCTTGCCGGGCCGCAAATCCAGCGAGACGCCGTCGACGGCGAACGGACGCTCGGCGCCCTTGGGCAGCGCGATCCGCAGATTCTTGATCGAAACGGCGGGCGGGGCGGTCATCATCAGCGGCCCTCCCGCGACAGGCGCGGATTGAGCGCGTCGTTGAGGCCTTCGCCGATCAGGTTCAGCCCCAGCACCGAGATCAGGATGGCGACGCCGGGAAACACGGTGATCCACCAGGCCTGGCGGATCACGGTGCGGCCGGCGCCGACCATGTAGCCCCAGGAGATCAGATTGGGATCGCCGAGCCCGAGGAACGCCAGCGAGGATTCCAGCAGGATCGCGGTCGCCACCATCAGCGAGGCCAGCACGATCACCGGCGACAGCGCGTTCGGCAGGATCTCGCGCAGGATGATCCAGGTGTTGCTCTGGCCGGTGACGACGGCGGCCTGGACATATTCGCGCGTGCGCAGCGACAGCACCTCGCCGCGCACGAGGCGGGCGACCGGCGGCCAGCTCACCACCGCGATCGAGGCCACGATCGAGTAGATCGAGGGCTGGAGGATCGCGACCAGCACGATCGCGAGCGCGAAGCTCGGAATGGTCTGGAAGAACTCGGTGAAGCGCATCAGGGCGTCGTCGACCTTGCCGCCGAAATAGCCGGCCATGGCGCCGATGGGAACGCCGACGACCAGCGCGACCAGCGTGGAGACGAGACCCACCAGCAGCGAGACGCGAGCGCCAAAGATCATGCCGGCGAACACGTCGCGGCCGAGCGCGTCGGTGCCGAGCGGCACGGTCGAGAGCGTGAAGGGCGGCAGGAACGGCCGCTGCACCATGCGCCAGGGTGAATTCGGGAACAGCATCGGCCCGAACACCGCGATCGAGATCGCAAGGACAAGGATGACGAGCCCGACGACGCCGCTCGGGCTCTTCAGCATCGATTTCCAGAACTGTTTCATGAGGCGAATTCGATGCGCGGGTCGACCAGGCGGTAGACGAGGTCGGTGATGAGGTTGAAGATCAGCACCATGGCGGAGCAGATCACGAAGACGCCGAGCAGGAGGTTGTAGTCGCGCTGGAGCAGCGCGTCGTACATCAGACGCCCGATGCCGGGCCAGGCGAACACGGTCTCGGTGATGACGGCGCCGCCGATCAGCGTGCCGGAATGCACACCGGCCAGCGTCACGACCGGCAGCAGCGCGTTGCGCAGCACGTGGCGGCGCTGGATCACGGCATCGGAGAGGCCCTTTGCGCGCGCCGTCTTGACGAAGTCGAGCCGCTTCACCTCCAGCATCGAAGCGCGCGTCATGCGGGTGTAGGTCGCCATGAAGAACAGGCCGAGCGTCATCGCCGGCATGATCAGGTGCTTTGCGACGTCGACTGCGTGGGCAAGGCCGGTGAGGTTGGCGCCGACCGTCTCGTAACCGAAGCTCGGCAGCCAATCCATGGTGACCGAGAACAGGAGGATTCCCATCAGTGCCACCCAGAAGATCGGCATGGCGTAGAAGATCAGCGCGAACACGGTGATGGCCGTGTCGAGGAAGGTTCCGGCAAAGCGCGCGGCGAAGGTGCCGAAGAGAACGCCGAGCATGAGCGAGATCGCAAAGGCCGTCAGCGTCAGCAGCAGCGTCGCCGGCAGCCGCTCGCCGATCAGCTTCGCGACCGGCGCCTGCTGGCGGAAGGAGAAGCCGAGGTCGAGCGTGACGACGCCCTTGACATAGATGAAGAGCTGCTCGGGCAGTGGCTTGTCGAGGCCGAACTTTTCCCGGAGCTGCTTGACGAACACCTGGTCACTGGCGCCGGCCTCGCCCGCCATCACGACCGCGGGGTCGCCGGGCGCAAGCCGGATCAGGAAGAAATTGAGGACGACGATCGCAAGCAGGACGATCACGCCCTTCACGATACGCTGAGCGACGAAGGAGAGCATCTAGAGAGTCATATCTTGTAGCGTGACCTGGAACCACGGTGACGGTGAACTCCCTCGCCCCGCTCTTGCGGGGCCGAGACGAGCTTCGCTCGCTCTGGGAGGGTTGGGGTGAGGGGCCTCTCTCCACGCGGGAGAATGCCGATGGACCTGTACCCCCTCACCCGCCGCGCTCTGCGAGCGCGTCGACCTCTCCCCGCATCCGCCTTCGCCGAGGCTTCGGCGGACAAGAGCGGGGAGAGGTGAAAGAGCAGCCCTCACTTGTCCAGCCATGCGTCCTTGAAGCCGTCATTGACCCCGATGCCCGTGGTGATCAGGTTCTTGACCTTGCAGCGGGTGATGGTCGGGAATTGCAGTTCGAGCATCCAGGCCACCGGCACGTCCTCGACCAGGATTTTTTGCGCCTTCTCGTAGATCTCCTTGCGCTTCGAGTCCGGCGTCGCGGTCGCGCCGTCGGCGAACAGCTTGTCGATCTCCGGGTTGGAGTAGCCCTCGACGTTGTTGAAGACCTGCCCCTTGGCGATGTTGCTGGAGATATAATTGCGGCCGACGCCGAGCGCGGGATCGCCATACTGGTAGAGATAGGTGAAGGCGATGTCGTAGTCCCAGTCGCCGATCTTCTGGTTGCCGCCGGCAACGTCGGTGGCGATCGTCTCGATGTTCATGCCGACGTCCTGGAGGTTCTGCTTCACGGCTTCACCCCAGCGCTGCCAGGTCTCGCCATAGGCGAGCGGCAGCAGGCGGATCTTCTCGCCCTTGTAGCCGGCTTCCTTCAGCAGCGCCTTGGCCTTGGCCGGATCGTAAGGGTATTTCGGCACGTCGTCGGTGTAGAACCTTATGGTCGAGGCGGACGGGCCTGTCGCCACCTTGCCGAGCCCGTTCCAGATCACGTCCTTGGCGAAATCGCGGTCGATCGCGTACATGATCGCCTGCCGCACCCGCTTGTCGGCGAGTGGCCCCTGGCGGTTGTTCAGCCATAGCCAGGCGAGCGGCGAGAAGAACTCCCAGCCGGCGCCGGTGACGCAGGTGTCCTTCAGCTTGGACAGCCGCGGCACGTCGAAGTTCTCGACCGAGCCGCCGGGCAGCACGTCGACCTTGCCGGTCTCATACGCCACCGAGCGCGCGGCGGCGTCGGGAATGATCTGCCAGTAGATCTCGTCGAGATAGGGCTTGCCCTTTTCGTGGTAGTTCGGGTTCTTGACCAGGCGGATGAACGAGCCCTTCTGCCACTCCTTGAACATGAAGGGGCCGGTGCCGACCGGCGCGTTGTTGTAGGGGTTGGTCTTCCAGTCGGTGCCTTCATAGAGATGCTTCGGCACCATCGGCATCGAGCCGACCTCGAAGATGCCGAGGAACGGTCCGAATGGCTGCTTCAGCGTGAACACCACCGTATAGTCGTCCGGCGTCTCGATCTTGTCGACCTGCGCCAGATTGGTGCGGGCACGCGCATGCGTCTGCTTCAGCATCTCCATCGAGAACAGGACGTCGGCGGCGGTGAAGGGCTTGCCGTCATGCCAGGTCACGCCCTTCTTGAGCTTGAAGGTGTAGGTCTTGGCGTCCTCGCTGACGCTCCAGCTTTCGGCAAGCTCCGGCAGCGGCTCGAGCTTGGGGCTGTAGCGCAGCAGGCCCTCGAAGATGTTGCCCGAGACCATTTGAGTCGGGCCGTTCTGGACCTGCGCAAGCATCAGGCCGGGCGGCTCGGGCTGGATCACGGCGTTGATCACGCCCCCCGTCCTCGGCTCTTGCGCCAGCGCTGAGGCCGTGAGGCCGCAAGCCAGGAGGGCACCAAGCAACACTCGTTTTGGCATGTCGTATCTTTCTCAAGCGAGACCGGCCGAAAACGCTTCGCACGTCATGGCGCGCGAAGCTCCGGCCGGCCCATCCCAGTCCCCATCCGGTATCGAGGCTCACACAGTCTCATTCGGGGCCGCAAGATGAAAGTCTCGACAGTGTTCGCACAAAAAATGTACAGCGCGTCCTGTTTTCACTTGATTCATTGTCTTGTCACGGAGACAAGTCGGCCATGGACAATGCCAGCCGCTCCGAACGATCCCGTAACGCCGCACTCGAAGCGGCCATCGCGATCATCGCGCGCGACGGGCCGGGCCGGCTGACGCTTGATGCCATCGCGCGCGAGAGCGGACTCAGCAAGGGCGGCGTGATGCATCAATTCCGCACCAAGGAAGCGGTGCTGAAGGCGTTGCTCGACCGGCAGATGGCGCATTTCGAGGAGTTCGCCACCAGCACCATGGCAAAGGTGAGCGCGACCTCCGCGAATCCCAATCTGGCGACCCAGCTCGCGACCGTGCGCGAAGCGGCCACCTCGCCGAATTCTGCCGCGCTGGCGCTGGTTGCGGCCATGGTCGAGAATCCCAGCCTGATGGCGCTGCCGCGTGAGCGCGAGATGGAGAGGATGGCGGCGATCAGGGAAGAGGCCACTGATCCCGATCTCGCGATGCTGCGCTGGGCCGGCGCGATGGGACTGTTGTTGAGCTCGTTGTTCGGCATGTCGCCGCTCAGCAAGGAGGAGCATCAGCGGCTGTTCGCGCGCCTGCTCGACGACGCGCAGTGGACCGGTCTCGAACGGCCGGCCGCCAAAGGCACCGCCAAATCCCGCGCGCCATCGGCTGCGAAGGCCGCAACGCCGCGCAAGCGCGCCTGATTCATCGTTAACGATTTCCCGCCGATCACTGCCCAAAGCCGCGCCTGCGGCCAAATGTGCCAGGCCTGTGTTTTTGAACTTTACAAACCGTCTAGTCGGTTTTACAAATGGACACACTGAGACGGCCCAAGGCTTCCGAGATGGCCCCGGACGAAGCCTCGGGTTGGCGCTGGTGAGCGCCGCAGCCGCGTCTGGTCCCGTACGCGGCTGCGGTCGCCACTGCCTGGGCAGCATGCCGCTAGAGGAGTCTGGAATGAATCGCTCGATCGCGCTGCGCGGTCTGGGAACGCTGCTGCTCGGCTCAGCCGTCGCGGGCTGCGCCACCGTCGCGCCCGTGCCGTATTCCGGGATGGCGTCCTCAGCCTACATGGCGCCGGACAAGGCGGACGCCTCCGGCCGCGTGCCCTACCGCTATTCCACGCCGGTCGACTGGCGCGCCTATAATAGAGTCATCCTCGAACCGGTCGTGGTCTATCGCGGCAGGGATCACCAGTTCGGCGACATGTCCGACAAGGACAAGGCGACGCTTGCCGCCTACATGCAGAACCGTTTCGCCGAGGGTCTGCGCGGCCGCTTCGCGCTGGTGCGCGAGCGTGGGCCGGAGACGCTGCGGATCAGGCTGACACTCACCGGCGCCGTCGCCAACACGCCGGTGCTCGGCACGCTCTCCCGCTTCGACGTCGCCGGCGCCGTCTACAACGGCGTGCAGGCCGCGCGCGACGGCGAGGGCACCATGACCGGCTCGGTGATCTACGGCGTCGAGATCTTCGACGCCGCGACCGCGCGCCTGCTCTCCGCCTACGTCACCAAGCAATACCCGGCTGCCTACGACATCAAGGCCACCGCCGGCGCGCTCGCCGCCGCCACCGCCGGCCTCGACAAGGGCGCCGACGCACTGATGGCGCAACTGAACTGACGCCGCGACCCATCCAACGAAAGGTGCCGCTGATGAACATTGTCCTTCGCTTCGTGCTGCGCGTTGCGATCACGATCCTGATGATGGTGTTTGGCGGCCGCGCCGGCGCCGCGGCGCCGCCCGATCCCAGCGGCACCTGGCTCGTCCAGGACGGCCGCGCGCGCATCAGGCTCGAGCGTTGCGGGCCGTCGCGCGACCGCATCTGCGGCTTCATCATCTGGATGAAGGAGCCGGCCGACAAGCGCGGCCAGCCCTATCGCGACAAGGAGAATCCCGATCCCGACAAGCGCGCCCGCGCGCTGCTCGGCCATCAGCTCATCATGGGTTTGCAGGCGACGCCGGAGGGACAGTTTGCCGGTGAGATCTACAATGCCGAGGACGGCAAATCCTATTCGGTCTCGCTGTGGCGCGACTCCGCCGATCGCCTCAAGCTCAGGGGTTGCCTGATCAAGTTCCTGTGCCAGACCCAGACCTGGCAGCAGACCCTCGACGTGCTGCCCGGCCAGCTCGTCGGCCTCACCGGCGATCTCAACGGCCCCCGCGCCGACAAGGAATGGGCCGCCGTGCCGGCACCGAAGCCGATACAAGCCAAAGCCAAGTAGCGGATTGCTTCTCTAACCATTCACGTGGTTTCCGGTACGCCGACGGCTGCACTCGCAATGACGACGTGATGGCGGTCGCATATTGCGCGCCTTCGAGATTTGACCGGTTGTTCGCCAAAAGCTATCCTTCCGTCCCGCTGGGTCGTCCAATCTGAATTTGCACGCGCGAATTCCTCGTTCCGGGGGCGCACCTATGGAATGGTCAGCCAAGCCCTCTCGCGCCGATCAGCCCTTCGGCAGTTGGGCCGACGATCTCGCCGCGGCCTTTGTCCGGCTCGAGCCGCGTAAAATCGCCGACCGTCCCTTCGAAGGTTCGATCGCGCGTACCGACGCTGCGTCGGTCCAGATTTCGCTGGTGAAAGCCACAGGGCACTGCGTTCTCCGGCTGCGGCCCCATATTGCGCGAAGCACGGACGATCTCTGCTTCGTCAATCTCCAGCTCGAGGGTCTGGGCCGCACGACGCAGCGGGGACACGAGCAGGTCTGTGCGCCCGGCGACCTCGCGGTCGCCGATACGACCGAGCCGTTCGAGATTGCCAACGGCCGCGACTTCCGCCTCTTTTGCTTTGCCGTGCCGCGGCGGCACCTGCCAAAGAGCTTTGCGGATTCTCCGCGGCTTGCGTTGTCGAGGACGGAAAATGGCCGCGCGCTGTCGCGCACGCTCGCAGGCTATGCCGAGCTTTGCCTGGCAGCACCCGCCGTTGCGGCAAGCAGCGGCACGCATGTGGTCGAGCTGATCGCGCATGCACCGGAGATGCTGGGTGAACTGCCGGTTGCGCGCGTGAATGCGCCCGTGCTGCTGTCGATGATGCTCGACCATATCGACCGCCACAGCGACGATCCCGGTCTCGATGCCGAATTGCTTGCCCGAAAGTTCCGCTGCTCGGAGCGCTATGTGCACCGGTTGTTCGTCGCGACCGGCCGCTCCGTCGGCGAGCATGTCAGCGATCGGCGGATCCTGATCTGCGCCCGCGACCTGCTCGACGCGCAGCATCGTCACAAGACCATCTCCACGATCGCGTATGAGGCCGGCTTTTCCGACATCTCGCACTTCAACCGCCTCTTCAAGCGCAGCCACGGCCTCGCCCCGCGCGAATTTCGCAGGACGAAGGGGAAGGGCGAGTAGTTCACCTCCAGCCAAGAATTAGGTCGCTGCCGACCAAGATTTTCCGCCCTCGCTCGGCTCACCCTGGTGACCTGCCGGAGCGAGGGAGATGTTCGATGGCGATTGATTTCACGCTTTCACCTGCGCAGCGCGCGTTGCAGCTTCAATCGCGAAAATTCGCGGGGGAGGTCTTGGCCGGCGCCGGCAAGGCCGAGTTGCTGGCGACGCCGGAAGAGCGCTTCCTCGCGACGAAGCCGACCTATGAGGCGATGGTCGCTGCCGGTTATCTGCGCAAATGCATTCCGGCGCCGGCGGGCGGCGACAATGCCGGACTCATCGACATGGCGATCCTGGCGGAAGAATTCTACGCCGTGAATCCGAGCGTGACGCTGACCATGCTCGGCACGGTGCTCGGTTTGCTGCCAATTCTGCTTGGTGGTACCGCGGAGCAATGCGCCCGCCTGCTTGCACCGTTCCTGGAGACGAGCGGCGCTCCGCTTGCGGGCTTCTGCTCCTCGGAACCCGGCGGCAGCGCCAATGCTGCCGCACCACCGCCGGGCGAGGGCGTGCGCACCACCGCAAAACGCGAGCTCGGCAATTGGATCATCAACGGCCGCAAGAAATGGGTGTCGTCCGCCACCGGGTGGAATCGCAATGGCGCCGACGTGTTGTGCGTGGTGTGCCGGACCAATCCCGCCGCGCCACCGGAGCAGGGTGTCTCCATCATTGCGGTCGAAGGCCCGGTGCATGGCATCGTGTTCGAACGCGCCATTGATTCGATCGGCCACCGCGCTCACCTCGTGCCGGAATTCAGCCTGCGTGCCGTCACCGCGCCGCACGGCAATCTGCTCGGGCAGGAGGGGGGCGGCTTGATGCTGGCGTCCGCCGCCTTCACCGGCACGGCGGCGCTGGTCGGCATCTTCGGTGTCGCCCTGATGCGGGCCGCCTTCGACTTCGCGCTGCATTTTGCCCGCACCGAGAAACGCGGCGGGGTACAGGCGATCATCGAGCATCAGGCGGTCGGCTATGCACTCGCCGATGCCAAGACCACTATCGAAGCCGTGCGTTACCTGAGCTGGCGGGCCTGCCATGCGCTCGATACGCAATCACCGGGCGCCGACGAGCTCGCGGTCCAGGCCAAGATCTTCGGCTCCGAAGCCGCGGTGCGGGTCATCACCGACCTGATGCGCGTGGTCGGCATCGACAGCTATGATCACGCGGCGCCGTTCGGCCGCTTGTTGCAGGACGCGTTGGCGCTGCCGATCTTCGACGGTGGCAACATGGGCATTCGGCGGCGCCAGCTCCACGCGATGCTGATGCGGCCCGATTACGATCCACTGACCGCGTGCGGAGGAGCCTGAGACGACGCGTCGTATCTGCATCCGCCCTTTGCGCATTTGCGGGGAGAGGGAGTTCGCTACCCCAACCCCGCGCGCCGGAACCCTTCCAGATAGTGCTCGCGATCGGCGTCCCTGGCCCAGGGCAGCTGCGTCGCGATCCAGTGCAGCGAGATGTTGGGCTGGGTGCGGCGGAGTTCGCCCAGCGCCATCTCGGCCAGCGCGCCGTCGCCGGTCATGCCGGCGGACACCGCGAGCACGCGGTAGGCGCCGGTGAGGTCGCCGCGATGGCGGATCGCCTCGCGCGCCAGCGCGATCGCCTCGTCGTAATGCCGTTCGGTGAAGCGCGCATAGCCGGCAATGCCGTAATAGATCGCCAGCGACGGATCGCGCGGCGAGAGCCGGATCGCCCTCTGCGCCGCATCGAAGGATTCCCCGGAACGACCGGCGTAGGACAGCGCCAGGGCGTAATAGCCCTGCGCCAGCGAGAAGTTCGGGTTGAGCGCGAGCGCCTGCTCGAACTCGGACAGCGCGTCGGAAAGCCTGCGCGTCGAGAAGAAGACGCTGCCGAGCGCGGCATGCGCCCAGGCATCCTCGTGGTCATGACGCACCGCGGCGAGCGCGGCGGCCTCCGCGATCGGCACCGTCGTGGCAAGCTCCGCCCAGCCGAGATGGACGCCGAACATGTGGCTTGCCGCGAGCACCGACAGCGCCTGGCCGTAGTTCGAGTCGATGGAAATGGCGCGTTCGAGCAATGCCTGCGCAGCCTTGTGGTCCTGCTGCGTCACCCGCCAGTAATGCGACAGCGCGCGCATCAGCAGGTCCCAGGCATCAAGGCTCGCGGGCGGCTTGCGGTCGGCGCGAAAATTCTCGGCCGCGTGGATCTGCGGCTCGATCGCCGCGACGATCGCGTTGGTGATGTCGTCCTGCACGCCGAAGACGTCGACAAGCTCGCGGTCGTAGCGCTCGGCCCAGAGATGGCTACCGGTGGTGGCGTCGTTGAGCTGCGCGGTGATGCGCACACGGTTGTCGACCTTGCGCACGCTGCCTTCGACGATGTAGCGGACGCCGAGCTCTTCGGCGATCTGCCTGATATGGACCGAGCGCCCCTTGTAGGTGAAGGACGAATTGCGGGCGATCACCATGAACCAGCGCTGCTTCGACAGCGCGGTGAGAATGTCCTCGCTGATCCCGTCGCCGAAATATTCCTGCGCGGGATCGCCGCTCATGTTCTCGAAGGCGAGCACCGCGATCGCCGGGCGGTCCGTCGCGGCGCGCACCGGGGCAGGGCCGGGTTCCACCGGCGCAAGCGTCGCTGCCACATCTTCCCGGACGTCGCCGACGAAGCGAAAGCCCTTGCGCGGGATCGTCTTGATCAGCCGCTGCGTCGCGCCGTCGTCGCCAAGCGCCTTGCGCGCGGCATTGATTCGGCTGTTCAGGGCGGAATCCGAGACGATGCGGTCGCTCCAGATCTGGCTGATCAGGTCATCCTTGCTGACCACACGGGCGCGTTGAGCGACCAGATAAAGCAGCAGATCGAACACTTGCGGCTGCAGCGGCACGGCCGCGCCGCTGCAGGTCAGTTCCCGCAGGTCGCCGTCGAGCACGTTGTTTTCAAAGAGAAATCGCACGTTTCTGTCGTCTCAAGCAAAAATCAAAGTGGTCTCAGGCGAAAATCAACCGTCCGCGAAAGTCAGGGGGTGTCCGATCCGGCATGGTGCGAACACTAAACAGTGCCGATGCCTCGGCACAACGGAGCGTTCTATGACCCAACTTGATCACCAGCTTCATTCCATCGGCCCGGAGGTTGCGGGCTCACGCATTTTCAAATTCATCGGCTTTCTGTACGGAATTGCGGCATATCTCGTGTTTTTCGTCACCATTCTCTACGCCATCGGCTTCGTCATGGGGCTGGTGGTGCCGAAGACCATCGACACCGGAACCGACACGCCGACGGCCGAAGCCGTCATCATCAATCTACTGCTGATGACGCTGTTCGCCGTTCAGCACAGCGTGATGGCGCGCAAGCAGTTCAAGGCGTGGTGGACGCAGTTCGTCCCCAAGCCGGTCGAGCGTTCGACCTACGTGCTGTTCGCGAGCCTGTCATTGCTGCTCCTGTTCTGGCAGTGGCGTCCGATGCCTGCAGTCGTATGGGATGTCGGAAACCCGGATCTCGCCGTGACGCTGGTCACGCTGTCCCTCGCGGGCTGGGTGCTGGTGTTCGCCTCGACCTTCATCATCAATCACTTCGAATTGTTCGGGTTGCACCAGGTGACGAACCATCTCGTGGGCAATGAGGCGGCGCCGCCGCGCTTCAAGACGCCGTTGTTCTACAAGTTCGTTCGTCATCCGATCTATCTCGGCTTCATCATCGCATTCTGGGCGGCGCCGGTCATGACGGCGGGCCATCTGCTGTTCGCGGCCGTGACCACGCTCTACATCTTCGTCGGCATCGCGCTGGAGGAGCACGACCTCGTCGATCTCTTCGGCGACGAATACCGGCAGTACAAACAACGGGTGTCGATGCTTATTCCCTGGCGCAGATCGGTATAGCCGTAGCATCTTTCCGCCGCGTCCACCGAAAGGAGGACGCGCGGCGGAACCGAAGCGCGTAACGGACGTTGCCGGCCTCCAGCCTTCAACGTCCCTCGGGGTGATTCCCTCCGCTCCGACGCCTCTCCCCGCATCCGCCTTTGCCGGTTTATCGGCGAGCCGGAGCGGGGAGAGGAATTTCAACCTTCATCCAACGGAGACGACCCAATGAAACATGTCGGAAACTGCTTCTGTGGCGCGGTCACAATCGAGGTCACGGGCGAGCCGGCGGCGATGGGCTATTGTCATTGCCGCTCCTGCCGCTCGTGGTCGGGCGGACCGGTGAACGCCTTCAGCCTGTGGAAGCCGGAAGCCGTGCGCATCACCGAAGGCACCCAGAACGTCGAGACTTTCGCCAAGACGCCGCTCAGCCAGCGCAAATATTGCAAGAAGTGCGGCGGTCATCTCATGACCAACCACCCGCCGCTCGACTTGATCGACGTCTTCACCGCCACCATCCCCACGCTCGCATTCACACCCGGTGTTCACGTCAACTACGCCGAGACGGTGTTGCCGATGCGCGACGGCCTGCCGAAACTGAAGGACTTTCCGGCCGAGTTCGGCGGCAGCGGCGAGATGATGCAGGAGTAGAGGTGCTCTTACCCTCCCCTGGAGGGGGAGGGTCGATCGCGCGAAGCGCGAGCGGGGTGGGGTGATCTCTCCACACAGGCAGTCTTCGTTGTGGAGAGACCGTCACCCCACCCCGTCTCTCATCTTCGCAGCGCTCAGATACGAGCCGACCCACGGGCGAGCTACGCTCGTCCCGGACCCCTCCAGGGGAGGGTAAACAGCATCACCTCATCCCGGCGCGCCGAAACCCCTGCAGATAGTGCTCGCGATCCTCTGCCCGCCGCATCGGCAGCTCGCGCGTGAGCCAGGCCAACGAGATGCCGGGCTGGGTGCGTTGCAGGCCCCGCAGCGCGTACGCCGCGAGTTGAGGATCGCCCAACATGCCGGCGGCGGCCGTCAGCACGCGATGGGCGCCGACGAAATCGGCGCGCTGCCGCATCGATTCCCGCGCCATCTGCACGGCGCCCTCATAGTTGCGGCCGATGAACTGGGCATAGGCGGCTACGCCGCAATAGATCGCCGCGAGCGGATCGCGCGGGCTCAGCCGCAGCGCGCGGCGTGCGGCGGCATCGCCGTCTCGCCATCTCCCGGCGTAGCACAGCGTCACGCCGTAGAAAGCGTGCGCCATCGCAAAATTCGGATTGAGTTGCAGCGTCAGCTCGAACTCAGCCAGCGCGTCGTCGAAGCGGCGGCGGAACAAATAAGTGTAAGCCAGACCGTGATGGGCCCAGGCGTCCTCGCGATCGGCTTCCACCGCCGCGAGCGCCGCGCGTTCGGCGACCGGCACGGTCATGGCCATGTCGGCCCAGCCCATATGCGCGCCGAAGATATGGCTGGTCGCGAGCAGGCCCAGCGCCTTGCCATAGGCGGGATCGATCGCGGTCGCCTGTTCCAGCAGTCCTTGCGCGGCGGCGTTGTCCTCGCGCGTGATGCGCCAGTAATGCGACAGCGCACGCATCACGAGGTCCCAGGCGTCGAGGCTGCCCGGTGGCTTCTGCTGGGCACGAAAGCTTTCGGCGGTATAGAGCTGCGGCTCGATCGCGGCGACGATCGCCTCGGTGATCTCGTCCTGCACGGCGAAGATGTCGGCAAGCTCGCGGTCGTAACGCTCGGCCCAGAGATGGCTGCCGGTCGAGACGTCGTTGAGCTGCGCCGAGATGCGCAGGCGATCGCCGCTGCGCCGCACGCTGCCTTCGAGCACATAGCGTACGCCGAGCTCGCGCGCGACTTCGTGCATGTGAACGGCGCGGCCCTTGTAGACGAAGGAAGAGTTGCGGGCGACGACGAAGAACCAGCGCAGCTTCGACAGCGCCGTGATGATGTCCTCGCTGATGCCGTCGGAGAAATAGTCCTGCTCGCGGTCGCCGCTCATATTGGTGAAGGGCAGCACGGCGATCGCGGGACGGTCGGGCAGCGCGAGCGCCGCCTGCGGCGCCTGGGCGACACGGCCCGGCTCCGGCAAGGCCGCGCCGCGCTGCGTCTGGACAGCGCCGACGAAACGAAAGCCCTTGCGCGCGATGGTGCGGATCAGCGCCTGGTTGGCGCCGCTGTCGCCGATCGCCTTGCGCGCCGCGTTGATCCGGCTGGTCAGGGTGGATTCGGAGACGCTGCGCCCGTGCCAGATCTTGTCGATCAGCTCATCCTTGCTGACCACCCGGTCGCGGTTCTCCATGAGGTGGACGACGAGGTCGAAGACCTGCGGCTCCACGGCCACGGGAACCTGCTCGCGGCTCAGCTCGCGCCGGTCGGTGTCGAGAAGGTGGTCCCGGAACATAAACTGCACGTCGAAAACTCAACCCTCGCAATGACATCAGGCAATGATGAAATCAGAATGGATTTCGACTCTAAGACTGTGAGTCCGCTGAGCGGCCTGCCGGGTTCACCACGATCGCGTGATGGCTGCTATGCCGTTTTCGGATAGGAATGCAACTTGAATGAGAATGTGGCGGGTCTGGTGGACTGTCGCGGGCTGCGCACTTAGCCCGATCTTGCTGCGCGCACAATTTATCCCCGTCACCCTGCGGTGGCCGCCTTGTCACGGCCCTCGAAGGGCAACGGCCCGGCTGCATCGCGGCCGCTCATCACTTCGAGGCCCTTCGTGCGCCGCTGCGCATCGCACGCTTCGCATCTCAGGATGACGGGGTGATCGAGCGATGCGCCGTCGTAATGCCGTCGCACGGCATCGAATGTGTGGCGAGCCATGAATGTCCATTGCCGGACAGGGCGGCCCGCGTAAGCTGCTCTCCACACAAACACCAACCATAAAGAAACGCCCATGCCCGCTTTTCCCGCCTCGACGACCGTGCTCGATTCCATGCTGTTCCGCGACGCCTTCGGCACGCCCGAGATGCGCGAGGTGTTTTCCGATGTCGCGCTGGTCGGACGCTATGCCGAGGTCGAGGTGGCGCTGGCGAAAGCGGAGGCGAAGTGCGGCGTGATCCCGCAGGAAGCCGCCGACCAGATCGCGGCGCGGACCGATGTCGCCGCATTCGATTTCGATCTGCTGCGACAGGAGACCGACATCGTCGGCTATCCGATCCTGCCGCTGGTGCATCAGATGGTGAAGCAGTGCGGCGAGGCCGGCCGCTACGTGCATTGGGGCGCGACCACGCAGGACATCATGGATACCGCGGTGGTGCTGCAATTGCGCGCCGCGCTCGGGATCGTCGAGCGCGACATCGCCGAGCTGCGAAACATCCTCGCGGACCTCTCGAAGCGCTACCGCGACACGCCGATGGCCGGCCGCACCCATCTCCAGCAGGCGCTGCCGGTGACGTTCGGCTACAAGACCGCGATCTGGCTCGCGATGTTCGACCGCCACGCCGAGCGGCTCGTGCAATTGAAGCCGCGCGTGCTGGTCGGACAGTTCGCCGGCGCCGCCGGAACGCTGGCCTCGCTCGGCGGCAAGGGGTTCGAGGTGCAGGAGGCGCTCTGCGCCGAGCTCGAGCTCGGCATTCCTGCCTCGACCTGGCACGTCGCGCGCGACGGCTTTGCCGAGGCCGTGAACTTCCTCGCGCTGGTCACCGGCTCGCTCGGCAAGATCGCGCTCGACATCATGATCATGGCCTCGACCGAGTTCGCCGAGGTCTACGAGCCCTTCGTCAAGGGCCGCGGCGCCTCCTCGACCATGCCGCAGAAGCGCAACCCGATCTCCTCGGAGCTGATGCTCGCGGCGTCCAAGGCGGTGCGCCAGCATGCCGGTCTGATGCTGGATGCGATGGTGCAGGATTTCGAGCGCGCCACTGGGCCCTGGCATGCCGAATGGATTGCGATCCCGGAAAGCTTCGTGCTGACCGCCGGCGCGCTGCACCAGGCGAAGTTCGCGCTCGCAGGCCTCATCGTCGATGAAAGGAAGATGAACGACAATCTCGCCATCAGCCGCGGCCTGATCGTGGCCGAAGCGGTCATGATGGGGCTGGCGCCGCAGATCGGGCGGCAGGAGGCGCATGACGTGGTCTATGATGCCTGCCGGCTCGCCAATGAGAAGGGTCTGACATTGGCGGACGCGCTCTCGTCCGACGCCCGCGTCTCCGTCAGGATCGACCGTGCCACGATCGAAGCGCTGACTTCACCGAAAAATTACCTCGGCCTTGCGCCCGCCATGGTCGACCGGGTGCTGAAATCGGCAACGCGTTGAAAACCAAAATGCGCGAAACTCCGTATCTCTCCGTGTCGCAAGGCGCTCGCGCACTTGCGCCTTGCGATGCTAGACTTAGATTGAACGAGAGAGCTTCGGCAGAGGACCACGCATGATTGATCACCGCAATTCCGCCGTTCCCATCGATCCCGTGAAACTCGACCGGCTGGCCGAGGTGGCGGTGAAGGTGGGCCTGGGCTTGCGGCCGGGACAGGATCTGCTCTTGACGGCGCCCGCGATCGCGCTGCCGCTGGTGCGGCGGATCGCCGTGCACGCCTACAGGGCCGGCGCCGGTATCGTGACGCCGATCCTGTCGGATGAGGAGATGACGCTGGCGCGCTACCGCCACGGCCAAGACAACAGCTTCGATCGTGCCGCCAACTGGCTCTATGAGGGCATGGCCAAGGCGTTCTCCGACAACACCGCGCGGCTCGCCATCGTCGGCGACAATCCGATGCTGCTGTCCGGCGAAGATCCTTCCAAGGTGGCGCGCGCCAGCAAGGCCAATTCGATAGCCTATCAGCCGGCGCTGGAAAAAATCGTCAATTTCGACACCAACTGGAACATCATCGCCTATCCGAGCCCGTCATGGGCCAAACAGGTCTTCCCTGATGATCCCGAGGACGTTGCGATCGGCAAGCTGGCAGACGCGATCTTCGCGGCCTCCCGCGTCGACCGCGAGGATGCGATGGGCAATTGGGCGAGCCACAACGCGGTGCTGCGCGAGCGCACCAACTGGCTCAACGGCCAGCGTTTTCGCGCGCTGCAATATTCAGGTCCCGGCATCGACCTCTCCATCGGGCTGGCCGACGGACATGAATGGGAGGGCGGCGCCTCGCTGTCCAAGAACGGCATCAGTTGCAACGCCAATATCCCGACCGAAGAGGTTTTCACCACGCCGCATTGCCGGCGCGTCTTTGGCCATGTCGTGAGCTCGAAGCCGCTGTCCTACCAGGGCACGCTGATCGACAACATCGCGGTGCGCTTCGAGGACGGCAGGATCGTCGACGCAAAGGCCTCGCGCGGCGCGGAGGTGCTGAACAAGGTGCTCGACACCGACGAAGGCGCGCGGCGTCTCGGCGAGGTGGCGCTGGTGCCGCATTCCTCGCCGATCTCGCAGAGCGGGCTGTTGTTCTACAACACGCTGTTCGACGAGAACGCGGCCTCGCACATCGCGCTCGGCCAGTGCTATTCGAAATGCTTCGTCAACGGCGCGCAGCTGACGCCGCAGCAGATCGCCGCGCAAGGCGGCAACCAGAGCCTGATCCATATCGACTGGATGATCGGCTCTGCCGAGACCGACATCGACGGCATTCTCGCCGACGGCAGCAAGGTGCCGGTGTTCCGCAAGGGCGAGTGGGCGAAGTAGTCCGCTGCTGCTCGTCATGCCCGGGCTTGTCCCGGGCATCCACGTTCTTGGTGCCGCTAGGCGTGGATGGCCGGGACAAGCCCGGCCGTGACGATGATGGTGGAAGGTTCAAGCCCCAGCGCTGGCGTCACGTTCTCTCACGCCGCCGCGTTGCGCAGCATCCGGTTGTTGTCGATGCTGAAGCGGTTGAACAGCGTCGTGAACGGGCTGCCGTCGGTGGCCCGCACGATGGCGTCGGACGTGGCGACCGCCTCGTAAAGCGCACCGATGGGATCGTCCGCGTCGGGCAGGTCGAGGGCGCCGCGAATTTCCTCGCGGGCCGCGTTGACGTCGTCCTCCTGGTCGAGTGTCGCCTCCAGCGCATCCGCCGCGCGCCGCATCTCCGCGAGATCGCCGCCGGCGGAGAATTTGAGGATGTGCAGCCAGTAGGGGTGGGCGACAACGAGCTGGATGAAGGCCTCGAACGTGCCGGCGATGATTCCTGCGCGGCCCTCCGATGAGACGTAGAGCACATTCCGCGACGGAAGCAGCACGAAGGTGCCGCCGCAGCCGTCGCTGCCGATCTGCCGGGGGTTTTCGACGCCATCGATGGTGAACCAGGGCTCCTCTTCGGCTGCAAAGGAAACATCGAGGCTGCCGAGCCAGGCGACGACCTCGCCTTGGGCTGTCAGAACCTCCGGGGTGAGGGGCATCGGTGTGGACTCCTTCGATGGTCACTTTCGCGCACTTTGTCGCACCCCGGAAAAGATGGGTTCATGTGCGCGAATTTGCAGGCAAATCCCGACGTTAACCTCGTCGCACCTGCAACTTGCGGCTGATTGTCGGCGCCTGCGTAAGAAAGAATTAAAAACCGGCTACTAGCGTTCCAACATCTTTGGAAACAATCCGGGCCCAGACCCGGCCATACATATTTTATTCCCTGGGGAAGCAGATGTCGCCGTCATTGATTGAAATCAGTAGTTGCAACGTGGATCTCGAGCTGCGGCCGATCGAGCCGTCCTGGATTATCGAAGGCAATCCGGTGTCGCGCTCGCACATCCTGTCGACCAGCGCCGACGGCACCGCCTCGACCATCATCTGGCACTGCACCGAAGGGCGCTTCAACTGGTACTACGACATCGACGAGACGATCATGATCATGGAAGGATCGATCGTGCTCGAAAGCGACGGCATGCCGGCGAAGCGCTATGGGCCCGGCGACGTCATCTTCTTCCGCGACGGCGCGCATGCCAAATGGCATGTCGAAGGCCACGTCAAGAAGATCGCCTTCTGCCGCAAGACCAATCCCGTGATGATCGGATTCCTGATCCGCGTCGTCAACAAGCTCAAGCGGATGTTCGTCTCCGCCGGCGAGCGCCGCCCCGCCTCGCTGTTGGGGGCTGGCTAGAGTTCAAACATATCCAAGGACGCTTCCCAGCGGCCACGACGGAAGAGGGGCCGGGACCAACATCCCGGCCCCTCTTCTCGTCATGACGGCAGTTCGAGCCGGTAGACATCGCTCGCCGTCTGCGAGAACAGCGCCGTCTTCTCGGCCTCGCTCAAGGGCGCCGCGATACGCTTGAACGCGTTGAAGATCACCTGGTAGCTGCACTGGCCCTTGTCCGGCGGGAAATTGCTCTCGAACATCGCTCGCTTGGGGCCGAACGCCTCGATGCAGGTCTCGACATAGGGCCGCCAGGCCGCGGCAAGCTCCTCGGATGACGGGGGCTTCGCGCGCAGATGGAAGTCATAGGCGAGCAGGCACATCGCGAGCCCACCGAGTTTCACCGAGACATTCTCGCACTTCGCGATCTCCTGGATCGAGGCGCGCCATTGCGGAAACACTTCTTCGCGCCGCCCGGCAAAGCGACCGACGCCGGCCGGGCCGCCGCAATGGTCGAGCACGATTTTGGTGTCGGGAAAGGCGCGCGCGAGCTCGGTCAGCTCGCCGATCTGTGGGTGAAACAGCCAGGCATCGAAGCTCAGATTCAGCGGTGCGAGGCAGGCAAAGCCTTTGCGGAAAGTCGGATCCCGCAACAACCCCTTCGGCCGGTTGGCATACATGCCGGCGACGACAGGGTCTTCGTCCCAAGCCGAGGAATGCCTGATGCCGCGGAAGCGGCCGTTGCCCGCTGCGATTTCGGCTTCCAGCACCGGCTTGGCGGCATCGCCGAGCAACAGGTTGACGTGGCTGACGATGCCGGCGCAGATCGCGGCCGTGCCGTAGCCGCCGCTTGCGCTCATGGCGGCGACGCCGTTGGCGAACTCGACTTCACCGACCGGCCGGAATGCCTCGGGCCCGTGCGCGCGATACATCGAACGGCAGTCAACATAGACGGTCGCGATGATGTTGTGCCCGGAGGCGATATCGGCCGCCATCTCCTCGATCAGATAGCGCTGCCCGCGATTCCAGAGATGGTGATGCGGATCGACGATCGGCCGCAAGGGATCGATGATCTCCTCCTGATATTGCGCGAGCCAGTCCTCGCGCGGCTCGACGAATAGCCCGCTCGTGTTGGCGGGCACACCGCTTGCAGCCATCGGCATTCGCTCCCTTATGTTTTTTGTGGGGGGAGCCTAGCACCTCGTCTCCGCATCCAGCTGCGCGTGCTGCGCAACCGCACCCGTCATCGCGAGCACAGCGGCGCCGTCGTTAGCCCTTGCGCCGCTTCGCCCTCACGTCGACCACAAGCCGCCAATCGGCTGCGGCTGCCGGCTCCACTTCGCCGAGCCAATGGAAGGAATCATCGGTAATCTCCGTGAAACTCCAGCGTGTCAGGTCGCCCGCATCGGTCGTGCCTTCCTGCACGATGTCCGCGCCGCGCGGGCGGCCGATCTGCTGGCGGAATACGCTACGACCGGGATCGAACCAGGAAATCCGCCACGCGGACATGGAGGGGTCATAGACCCGCAGCGTCGTGCCGTACCAATTGCCGGCGATCGGAAACGCCAGCGCAGCCGCTGGGCGGGGGATGATCCAGACATCCTGAACGGCGCGGCCTTCCAGCACCCAGCCGAAATGGATTTCGCCGGGCGCGGTGTGCGTGGTTCCATCGGGGCCATGAGCGGTGATCCCGGCATCCCAGTCGCCGACGAAGCGGCCGTAGAGCTGGAGCGCCGCCGCGTGCTCGGGGTTCGGTCCGTCCGCGTGCAAAAGTCTGGCAAAGTCGGTCATGTCGATCTCCTGTCGTGAGGAGATCAGCACGAACGAACGGCAATCGACTTGGAGAAAATTGCGCGTCAGACGCCGTCGAGGATGATGACCGTCGGCGTCGTCGGCAGCGCGTCCCGCGACATCCGGAAGGAGCGCTCGCTGCGCCGGTCGATCTCGAACTGCCGGCCGATGAGGTGCATGAATTCGTCGAGCGGGGTGGCGAAGCGGTGCATCGGCAGCACCACAGAGGCGCGCAGCCGTTTGGTGATCTCGGAGACGCCGTCGAGCGACATGGTGTAGGTGCCGTCGATCGGCACCATCACGATGTCGAGCCGCCCGATCTGGGCGAAATGGGTTTCGTCGAGCTTGTGGTGGAGATGACCGAGATGGCCGATGCAGAGCCCGGCGACCTCGAAGATGAAGATCGAATTGCCGTCGCGGATCATGTCGGTGCCGGAATCGTCACCGAAATAGCGGCGGATATCGGTCGTGACGTTGCGGATGAAGGTGTCGCCGATGCGCTCCGACACGACGGCCGGCTTGCCGTCCTCGCCCCAGCCATGCAGCACATGGGGAATGCGCTGGTCGGGAAATAAAGAGTAGTGCGTGCTGTGCGCCCGGTTCATGGTGACGACATCGGGCAGACGTCCGACCTGGTAGGCGCCGCTGTAGTCGGTCGCGATGCGCAAGCCGCCGGGCGTGTCGATGAAATAGGTGGAATGGCCGGCATAAGTGATCTGGACGTCAGCCGAGCCTGCGGCCTGCCGGAAGGCGGCCGGCATTGCGCGGGGCATGGCGTTTGCCATCGCCAGGCATTCGCTCCGCTGAGGTGGCTGCTGGGCGAGAGCAGGAGAGAGGAATGCGCCGAACAGCGCCAGAGCCGCTGAAACCAGTCGCCGCATGAATCCGTCCCCGATGACTTCGAAAGAAGTCTAGCGTGCAATGCAGTGCGTGGCCAATAGGCCGCGATCAACAGCGCGTCAGTGTCGCAGCCTTACTCCCGGCTTTTAGTTGCGCCTTGGGCTGAACTTCCAGGTGATGGCGATGAGGCCCGCGGTGATCAGGCCGCTGATGAGGCCGGCGATGGGGAGGGCGAGCAGCAGCGCTGCGCTGGCGGCCCAGCCGATCGAGGAGAAGGCTTCGGCGAAGGTCGCGAGCCGCGACGAGGTCTGGCGGCGGCGGAATTGGCTGCGCCGGGCCTGCACCCGGAACCAGAGCTGGATCGCAGTCGCGGACGCCGCGCTGATGATGAGAGCACCGGCACTGACCGCGGCCTGGAAGGGCGAGGCGAAGGCGAGTGCCGCGACCAGCGGGCAGAAGATGGCAGCGATGGCGATCAGCACGACCTCGATCTTGGCGCGGATGACGCTGGACGGCGTCAGCGGCGCGGTCGCGACCAGGTCGGGGGCGTCCTCGCCCGAGATCGTCAGCCAGGCGAGTCCGCCCGCGAGCTGTCCCGCCGCCATCACGATGACGGGTGTGATCAGCGTCAGCGCCGCGGAGCTGTCGGCAAAGTTGCGCCAGAGCAGCAGCGCCGGCGGCACCAGATAGAGCAGCTGCATAAGCGTCTGCGAGATCAGCCAGGGATCGCGCCAGAGCAGCGAAAATTCCTTGCGCCGCAGCGCTTGTTGCCGCGATCCGCCGCGGAACGGGCGCTGCTTCGCGGCCTTGCTGCCGGAGGCGCCGTAAGCGGCGGCATCGATTGCGGTATCGGCAAAGCGGTGCGAGAAGACCGCCATCACGCTGCCGAGCAGCACGAGCCCGAGCGCGAGGAGCAGCAGCAGCGCCTCGCTGTCGCCCATGGCCGCCCGCGCCGGCCACCACCAGATGCTGTCGACGTCGGGCGCGTAGGCGGCGAAGCTGCCCGAGGTCAGGATGGTGAAGCGCGACAGCGTGCCATAGGACATGATCGCGGCGACCTGGAGCGCGATCACGAAGCCGGCGCCGATCATCGCGGCGAGGACCTGGGCGACGAAGCGCGTGCGCGCCGGGCCGATCAGGCGGAACAGCACGATGGTGATGGCGATCGCGATCGCCGCGGCCGAGAGGCCCATGGCGATGACGACGCCGAACGCCGCAAGCCAGCGCGCGCCGCCGCCGATCACCAGCACGTCGATGAACGGCGTCGAGAACAGCAGCGCCATCACGGTGACGGCCAGTGCGATCGCGGCGATGCGCACCGAGAACAGATTGGCCAGCATCGCGGGCGAGGACATGATCAGGTCGAGATCGGCGCGGGCGTAAAACACCCGCGTCACCGATTCGATCGCCTGCGACAGCATCAGCGTCCAGGCCAGAAAGATCGTCGCCGAGATCACGATCAGCGAGGATTTGTCGAGCGGCAGCTGCAGGTCGGCGAAGCGGCCGATCACAGCCCAGGCCGGTACGTGTAGGAGGGCCGCGAAGAACAGCAGGCCGATCATTGCGGCGCGCGCCCGCTTGCGCCGCCCGCCGGTCATCATGGCGAACCATTCGCGCCAGGCGAGCCGGAGCTCGTGGCGGGCAAACCAGGAGAGCGCGGTTGCCGAGCTCATGCGGCTTCCGGAAGCGTCACCAGCGCGATGAAGAGATCTTCCAGGCTGGTGTCGGCATGGCCGTTCTGCTGGCGCAGCTCGGTCAGCGTGCCCTCGGCGACCAGACGGCCCGAGGCGATCACGCCGATGCGGTCGGCCATGCGTTCGGCCACCTCGAGAATATGCGTGGTCATGATGACGGTGCAGCCGGCGCGGACGCGCTCGCTCAGCAGTCCCTTCACGTGGCGGGCGGAAACGGCATCGAGGCCGGTCAGCGGTTCGTCGAGGATGATGAGGCGGGGATCGTGCACCAGCGCGCCGGCGAGAGCGACCTTCTGGCGCATGCCCTTGGAAAAGCCTTCGCAGCGTTCGTGCCGGTGCGGCTCGAGCCCGAGCGAGGTCAGTAGGTCCTGCGCGACCGGTTCCGAGACCGACGGCGCGATGCCCCAGAGCCCGGCGACGAATTCGAGGTACTCAAGCGGCGTCAGCTTGTCGTAGATCATGGGCTCGTCGGAGACCCACGCCATCACCTGCTTGGCGGCGACGGGATTTGCGAGCGCATCGATGCCGAAGATCGAGACTGCGCCGGCGTCGGGCCGCAACAGGCCCGCGACCATGCGCAAAGTGGTGGTCTTGCCGGCGCCGTTGGGGCCGACCAGCGCATAGAATTCCCCAGCGTGAATGGTGAGATCGAGGCTGTCGACCGCCAGACGGTCAAAACGCTTCGTTAACCCCAGGACTTCCAGCGCCGATCTGTCCGGGTTCATGACGGCCACACCATCCGGTTTTGCATCGCTCGCGACCATGATCCCAAGATGTTTCGGCACCGTGAATCTACGGCCCACAAATTCCGCCATCCGGTTGCTACTAATGGCAAGTCACCGTTTGTTGACAGCGCTGGACGGTTCAGGCTGAATTGGCGTCGGGACAAATGGCGCTAACGCGGCGAAACGACCGCGTAGCGACTGGACACAAGATGCAGCAAGGCGGTCACGAAGAACCGCTGGTTGTATCGGGAGGAAGCGCGGCGATGCTGGATTTCGTTCAGCAGCTGGTCAGCGGTGTTGCGCTCGGCTGCGTCTACGGCCTGATCGCGCTCGGCTTCGTGCTCGTCTACAAGGCCACGGAGGTCGTCAATTTCGCCCAGGGCGATTTGATGATGCTGGGCGGCTTCTTCGCCTTCACCTTCATCGGCATGATGGGACTGAACTACTGGATCGGCTTTGCCGGTGCGGTGGCGGCAATGGCGTTGTTCGGCATGCTGGCGGAGCGCGTGGTGGTGCGGCCGATCCTCGGCTATCCGCAATTCTCCATCATCATGGCCACCATCGGCCTCGGCTATTTCCTGCGCTCGGTCGCCGGGATGATCTGGGGCACCGACGATCTGAAGATCGAGACGCCGTTCAGCCACGGCGTGCTGCGCGTCGGCTCGCTGGTGCTGGCCTATGACAAGCTCTCGGTGATCGCCGCGACGATGATCCTGTGCGCGCTGCTCTGGCTGTTCTTCAACAAGACCACGCTCGGCACCGCGATGCGCGCCAGTTCCGAGAATATGCTGGCGGCCTATTACATGGGCATCCCGGTCAAGCGCGTGGTGTCGGTCGTCTGGGCGATCAGCGCGGCGGTCGCGACCTGCGCCGGCGTGCTGCTGGCGCCGATCACGTTCATCCATTCCAATGTCGGCCTCGTGCTCGGCCTCAAGGCGTTTCCCGCCGCAGTCCTCGGCGGCTTCGGCTCGATCCCCGGCGCGGTCGTCGGCGGCGTGCTGATCGGCGTGATCGAGAGCATGGCCGGCTTCTATCTGGCGGAGGGCTGGAAGGACGTCGCGCCCTATCTCGTGCTGCTCGCCGTGCTCTTGCTCAAGCCTGAAGGCCTGTTCGGCCTTCACGTCCGCAAGAAGGTCTGAACGCCATGCGCTTCCTGTTCAAGACCGACTATGAGGACGACATCAAGCTGTTCCCGCATTCAGGCTACGTCGTCTCCTACGGCATCCTGCTCGCGCTGCTGCTGATCGCGCCCTATGTGCTCTCCAGCTATCTGATGAGCCAGCTCGTCTTCGTCTGCATCTACGCGACGGTCGGTGTCGGCCTTCTGATCCTGACCGGCTTTACCGGGCAAGCCTCGCTGGGCCACGCCGCGTTCCTCGCGATCGGCGCTTACACGGCGGCATACTTGCAGAAATACAACGTGCCGTTCCCGGTCTATTTCCTCGCCGCCGGTGCCCTGACCGGGTTGATCGGCGCGATGGTCGGCTTTCCCGCCCTGCGCCTGACCGGCATCTACCTCGTCATCGCTACCATCTCCTTTGCCCTGATCGTCGAGGAGATCCTGGCCCGCTGGGAGAGCGTCACCAACGGCAACGAGGGCATGCGGGTCAAGACATTGTCGCTGCTCGGCGTCACGGTTCCGCGCGACAGCCCGACCTTCTATTTCCTCTGCCTCGCCGTGCTGGTCTTGACCATCGTCGGCACGCTCAATCTGCTGCGCTCGCCCACGGGCCGCGCGTTCGTCGCGATCCGCGACAGCGAGACCGCGGCGCGCAGCATGGGCGTCAATGTCGCGCTGTATAAGGTGAAGTCCTTTGCGATCTCGGCGGCGATCACCGGCTTTGCCGGCGTGCTGTTCGCGCACAAGCTCTCCTTCATCTCGCCGGAGATGTTCACGCTCCAGCTCTCGATCGAGTTCATCATCGTGATCCTGATTGGCGGCACCTTCAGCCTGCACGGCGCGGTGCTGGGCGCGATCTTCATCGTGATGATCGACCCGTTCCTGACCTATCTGAAGGACGACTTGCCCGGCATCATCGCCGGCATTGCCGCGACGTTCGGGGCGGGCCCGGCGACTGCGGGCAATGTCCAGTCGAAGGTCGCGGCGTTCGCCTCGCTCAACGGATTGAAGGGCGCGATCTACGGCATCATCATCGTGCTGTTCGTGCTGTTCGAGCCGCTCGGGCTCTACGGCCGCTGGCTCAAGATCAAGCTCTTCTTCCAGCTATTTCCGCTCTACAAGCGCGCCACCTTCAAGCGGCAGAAGATCTACGTGAAGTCGGAGCGCAACCGATGAGCTATTTTCGCGCGGAGAACCTGTCGCTGCATTTCGGAGGGCTGAAGGCGGTCGATGCGGTATCCTTCGCGGTCGAGAAGGGCGAGATCCTCTCGATCATCGGGCCGAACGGTGCCGGCAAGAGCTCGATCTTCAACCTGATCTCGCGGATCTACCGGCCGACCACGGGCCGCATCTTCTTCGAAGACCAGGACATCACGGAGCAGCCGCCCTACGACATCGCCAGGCTCGGCATCGCGCGAACCTTCCAGAACATCGAGCTGTTCGAGAACGCGACCGTGCTCTCCAACCTCCTGGTCGGCCGCCACCGTCACTCGACCACCCGGCTCTGGCAGGAGCTGCTGTTCCTGCCGAGCGTGCGGGCGAACGAGAAGGTGCATCGCCGCAGGGTCGAGCAGGTGATCGAGTTCCTCGATCTCGAACCCTATCGCGACAAGCTGATCTCCGGCCTGCCCTATGGCGTGCGCAAGGTGATCGAGCTCGCACGCGCGCTGTGCTCGGAGCCGAAACTGATCCTGCTCGACGAGCCGTCCTCCGGCCTCAACGTCGAGGAGACCGGCGACATGTCTTTCTGGATCCGCGACATGAAGAACGAGCTCGGCGTCACCGTGCTGATGGTCGAGCACGACATGTCGCTGGTCAACCGCGTCTCCGATCGCGTCATCGCGCTGAACTATGGCCGGGTGCTGGCGATGGGGTCGCCCGCCGAGGTGCAGCAGCATCCCGATGTCGTCGCCGCGTATCTGGGAGCCTGACGCATGGACGCCGCCGTCACGCCCGACATCATCCTGAAGCTATCCAACATCGAGAGCTATTACGGGCCGATCATGGCGATCCGCGGCATCTCGCTGGAGGTGCCGCGCGGCCGCATCGTCACCCTGCTAGGCGCCAACGGCGCCGGCAAGACCACGGTGCTGAAGACGATCTCGGGCATTCTGGATCCGCAGAAGGGCACGATCGAATTCATGGGCAGGTCGATCCAGCGCATGGAGGCGGACCGGATCGTGCGGCTCGGCCTCAGCCATGTGCCGGAGGGGCGCGAGGTGTTCCCGTTCCTCTCGGTGCGCGAGAACCTGATGATGGGGGCGTATCCGCGCCGGGATCGTGATGGCGTCGCGGAGGATCTGGAGCGCGTCTACGGCTATTTCCCGCGTCTGAAGGAGCGCATCAACCAGCCGGCCGGCCAGCTTTCCGGCGGCGAGCAGCAGATGCTCGCGATCGGGCGTGCGCTGATGAACCGGCCGACCTTGCTGCTGCTCGACGAGCCCTCGCTCGGCCTGTCGCCGCTGCTGGTGAAGGAGATTTTCACCATCATCCGCCGCGTCAATGAGGAGCAGGGCATGTCGATCCTGCTGGTCGAGCAGAATGCCAAGGTGGCGCTGGAGACGGCGCATTACGGCTACGTGCTGGAGATCGGCCGCGTCGTGATGAACGACACCTGCGACCGCTTGATGCATTCCCAGGACATTCAGGAATTCTACCTTGGCGCCAAGGAGGCGGGCGCGCGAGGCGAGCGGCGCTGGAAAAAGAAGAAGACTTGGCGCTAGAAGATTTGGCGCTGAAGACTTGGCGCTAGGGGAAGGCGTTAGATGGATTGGCCCATCCGCAACGACAGACCGCCGGCAAGGCAGGCAGCGGAGGGGAGAGCGACAAGGAGGAGACGCGCATGGCCCGACCGGCGGTGCTGACGGTCGCTGATACGATCGCGAAGAGCTTCTTGCGCGCCGCCGAGACGCGGGGCGACAGGCCGGCTATCCGCGAAAAGAAATTCGGCATCTGGCAGCCGACCAGCTGGCGCGAGTGGCTTGAGATCTCGAAGGAGATCGCCTACGCGCTTCGCGCCTCCGGCTTTCTGCCCGGCGACGTCGCCTCCGTCATCGCCAATACCGTGCCGGAATGGGTTCATGCCGACATGGGCATTTTGTGCGCCGGCGGTGTTTCCTCCGGAATCTATCCGACCGATGCATCGTCCCAGGTCGAATATCTCGTCAACGATTCCCGGACCAAGGTGATCTTCGCCGAGGACGAGGAGCAACTCGACAAGGTGCTCGCCTGCCGCGCGCGCTGTCCGTCCCTGCAAAAAATCATCGTGTTCGACATGGAGGGCCTCAGCGGCTTCTTCGATGACATGGTGATGTCGCTCGACGAGTTCCGTGCGCTCGGCCGCAACCACATGGTCGGCCGCGAGGCGCTGTGGCAGGACATGATCGACAGCCGCAGTGCGGATGACCTTGCCATTCTCGTCTACACCTCGGGCACCACCGGTCCGCCCAAGGGCGCGATGCACGCGAACCGCAGCGTCACGCACCAGATGCGGCATGCCAACGATTTCATCTCGGCGCGGGAGGACGAAGACCGGCTGATCTTCCTTCCGCTCTGCCACGTCGCCGAGCGGGTCGCCGGCTACTACATCTCGGTCGCACTCGGCTCGGTGATGAATTTCGCCGAGAGCCCGGAGACGGTGCCGGACAATCTGCGCGAGGTGCAGCCGACCGTCTTCTTTGCGGTGCCTCGCATCTGGGAGAAGTTCTATTCCTCCGTCACGATCGCGCTGAAGGACGCGACGCCGCTCCAGCAATGGGTCTATCGCCGCGCCATCAAGGTCGGCTATCGCATGGTCGATTGCCGGATCGAGGGCAGGGCGCCGCCGCTCTCGCTACGCATCGCCAACGGCATCGCCTACCGGCTCGCGTTCCGCAACATCCGCCGCATGATGGGGCTCGACCGCTGCCGCATCGCGTTCACCGGCGCTGCGCCGATCGCACCGGAGCTGATCCGCTGGTATCTCGCGCTCGGCATCGACATGCACGAGGTCTATGGCCAGACCGAGAATTGCGGCGTCGCGACCATGATGCCGGCGGAACGCATCAAGTTCGGCTCGGTCGGCACTGCCGTGTCCTGGGGCGAGGTCACGCTGTCGCCCGATGGCGAGATCCTGATCAAGGGCGACTTCCTGTTCATGGGCTATCTGAATCAGGCTGAGAAGACCGCCGAGACCATCGACGATCGCGGCTGGCTGCACACCGGCGACGTCGGCACCATCGACAACGAAGGCTTTGTCCGCATCACCGACCGGATGAAGGACATCATCATCACCTCCGGCGGAAAGAACGTCACGCCGTCCGAGATCGAGAACCAGCTCAAATTCTCGCCCTACATCTCGGATGCCGTCGTGATCGGCGACAAGCGGCCTTATCTCACCTGCCTCGTGATGATCGACCAGGAGAATGTCGAGAAGTTCGCCCAGGACCACGACATCCCCTTCACCAATTATGCGAGCCTGTGCCGCGCGGCGGAGATCCAGGACCTGATCTGGCGCGAGATCGAAGGCGTCAACGGAAATTTCGCCCGCGTCGAGACCATCAAGAGATTTTACCTGATCGAGCGCCAGTTGACCCCGGAGGACGAGGAGCTGACGCCGACCATGAAGCTGAAGCGCGGCTTCGTGAACAAGCGCTACGCTGCCGAGATCGAGGCGATGTATCGCCAGCGCGCGGTGGCGTGACGAGCCTGCCAGTTCGAGAAAGCGAAGGAGCTGTGGCCCCCGCCCTTCGCACCATACGGGCCCAAAGGAGAGGAGACGTCAATGTCGAAATCGTTCAGCACGCTCGGCCTTGCTGTGAGCGCCGTGGTGCTCACCTGTCTGCCGGCCGCGGCGCAAACCAAGGTCACCAACGAGGGCATCTCGGCATCCGAGATCGTCATCGGCACCCATCAGGACCTGTCGGGGCCGATCAAGGGCTGGGGCGTCCCGGTCTCCAACGGCATGAAGATGGCGGTCGAGGAGATCAACGCGGCGGGCGGTGTCCAGGGCCGCAAGATCAAGCTGGTTGTCGAGGACTCGGGCTACGATCCGAAGAAAGCGGTGCTGGCTTCGCAAAAGCTGATCGAGCGCGACAAGATTTTCGCGATGGTGGGACCAATGGGATCGCCGACCGTGCTCGCTGCGCAGGATATCTTGCTCGACGCCGGCGTGCTTCAGCTCTTCCCGCTGACGGCGGCCGAGTTCACCTTCAAGTTCGATCCGGCCAAGCCGCAGGAGCGGCTGAAGTTCAACAACCTCCTGCCCTATGTCGAGAGCACGCGCGCAGCGCTCAAATACATGATAGAGGCAAAGAATTTCAAGAAGCCGTGCATCCTGCATCAGGACGACGAGTACGGCAAAAACGTGCTCGACGGCTTCAACCAGCAGCTCACCGCCATGAAGGTGCAGCCGGCCTCGATCACGAGCTACAAGCGCGGCGCCTCCGATTTCAGCGCGCAGGTCGCCAAGATGAAGTCTGACGGCTGCGACCTCGTCGTGCTCGGCGCGGTCCTCCGTGAACCGATCGGCACGATGGGTGAAGCGAAGAAGCTCGGATGGGACGTCACCTTCCTCGGCGCCACGCCCGTTAACGTGCTCGAAGTGCCGGCGCTCGGCAAGGAAGTGGTGGAAGGCTTGTATTCCGCCTCGAACTTCGAAATTCCCTACGAAGACACCGCGAAGGGAAAGGTGAAGGACTGGCTCGTCAATTACAAGAAGATGTTCAACGCCGACGCCAACACCCAGGCGATCATCGGCTACAATGCGGTGATGACGTTCGCGCATTATGCCAACAAGACTGGCAAGGATCTCACTGGCCAGAAGATGCTCGACGCGCTGGAGTCCGGCGACAAGTTCCAGGATATCTTTAATTCGCCGCCGACGGTGTTCTCGAAGACCAACCATCTCGCCACCACCGTCACCCAGGTGCAGCAGGTGAAGAACGGCCGCTGGGTGCTGGTGAAGGACAATCTGATGTTTTGATGGCTTCGCTCTTGCGGCGCTGACGGTGCACCCTCTCCCCTTGTGGGAGAGGGTGGCTTCGCGTGAGCGAAGCCGGGTGAGGGGTCTCTATCCTCATGAATGGTCGTGCGAGTGGAGAGAACCCCTCATCCGGCGCGCACGATGTGCGCGCCACCTTCTCCCACAAGGGGAGAAGGAAGAAAGCACCCCACGGGGAGAACCTACGATCCCCCGCCCGCCGTCCCTGAATTCACCGGCGCCAGCTCGTCTTCCCGGCAGCGCCAGCCGTCGGCGGCTTTCACGAAAGCAAACGTCCGCTGGATTCTCAGGCGGCGCGTGACGTTGAAGGCCTCGCCGGATCGCTCCTTGCTGCCGAGGCCGGGTTGCGGACGGCCCGTCCTGGGGTCCCAGCAGGTGCCGGTGCAGGTGGAAGCGACCTTGCTGCACATGGTGAAGGGCGCCAGCACGACCATCTCGATCTCGCCCGTGACCTGCGCCTCCTGGTCGGTCACCTGGCTGTCGAGCGCGTAGACGCGGTTGATGCGGAGGAAATTGCCGCACGAATTGGCGGCGTGAATCCGCGCGGCGCAGAAATCGACGGCGTCGGTGTCGGGCGAGCGGGCCGCGACCTGCCGGCCGAACACTTTCTTCGGATCGCCCTTGGCGGCGGCGATCTCCTCGGTCTTGCGCTTCAGATGCTCGGCGAGACAATCTTCCGCGGACGAAAGCTCGGCAAGCGGCACGTTCTCCTTGCCGACGAGATTGCACTTGCGATCGCGCTCTCTCGTCCATCGGCCGTATTCGGCGAAGGCAAAGCGGGCCGCGGTCGGGTCCAGCCTGCCGATCAGGCCCAGCACCTGGCTGTTGAGCTCGGTTTCGGTGAGCGCCAGCGACGGGTCCGCGCAGATCAGCGCGCCCGCGGCCGTGTTGGCCGCGAGACAGTCGAAATCGGGATCACGCACGATTGCGGCGCGCTCTTCGGTGACCTTGAGAAGGCACGCCTTCACGCGGTCGAAATCGTCAGTGCGGATCGCGGTCTGGCCGACGATGCCGCAGCCGAGGTTGCGCTGACGGATCCAGATCGCATTCTCCTCGATCGCGGGCAGGCGATCGGGCAGGCGGGCGAGCCGCGACTCGATCGCTGTGCCGAGCTTCTCGGCGGCGGCGGCCAGCTCGGCATCACCGCAGATCAATTGATTGCCGGGATCGCGGATCTGCTGGCAGTTGTTTCGGGCAAATAGCGGCAGCCTGTCGGCGATGGAGCGGTCGGACGGGCCCGATTGCGCGGAGCCTGGTGCCGCCGGCAATACCAGCAGCGCAAGCACAGACAGCACGATGAACCGCATTCCAGTCGCCCCCGCAAAGGCGCCATGCTAGCGCCCCGGATCGCGCGGCGAAACGGCTTTGTGGCGGGCGGTTTACGTGAGACCCGTAGCCCGGATGGAGCCAACGGGTCGGCGAAAAGCGCCGCCCGATAACAGGCTCCGCGTAATCCGGGGCCGCTGCTAGTGGTTAGGGTGCGTACTCATAAAGTCGGTTGCTGCGAGTCGGCCACCTGATGTCTGCCTCTCCCCCAACGGCGGCGCGGGAGCGGACATCGCGGCACTTCGCCTTCGGGCGGAAGAACATAAACCGGCTGGTCATTGGCCGAGCTGCCGCGGAACCTGCGAAACCTTGCCCTGCGGCACCATGGTCCCGCACTATCCGAGAATGCAGGTCGATCTGAACGCGCGTTTCGTCTAAACTTGCAGCAGGGTCACTTTGGGAAGAGACCCCAGATCCGTATTCCTGAGAACGCCTCGAACGCTCAAACCAGACCCTCTCAACGGCGAGAACAGGTCCATGAGCAAACCTCGCTTGCGAGATATTTCGCAGAATCCAGACACTTCCCAGTTGCCGATCGGCGAGTGTCCCGATGCGGAAATGACGCGCGTACTCAAGACGAAGCCCGTTCAAATGGCATCATCGTCCTGCGGCGCGATCACATTTTGGAAGCATGATCCGCTGCACGACGTCGTCAAGCCCATGGACGATCACGTCATCATGACGTTCCCCGCCGGGTCGGTGCGGTTCGAGCGCCGTAACGGGAAAGCATTTGTGAATGGAATGACGCGTCCCGGGACCGTGACGGTCATTCCGGCCGGTTCGAGCTCACGATGGGACATTTACCAACCTCTGAATGTCGTTCAGCTCTACCTGCCGCACGCAACGCTCCAGCGCGTTGCCCACGAAGCCGACGCGGCCGCTCCTGGTGATCTCGTGGAGCGAACGGTCCATCCCGACCCCGTTACATCCCGATTGCTCCTGAGTGCTGCGGATGTGCTGGAAGGCAGCGCGGCCTTGGATGCCCTGTTCAGGCATCAGATGACTGATCTTCTGGCGACGCGCCTGCTGGTTGCCCACGCAGGTTCGCCTGTAACGGTCCAGCCGGTCACCGGCGGGTTGTCGCCCAAGGTGCTGTGTCGCGCCATCGAACGCTTGCGTTCGGACAGCAATGCGGACGTCTCGCTCGCGGCGCTGGCATCCGATGCCGGCCTTTCGCGCTTCCATTTCTGCCGCGCCTTCAAGGGAAGCACCGGGCTGTCGCCGTATGCCTGGCTACGCCAGCACCAGCTCGAGCAGGCCATGAACATGCTGCGCGACACCGACGACTCGATCGTGTCGATCGCAGCCGCGCTTGGTTATTCCTCGCAGACCGCCTTCGCTGCGGCATTCAGGAAGCTGACCGGCGAGACCCCGAGCGGTTGGCGGCGACGCACGCGGTGAACATCTTCTTCGTCAGTGCGCCTCGGGCGCGGCCATCGACAACCGCACGGGTTCGTCGACATATTTCATCACGGCGGACTGGTAGAGCACGAACAGCGGCTGGTAGGTCTGCGCCGCGTCGTCCTCGACCATCGCCATGCGGCGGTTGTCGAGCATCAGCCAGTGGCCGTCGAGCCTTGCTGCGGCGACCGCATGCTCTTCGCCGGCCCTGACGTCACGCACCACGACGATGCGGAGGTCCTCATTGGCAACGCCGGCAAGCCGCAGCGCGGCCAGCTTGGCGATGGCATAGTCTTCGCAATCGCCGGCGCCCCGCGCGAAGGTCGCGAGCGGCGAGCTCCAGACGTCGTCGGCGCCGTCATTGGCGGCCCGGATGGCAAGATTGATGGCGCGATTGGTCTCGCCCAGCTTCGCGCGGCCGTCGCGGCTGCGGGCCTGGTCGACGATGGCGATCAGCTTGAGCGCCGCGGGCGACGCGCAATTGTCCCGGTCGCCGTCGCACAACGCGAGCTGCACCATGTCGTCGTCGAGCTTCTGCTTCAGCGCGAACCATTTCTGCTGGAGGCTGCCGGACGAGATGGCGAAGGCGAACACGCCGAACGGCTCGGCGGATCTGCGCACGAGGACGCCGGCTCCAGGCGACAGCAGCGTGCCGGCGCGGAGCTCGGCGGCCGATCCGAGCAGGATCAATCCGCACAGCACAAGGACAGCGCGCCAGGCGCGCGAGCGAGCAGCGGTCTCCATCTGACATCCCCTTCCGGCTTCGCCAGGTCCCCCTCGACCTGGTCGTGCCGGGCTTTGTTGCTTTCGCGGAGATAGTGCGAGACGGGCCGTTTTGTTCTGCTTAACGCGCCCGGCAGGGGTCCCAAAACCGTGGGACAGGCTGAAACGGGCCTGTGCAAATTGCGTAAAATTTTACGATTCGCCGGCTAGGAGGGCTCCGTCGCCGCGAAATGGAACCAATTGCAGGGAGAAGTTGCGGGAGGGCTGATTCTACCGCTTATGGCTAACAGCCCGTTATTTCACGGGTTCTGTTAGTTGGGTCACAGATTCTGCCCCGTATTTGTCGCAGGATGCTGCGGGGTACTACGAACAAAAGATGACACAAGTATCCGTCGTTCGATAGGGGCGACTGATTACTTTGGATGACTGGGAATGCGTGAAAATAAGCCGAAAACCGACCTCGGAATATTTGAAGAATTACTTCGGCTTCTCTGTGAAGGCGCCGCTATTGGGGACGCCTCCAGCCAAGTGATGGGAATCACACAAGCAATAGATGGTTTCGCTAAGGACTTGGTAATGCTATTCAAGCTTAGGCGGTCGTTACTTACTTAGATTTTAACTCTTTTTGCGGTGCCCCCCGGTTGAATTACGCTGGCAAATTTGACGCCACGATTCCCCTTGATGGCGAGGGTTCCCGCTCGGCCGCGGACGTTCATGTCGATTCCTTTGCGGCCAAGCCTTTTATCGCCAAGCCCTTTATCGCGAAGGCACACGGTCACGTGCCCGACGGCACGTTCGTTGTTCCCGATGCCAACCTGATCTTCAATGGCGAGTTCAAGCGCGCAGGTCTCGACCTCGTGCTGTCCCACGAGGGGCATGAGTTCGTCGTTCACGATTATTTCAAGGGCGACAAGCGCGCAGCGATCGCTTCGCCCGATGGCGCCCACCTCACCGGCGACGTCGTCAACGCGCTTACGGGCCATGTGCAGGTTGCGCAGGCCGCGCCCGGCATCGCCGCCGCGCAGGTCATCGGCCACGTCACAAAACTCTCCGGCAGCGCGACCGCGGTTCGCAACGGCGTCTCGGTCACGCTGAACAACGGCGATAACGTCGAGAAGGGCGATGTGGTCTCGACCGGCGCGGATTCGACGCTCGGCATCACCTTCATCGACGGCACCGTGTTCGGCCTGTCCTCCAATGCGCGGATGGTGCTGAACGAGATGGTCTACGACCCCAACGGGTCGAGCAATTCCTCGCTGCTGAGCCTGGTTGCGGGCACCATCACCTTCGTCGCGGGCGAGACCGCCAAGCACGGCGACATGAAGATCGACACGCCGGTCGCCACCATGGGCATCCGCGGCACGGCGGTGCTGACCCAGATCAACTTCGTCGTTCCCGCCGGCGGCGGCGATCCGCAGCCGCAGGCGAGCTTCCAGGTGCTGGTCGAGCCGAACGGCACGACGGGCTCCTACATCCTGTTCGACAAGGTCACGCTGCTGCCGATCGCGACGGTCAACCAGGCCGGCCAGATGATCCAGATCAGCGGCGGCAACGTCTCGATCACCAACGGGCTGCTGTCGCCGGACGTCCAGAAGCTGATCACGGACGTGTTCACGCTGAAGTTCACCGACAACAACACCAACACCAAGCTGACCACGAACTTCACCGACACGATCACGCAGACCAGCGACGGCCTGGTGATCAAGACTCCGGCCGGCTACATCGCGACCGCGCTCTTCACCAACCTCGGTCAGCAGGGACCGCAGGGGCCCAGCGATCACACGACGCCTTTCAACCGTTACCCCGGCAAGCCTCTGTCTCAAAGCCTTGATCTCAACGGCAATGTGAAGACGGCGTTTGCGCTGACCGAGCGCGCGGACACGACCGGCGACACGACGCATTCCGACACGATCTCCGGCCGGATCACCTTCGTCGACCAGAACCTGGGCGACAGGCCGACGGTGAGCGTGAATCTCGCCGATGCGCCGAACTACGTCTACAAGAGTGCCGGCCAGGACGTCACCGGCTCGCTCACCGCGCTCCAGAAGCAGGACATCGCGGCGACGCAGATCCAGATCAACGTCGTCGCCGACGGCGGCAACAACAACAACGGCTCGGCGGTCTGGACCTACACGATCCCCGACCACGTCTTCGACTTTCTCGCGGCCAGCGAAACGTTGACGCTGACCTACATGGTCCGCGTCGACAACAATTTCTCGGTCAGCCCCGAGACCGCCTTCATCCCCATCACGATCACGATCACCGGCACCAACGACAAGCCGGTGATCACCACCAGCGTTCCGGTCATCATCTTTGAAGGCGGCACCAGCGTGCCGGGTGGCCCGCTCACCAGCGATGTGCCGACGACGGGCACGCTGAACTTCGACGACGTCGATCTCACCGACAAGCATACGGTGTCGGCGGCGCTGACCAGCGCGACCCTGCCCGATGGCACCGTTCCGCCGGGCCCGCTCGCGGCGTTCCAGAGCGCGATGTCGGTCGCGATCGCGGCGGGCGCCGACAGCACCGGAGACGGCACCGGCACCATCAACTGGTCGCTGGCCGATCTGCCGGTCTATCTCGCCGACTTCATCCCGAAGGGTGAGGTGCTGACGCTGGTCTACACCGTGACGCTGACGGATTCGCAAGGCGCGACCTCGAAGCAGACCATCACCGTCACGATCACCGGCACCGATGCGCCCGCGGTGGTGTGGATCGCGACCGACAAGGCCGGCGCTCCCTCCGGCGGCTTCTGGAAGGACGCGGCGAACTGGGCAACCGGCACGGTCCCGACCATCAATGACGATGTCATCGTCATCACCGATCAGCTGCACGGCCTGACGCCGTCCTATCCGGTGACGATCGACACTGCGGCCTACGCCAAGTCGCTGACGATGAACGATTTCGGTGGCCCGCCGCCGAAGGTGATCGTCCAGAGCTCGCTGACGATATCAGGCGCGCTCAACATGGGTGCCGATTCGATCCTCACGACCGCCGCGACCGGAACGATGTCGGTCGGCGGCAAGGCCGAGATTCTGGGCACGAGCGTGCTCACCAATGCCGGCTATCTGACGCTCGCGGGCGGCGGCGATTTCGCCAGCGGCACCAAGATCACCAATTCCGGCACGATCGAGCTGTCCGGCGGCACGCTGAAGACGCTGGCCACAATCCACAATGCCGGCGGCTTGCTGAAGGCCGATGCCGGCTCGACGCTGATCGTCGATACCGCGACGGTCGATGGCGGCACCGTCAGCATTTTGGGCACGCTGGAGCTCGATGGCACCAGCCTGATCGAGAACGGCACGCTGAACAATTCCGGCACTGTCAACGTCAAGGGCACGGTCGAGTTTGCCCACGAGACCGTGTCCAACACCGCGGCCGGTGTGATCGAGGTGCTGGCCAATGGCTGGCTGACGATCCATCAGGGCTCCAGCGTTATCAATGACGGTCAGATCACGGTCGATGCCAGCGGCAAGCTGATCGTCAACAATGCGACCATCGGCGGAGCTGGTGCGGTGATCGACACCGATGGCGGTGATGACGAGGGAGGCCCCGTCCTCAACGCCGGCATTCGCGGCGCCGGCACGATTACCAACAACGGTGAGATTGATCTGACCGGCGATGCGGTCCTGAGCGGCGGCATTCTGAAAAACAATGCCGTCTTCAAGGTGAGCGGTGCGCGCAATGCGCTCAGCGATGAGACCGTCACCAATGCCGGCATCATCGAAGTGCTCGCCAACGGCGCGCTCGCGATCGAGCAGGGCTCGACCGTCGACAATTCAGCCGGCAATGTCATCGTCGATGGCAATGCGGTCCTGACGCTGGACAATGCCACGATCAGCGGCGGCGCCATCAAGGGCGCCGGCACGATCGACGTCACCGGTGCCAGCAAGATCGACAGCGCCGCCACGCTCAGCGTCAGCGCGGTGACGGTCGAGAGCGGCGTCACGCTGACGCTCGACGACGCGACCGTTTCGGGCACCGCGATTGTCAATCACGGCACCGTCAATGTCGATGCGAGCAAGACGCTGACGTTGAACGGTGCGAGCCTGGCCGGCGGCACGCTCACCATCGCCGGCACGCTGGAATCGACCGGCGCGAGCGCCATCGACAACGCCGACGTCGGCAACACCGGCACGATCTCGGTCACCAGCGGCACGCTGACGATCGATCCCGGCATCCTTCACGCCATCACCAATCACGGTCTGATCGAGGCAGTGACCGGCGGCACGCTGAAGCTCACGGCCGCCACCATCGCCAACGCCGGCGGCATCATCTCGGTCGACGGCGCGTCAAAGCTCTATCTGACCGACGTCTCGATCAACGGCGGCAGCCTGACCAACGCCGGCAATCTCTACAGCGTCGCCGGCCTCAATACGATCACGGGCGGCGTCACCAACACCGGCACCATCGAAGTCCAGAGCGGCACGCTCAACCTGTCCGGCGGCATCACCGGCGCCGGCACGCTGATCATCGACGATAACACGACGCTGGAGCTCGGTGGTGCGGACGCGCAGACCGTCACCTTCGCCGGCGGCACCAATACGCTCGAGATCGACAAGACGAGCCATGCCTTTACCGGCACTATCGCCGGTCAGGCGACGACCGGCGGCACCTTCACGGTCACCGGCGGTGCCGACATCAAGTCGGGCAAGGGCGACGCGCTCGACTTCACCGCTTCGGGCGGGACGATCGGCCATCGCGGCAACATCGTACTGACCCCGAGCGGTACGCTGACCGGCGCGACCAACGGCATCGTCGTCACCCAGAATGGCATCGGCGATATCTCGCTGACGACATCAGGCGACGTCACCGGCCAGACCGGCAACGGCATCGTGCTGCATGACGGTGTGAACGGTGCGGGCGATATCACGGCGACGATCGGCGGCGGCGTTTCCGGCGCGGTCGGTCTCGACATCGTCTCCCATGGCAACGGCGCAGTCACCGTCACCAACAACGGGCACATCACCGGCACGACCTCCTCCGGTATCAATGTCGACCAGGACGATGCGGGCGCGACCGGCTCGACGCACATCACCAATACCGGCTCCATGGTCGGCGCCGGCAGTTTTGCTGCGATCTCGATCCAGGAGCACGGCACCGGCGCTGCATTTATCACCAACTCCGGCACCATCGGGCCAGCCGATGCCGGCAGCGTGACCTCATCGACCTACGCGATCGTCGAGACTGGCGGCGAGATCACGATCAACAACACCGGCCACATCAACGGCAACATCTCGGTCGCCACCGCCACGTTCAATAACAACGCAGGCGGCACCTGGACGGTCGCCGGCAGCGGCGTGTTCGGCGATGCGTCCTCGATCGTCAACCACGGCGACATCGATCTGCACGGGGCCTCCATTTCCGGGGCCGATCTGACCATCGAAAATTATGGCGACATCGACAGCTGGGGCACTGCGTCGATCACGGGCGACATCACCAACAGCAGCACCGGTTCGATCGAGGTTCACACCGGGACGCTGACGCTGTTTGGCTCGCTGTCGGGCTCGGCCACGGGCGCGGTCGTCGTCGATGCCGGCGCGACGCTCGAGGTCAAGGGTGCGGTATCGCAAACGATCACGCTTGCCGGTGACGGCGCCGAGCTGGAGATCGATACGAAGGATTTCGGCGGCTCGATCGCGGAGCTGTCCGCGAACGACAAGATCGACCTGACGATGATCAAGTGGGGGCCTGGCACCAGCGCGGTTTATGTCCCGGATGCCGACCACCCCGCGAACGGCGGCGTGCTGACGGTCACCGGCGACGATGGCAAGAGCATCAGCCTGACCCTGATCGGAGACTATCGCGACGCGCACTTCGCGGGTAGCGATGAGGGCGGCCACACGCTGATCACGATCCATGCGGACGACGATGCGCCGGCATTCACCACCACGGACGTGGCGCAGCTGACCGCAAGCTTCTCCGAACAACCTGATACCACCGGCTCGTCCTCGACGATCGACCCGTCGCCGGCTGCGACCGGCTCGATCAACTTCAAGGACATCGACCTGACCGACCGGCCGACGGTGACGAAGGTCGACCAGGACGTGACCTGGCTCGACGGCGCCACCGACCTCACCGCGTCGCTCACGCCCGACGAGACCGCCGCGTTGAAGAACGCGCTGACATATCAGCTGACCGGCAAGAACAACGGTACCGTCACCTGGCACTATTCGATCGCCGACAACGCGCTCGATTTCCTCGGCCAGGACCAGACGGCGAAGGTCGTGTCCACCATCGCGCTCGATGATGGCCGGGGCGAGACCACCACGACCGAAGTCACCATCACGATCACCGGCAAGAACGACGCGCCGACATTGGCCGCGGTGACCAAGGGTCCACTCGTGGACACGGCCATCGCCGACAGCTTCTCGAATATCACGGGGGCGCTGGTCGGGACCGATGCCGACTATGGTGAGACGGCGACGCTCAAATACGCCGTTCTGGACGCGACGAACCACGCAGTGACGACCGTCGCGGGTCAGTTTGGCTCGCTGACGGTCTGCGAAGACGGCACCTACAAGTACGTTCCAAGTGCGGCTGCGATCAACGCGCTCTCGGAAGGCGACTATACGGATACTTTCACGGTCCAGACCAAGGACGCGCAGAATGCCACTGGCACCGCCACGTTCAAGGTGAACGTGACCGGCGCCAACGACGCACCTGTGTTGTCCGATGGCAGCATGGGGAAGCTCACCGACACGGCGGCCGCGGACCACTTCTCCGATCTCACCGGCCAACTGGCCGCGACCGATGCCGACAGCGGCGACACGTTGACCTACGCTGTCCTGAATGCGGACCACCACGCGGCGACGACCGTCGGGGGGCACTACGGCTCGCTGACGGTCAACACCAACGGCAGCTACAGCTACGTTCCGAACGCGGCTGCGATCAATGCGCTACAGGATGGGAATTACACGGATACGTTTACCGTCCAGACCACGGACGCGCATGGCGCCACCGGCACAGCGACACTCACGGTGGATGTGACCGGCGTGAACGACGCGCCGGTGATCAACACCGACCAGATCAGCGTCACGCAGAACAGCGATGAGCGGGTGATCGTGTACGGTCTGTCGGTTACCGACGCTGATGCTGTCGCTACTGAGACGTTCACGATCGCTGCTACCACCGACGATTCGGGTAGCAAAGTGAGCCCGTCATCGGGGACCGGTTCTTTGGTCGATATCAATTCGACATTGCAGACGGTCACCTACAGGGAGGGCAGCGGAGAGCCTTCCACGGATAAGGTCGCGCTCACCGTGACCGACGGCCACGGCGCGACCGATACAATCAACTTGATTTTCAACCTCGCTGAAAATGCGAATGATCACGTCAGCCTTGCCGGGACGACCGGCAAGGACGTGTTCTTCGGGACCGGCTATCAGGATCAGTTCGTGTTCGCGGCCAATTCGAACCGCGATACGATCATTCATTTCACGTCCGGCCAGGACCATATTGACCTGTCGTTCGTGGGGGCCTCCAACGTTTCCGACTGGATGGCTCATCATGTGACCGCGTCGGGGGCAGACACTCTGATCACGATCGATACGGCAGACACTATCCTCCTCAAAGGCGTCAGCAGCGTCCAGGCGAGCGATTTCATCCTTCACGTCACCTAGTGAACTGGCCCCGCCCCGAAGGCTGAGTTTCATTTCGCCTTGACCGCGGCAAAAAATCCATAATCCTCAACCGCCGGGGAATAGCCAATCGCCCGCGGACGCTCCATGATCGGTGCGCCGGGCGCGATGCAGGTCAGGAAGTCCGACTAAAATGAAACGTCTGAAGATCCTGCGGCGGTGGTTTGCGCGGAAGCTTGGCTTCGCGCGGCTGATGTGCCTTGCGCTGCTGGTCGTGTTCGCCGGCGCGCGGCTGTGGGATCCGCCGCCGATCCAGGAATTGCGGCTGCGCACCTTCGACATGTTCCAGCTGATCGATCCGCGCCACAAGGCGGCGCGGCCGGTCACCATCGTCGACATCGACGACAAGAGCCTCGCCAAGCTCGGCCAGTGGCCATGGCCGCGCACGCGGATCGCGGACCTGATCCAGAACCTCACCAGTAACGGCGCGGTGACGATCGGCTTCGACATGGTGTTCTCCGAAGCCGACCGGCTCAACCCGGATCTGGTCGCGAGCCAGATGCGCGATCTCGACGACGCCACCCGCGCCAGGCTGCGCGAGCTCCCGAGCAACGACCAGATCCTCTCCGACGCGATCAAGCGCTCGCGCGTGGTGCTGGGCGAGACCGGGCAGCCGGCGATCTCGTCCGAGATCGACAAGTCGCTGCCCTTCACCGGCGTCGCGACGGTCGGCGAAGCGGATGCCGAACGTTTCCTGTTCGAATTCCCCGGCCTGTTGCGTAACGTGCCCGTCATCGAGAAGGTCGCCGCCGGCCGCGGCCTGTTCTCGATCAAGACCGAGCGCGACGGCCTGATCCGCCGCGTGCCGTTGATCATGCGCGCCCAGGGCAACATCATGCCCTCGCTCAGCCTCGAGATTTTGCGCGTCGTCACGGCAACGCCGACGCTGTTGGTCCGGACCGACAAGACCGGTGTGCGGGCCGTGCGCCTCAAGGGTGTGGAGATTCCGACCGACAAGAACGGCCAGCTCTGGGTGCACTACGCCCGCCAGGATCCCTCGATCTACATCTCGGCGGCCGACGTGCTCGACAACACCGCGCCGCCGAACAAGATCGCTGGCAAGCTGGTGCTGGTCGGCACCTCGGCGGTCGGGCTGAACGACATCAAGACCACGCCGGTGTCATCGACCATGCCGGGTGTCGAGATCCATGCCCAGGTGCTGGAGAGCGTGCTCAGCGGCGCGGTGATCTCCCAGCCGAACTATGCGCTCGGCGTCGAGCTGATCGCCGCGCTCGTGATCGGCCTGCTCGTCATCATCTTCACGCCGAATCTCGGACCGGTGCGCCTCGGGCTCGCGGGTGCCATGTTCGCCGCCATCCTGGTCGGCGTATCCTGGTTCTTCTATGCACAGTACCGCTATCTCATCGACTTCACCTACCCATTGCTCTCGACCACCGCGATCTATTTGACACTGATCTTCGCGAGCTTCGTGCGCGAGCAGCGTCAGCGCGTGCAGATCCGCGGCATGTTCGCGCAATACATGTCGCCCGTCCTGGTCGAGCAGCTCGCGCAGTCGCCCGAAAAGCTGGTGCTCGGCGGCGAGGAGCGCGAGATGACGATCATGTTTTCCGATGTGCGCGGCTTCACCACGATCTCGGAGAGTTACAAGCAAGATCCGCAAGGCCTGATCGCGCTGATGAACCGCTTCCTGACGCCGCTGACCGACGTCATCATCGATCAGAAGGGCTACATCGACAAGTACATGGGCGACGCCATCATGGCGTTCTGGAACGCACCGCTCGACGATGCCGACCACGAGGTCAACGCCTGCGAGGCCGCGATCCAGATGCTGGAGCAGATCGACGCGGTCAACAAGGAGCGCGAGCAGGAGGCCGCCGACGGCGGTCACGTCTACATCCCGCTCAATGTCGGCATCGGCCTCAACACCGGCATCGGCGTTGTCGGCAACATGGGCTCCGATCTGAAGAAGAACTATTCGGTGCTCGGCGACAGCGTGAACCTCGCCTCGCGCCTGGAAGGCCAGTCGAAGGAATACGGCTTTCCCATCATCGTCGGCTCCAGGACCGCGCTCGCCGCCAAGGACAAGTTCGCGATCCTCGAGCTCGACTTCATCATGGTCAAGGGCAAGACCGAGCCCGAGGTGATCTACGCCATCGCCGGCCGCGAGGACGTGATGCATTCGGGCGCCTTCCAGCGCCTGCGCAACGTCACCATCGAGATGCTCGGCTGCTACCGCGGCCGCGACTGGCAGGGCGCGCTGGACGCGATCGAGCGCGGCCGCCGCAGCGAGGACGCCGACACGCTGGAAAAGCTGTTCAAGCTCTACGAGGCGCGGATCAAGGAATTCCAGATCAATCCGCCGGCGGAGGGATGGACCGGGGCGTATGCGCTGCTGACGAAGTAGCTGTAAGAGTGCGTGGGGCATCGCTGGTGCCGCACTGAAAGTGTCGTCCCCGCGTACGCGGGGACCCATACCCCCAGGGAGATGTTTATCGCGCGAGCCGGCAACTCCGAGTCTTCGCCAAACCACTCCCTGTGGTTATGGGTCCCGGGCTCGCGACTACGTCGCGCCCCGGGACGACAGCAGTGTTTGGCGCGCGAGCGTCCGTCTCCTCTTCGCCACCAACATCAACTCCCGTAGGGTGGGCAAAGGCGCGCAAGCGCCGTGCCCACCATCTTACTCCGCGTGTAGAAGTGGTGGGCACGCTTCCGCTTTGCCCACCCTACGGCATCTGCGTTTGCCGCCCCCTCACTCCGTCCCGATCGTCGTCAGATCCTGGAACCAGTGCTGCGCCTGCACGAATTGCTTGATCTTCGGCGACAGCGCGTGCGGGTTGGTGTCGTGGACGACCCAGACCAGCACGGCATCGTCGACGATCAGCGCGTGCGCCTGCGCGATCAGATCGTCCTGCTTGGCGGTGTCGAACGTCTGCTTGGCCTCGCTGATCAGAGCATCGACCTCAGGGTTCTTGTAGCCGCCCCAGTTGACGCCGACCGGCGCGATCTGGTCGGAGGCGAAGAAGCGGACGATGGCGTAGAGCGGGTCCGAGGTGACATAGGCGATATTGTTGGCGGTGATGCCGGCGTTCATCTCGTCGGCCGCGCCCTTGCGCCAATGCGTATATAATGTCTCGAGCTCGACCACCTTGAAGTCGATGTCGATGCCGATCTCCTTGAAGCTCTGCTGCAGGAATTCGTTCATCGGCAGCGACAGCATCTGGCCGGTGCCGCCCTGGGCGATGATGAAGGTGGCCTTCAGCGGCTTTGCCTTGGAGTAGCCTGCCTCTTCGACCAGTTTCTTGGCCGCGGCCAGATCATATTTCAGCTCAAAGCTCGGTTTGCCGAACCACGGGCTCGACGGGTCGACCTGGCCCTTGGCCGGTTTTGCGAGGCCATTCATCAGGCCGACGACTTCGTCACGATTGATCGCGAGGTCCAGCGCCTTGCGCAGGCGGATGTCGGTCCAGGGCGAGCCCGGCAGCACGCTGAGGTGATAGTTCCAGACATGCGGCGTGACGTTGTCGACGATCTTCATGCCGGCGGCTTTCAGCTGCGGCACGGCGTCCGGCGCCGGCGTCTCGATCAGGTCCACTTGCCCTGCGAGCAGCGCATTGGTGCGCGTCAGCGCTTCCGGCATCGGCACCAGCACGATCTTGTCGGCCTTTGGAATGCGCTTCTTGTTCCAGTAGTCCGGATTCTTCGTGAGCTCGGCAAGCTCGCGCGGCACGAGCTTGGTCAATTTGAACGGACCGGTGCCGGAGGGCTGGCTCGCGAACTTGTCCCAATCCTTGCCGAGCTTCTCGTACTGCGCCGGGCTCGAGACCAGGAACCACAGCATCTGATAGGGAAAGAAGGAATCGACCGTCTTGGTCGTGATCTCCACCGTGAAATCGTCGATCTTGGCGTAGCTCGCGACCGAAGGCAGGCGGGTCTTCACCTGCGCGCTCTGCCGCTTGTCGAATTGCGGCGCCTTGTCATTGAGCACCTTGTCCAGATTCCAGATCACTGCATCGGCGTTGAACTCGCTGCCGTCGTGAAACTTCACGCCCTTGCGCAGCGTGAAGCGCCATTTGGTCTTGTCGGTGTCATCCACCTTCCATTCGGTGGCGAGCCCGGGCACCAGCTTGCCGGGGCGGTCGGCGACGTCCATCTCCCAGGCGACCAGCGGATCGTAGATGGTGTACGCCGTGAACTGATAGGCGCCGGCGCCCCGATCGGGCTGGCCCGTCGTCAGCGGGATGTCCGCCATCGAGATGCCGTAGCGCACCACCGTTTCGGCGCGCGCCGTGATCGCGGATAACGCCAGCGCAAGCACGGCGAGACAGGTCGATAGTCGGATACGCATGGCCCAAGGCTCCCAGGAGATTTCAGGGCCAAACTTGCAATCTTGATGCCAGAATAGGCAGGACGGTGCCTTTGCCGACACGTGATCACACAGACTTGTCGTCGCAGGGGCAATTTGCAGAAAAAGTTTCCCCATTGGCATAGCCATTGCATACGTTTGCATCAAAATTAGTCATTGAAAGCCGAAAGAGGACTGAGACGATGCTTATGAAGACAACCACCCGCGCGGCGCTGATTGCTGCGCTGGCTCTGACGACTGCGGCCGCGTGGCCGAGCGTGGCAAGCGCCGAAACCGTGCTGCGCATCGGCATGACCGCTGCCGATATTCCGCGCACATTGGGCCAGCCCGATCAGGGTTTTGAAGGCAACCGCTTCACCGGCCTCACCATGTACGACGCGCTCACCGGCTGGGACCTGTCCTCGGCCGACAAGGCGAGCGTGGTGATCCCGGGCCTTGCGACCGAATGGAAGGTCGACGATGCCGACAAGACCAAGTGGATCTTCAAGCTGCGCCCCGGCGTCACCTTCCATGACGGCTCGCCGTTCAATGCCGATGCCGTGGTCTGGAACGTCGAGAAGGTGCTGAAGCAGGATGCGCCGCAGTTCGACGCCAGCCAGGTCGGCGTCACCGCGTCGCGCATGCCGACGCTGGCCTCCGCAAAGAAGATCGACGACATGACGGTCGAGCTCACCACCAAGGAGCCCGACAGCTTCCTGCCGATCAACCTCACCAACCTGTTCATGGCGAGCCCGGCGAAGTGGCAGCATTTCTACGACAAGGCGGAAGGCGCCGACGCCAAGGCGAAGTCGCAGGCTGCGTGGACTGCGTTCGCCAAGGACGCCGCGGGCACCGGCCCGTGGAAGATGGCGAGCTTCACGCCGCGCGAGCGGCTCGAGCTGGTGAAGAATGCGGCCTATTGGGACAAGGCGCGCGTGCCCAAGGTCGACAAGATGGTGCTCCTGCCGATGCCGGAAGCAAACGCGCGCACCGCGGCGCTGCTCTCGGGGCWGGTCGATTGGGTCGAGGCGCCGGCGCCCGACGCGTTGCCCGAGCTCAAGCAGCGCGGCTTCAAGCTCTACGCCAACGAGCAGCCGCATGTCTGGCCGTGGCAGTTCTCGCGCGTCGAAGGCTCGCCCTGGAACGACATCCGCGTCCGCAAGGCCGCCAACCTCTGCGTCGATCGCGAGGGTCTCAAGGACGGCCTGCTCGCGGGCCTGATGGTGCCGGCGACCGGCACCTTCGAGCCCGGCCATCCCTGGCGCGGCAAGCCGAGCTTCGAGATCAAGTATGACAAGGCCGCTGCACAGAAGCTGATGCAGGAGGCCGGCTTCGGTCCGTTAAAGAAGCTGACGGTAAAGATCCAGACGTCGGCATCGGGCTCCGGCCAGATGCAGCCGCTGCCGATGAACGAATATCTCCAGCAGGCGCTCGCCGAATGCTATTTCGACGTGAAGCTCGACGTCATCGAGTGGAACACGCTGTTCACCAACTGGCGCCGCGGCGCCAAGGACCCCAGCGCCAACGGCTCGAACGCGACCAACGTCACCTACGCGGCGATGGACCCGTTCTTCGCGCTGGTGCGCTTCCTCCAGTCCGGCATGGCGCCGCCGGTCTCGAACAATTGGGGCTTCATCCACGAGCCCAAGTTCGACGAGCTGGTGAAGAAGGCACGGCAGACGTTTGATCCAGCCGCGCGCGACGCCGCGCTCGCCGAGCTGCACGCGGCCTCCGTCGACGATGCAGCCTTCCTCTACGTCGCCCACGACGTCGGCCCCCGCGCCATCAGCCCGAAGGTGACGGGCGTCGTGCAGCCCAAGAGCTGGTTCATCGACTTCTCGCTGGTGTCGATGCAGTAGTTCGCGCCACACGCTCAGTGCACCCTCTCCCCTTGTGGGAGAGGGCGGCTTCGCGGCAGCGAAGCCGGGTGAGGGGTCTCTCTCCGCGAGCGACCCTCTCTCTCATTCGATAACGCTGTATCTGCGGATAGATACCCCTCATCCGGCGCGCTGATCGCGCGCCACCTTCTCCCACAAGGGGAGAAGGAAGAAAGAAGACCAGTGCTCGCCTATATCGCTCGCCGCATCGTCTATGTCATCCCGATCGTCATCAGCGTGGCGCTGGTGTGCTTTCTGCTCGTGCACATCACGCCGGGCGATCCGCTGGTTGCGGTGCTGCCGGCCGACGCCTCGCAGGAGCTCGCGGCGCAGCTCCGCGCCGCCTACGGCTTCGACCGCCCGCTGCCGGTGCAGTTCGGGCTGTGGCTGCTTCGCGCCCTTCATGGCGATCTCGGCAATTCCATCGCGACGGGGCGCCCTGTGCTCGCCGAGGTCATGCGCGCGGTCAGCAACACCGTCACGCTCGCGATTGCGGCCGCCATCATCGGCTTCACGATGGGAATCCTGCTCGGCCTGATCGCCGGCTATTTCCGCGAGACCTGGATCGACAAGGTCGCGACCTCCTTCGCCATCGCCGGTGTATCCGTGCCGCATTACTGGCTCGGCATGGTGCTCGTCATCATCTTCTCGGTCCAGCTGAACTGGCTGCCCGCGGTCGGCGCCGGACCGAACGGCTCCAACTCCTGGGCCTGGGACTGGGCGCATCTGAAATACCTGGTGCTGCCGGCGATCACGACCTCGGTGATCCCGATGGGCATCGTCACCCGCACCGTGCGCGCGCTCACCGGCGACATCCTCTCGCAGGATTTCGTCGAGGCGCTGCGCGCAAAAGGCTTGCACGAAACCGGCGTGTTTCGCCACGTCATCAAGAATGCCGCGCCCACCGCGCTCGCGGTGATGGGGCTTCAACTGGGTTATATGCTCGGTGGCTCGATCCTGATCGAGACCGTGTTCTCCTGGCCGGGCTCGGGCTTCCTGCTCAACTCCGCGATCTTCCAGCGCGACCTGCCGCTGCTGCAGGGCACGATCCTGATCCTGGCGCTGTTCTTCGTCTTCCTCAATCTGCTGGTCGACATCGCGCAAGCCGCGATCGACCCGCGCATCAAGCGGGGCTAGCCGATGAGCGAGCTTCCGTTGTCCGCCACCGCCGACGCCGCGCTGCAGGCCGCGCCCGCCACCAAGGCGCGCGGCTATTGGGCGACCGTCGGCCGCCGCATCGCCCGCGACAAGGTCAGCATGGCCTGCGCGCTGGTGCTGCTGCTGATCTTCCTGTCCGCCGTGCTCGCGCCATGGCTCGGCCTTGAAGATCCCTACAAGGGTTCGATGATCCGCCGCCTGCGCCACATCGGCACAGCAGGCTACCCGCTCGGCACCGACGAGCTCGGCCGCGACATGCTGGCGCGGCTGATCTATGGCGGACGGCTGTCGCTGGTCATCGGCATTTTGCCTGTCATCCTCGCGTTCTGCATCGGCACATCGCTCGGTCTCGTCGCCGGCTATGTCGGCGGCAAGCTCAACACCGCGATCATGCGCACGATCGACGTGTTCTACGCCTTTCCCTCCGTGTTGCTGGCGATCGCGATCTCCGGCGCGCTCGGGGCCGGCATCCTCAACTCGATCGTGTCGCTGACTGTCGTGTTCGTGCCGCAGATCACCCGCGTTGCCGAAAGCGTCACCACCGGCGTGCGCAACATGGATTTCGTCGAAGCGGCGCGCGCCTCCGGCGCGGGACCCTTCACCATCATGCGGGTGCACATCCTCGGCAACGTCTTGGGCGCGATCTTCGTCTATGCCACCAGCCTGATTTCGGTCTCGATGATTTTGGCCGCAGGTCTCTCCTTCCTCGGCCTCGGCACAAAACCGCCGGAGCCGGAATGGGGCTTGATGCTGAACACGCTGCGCACCGCGATCTACGTCAATCCCTGGGTCGCGGCATTGCCGGGCGCGATGATCTTCGCGGTCTCGATCTGCTTCAACCTGCTCTCGGACGGCCTGCGCAGCGCCATGGACATCAGGAATTAGGCCATGAGCGAGACCAACACATCCGTCGAAATGCTGGAGCCGGTCGAGGACGTTGGCGGCGTCGCGCAACCGCTGCTCCAGGTCAACGGCCTGACCAAGCATTTCCCGGTGCGCGGCGGGCTGTTCGCCGCGAAACGCACCGTGCGCGCGGTGGACAATGTCTCCTTCTCGGTCGCGAAGGGCGAGACCGTCGGCATCGTCGGCGAATCCGGCTGCGGCAAGTCGACCACCGCGCGGCTGCTGATGCATCTGATGCCGCGCGATACCGGCGACATCATCTATGACGGCATGACCGTCGGCCAGGCGCTGTCGTTGCGCGAGCTGCGCCGCGGCATGCAGATGGTGTTCCAGGATTCCTATGCCTCGCTCAATCCGCGCCTGACGATCGAGGAATCGATCGCGTTCGGCCCGAAAGTGCACGGCATGGCCGATGGAACGGCCCGTGCGCTCGCGCGCGAGCTGCTCGGCAAGGTGGGCTTGCGGCCGGAAAACTTCGCCAACCGCTATCCGCACGAGATCTCCGGCGGCCAGCGCCAGCGCGTCAACATCGCGCGTGCGCTGGCGCTGTCGCCGCGGCTGGTGATCCTCGACGAAGCCGTTTCGGCGCTCGACAAATCCGTCGAGGCACAGGTGCTGAATTTGCTCGCCGATCTCAAGCGCGAGTTCGGCCTGACCTATCTCTTCATCAGCCACGACCTCAACGTCGTCCGCTACATCAGCGATCGCGTGCTGGTGATGTATCTCGGCGAGGTCGTCGAGCTCGGCCCGGTCGACCAGGTCTGGGACAACCCTGCGCATCCCTATACGCGTGCGCTCCTTGCCGCGATGCCGTCCTCGGACCCCGATCGTCGCACCGAGAAGCCGCCGATCACCGGCGACCCGCCCAATCCGATTGATCCGCCCCCGGGTTGCCGCTTCCACACCCGCTGCGCGTTTGCGGAGCCGCTCTGCGCAAATGCAGCACCAAAGCTCACCGCGCTCGATACAATGGGCCACGAAGCCGCGTGCTACATGGCGATACCTGGATCAGGCCATAGCCGCGCGCCCGCAGAGGAAACAGCATGACAAGACCGACACCGAAAGAGATCAAGCCGATCGCGCAAGTCGCGGGCGTTCCTGTCGATGACGAGATCGCAACGCGTATCTCCAATTCCATCGGGCCGGCCTTCGAAGGCTTTGCGGCCATCGCCGGCACGCTGCCATTCGATCTCGAGCCCGCGCTCTATCCGATCGCGCAGACACAGAAGGTGTCGAAATGAGCCGTGAGCCTGCATTGATGACGCTCACCGAGGTCGCGCGCGCGATCGCGATGAAGCAGGTGTCCTCGCATGAGGTGACGCGCGCGCTGCTGCACCGCATCGCGCAGTGGCAGCCGCATCTGAACGCTTTCATGTCGGTTGAAGCCGAATCCGCGTTGAAGGCTGCCGCGGCCGCCGATGCCGAGCTCGCCAAGGGCAATGTCCGCGGTCCGCTGCACGGCGTGCCGCTCGCGCACAAGGACATGTATTACGACGCAGGCCACGTCTCGACCTGCGGCTCGCTGATTCGCCGCGATTTCGTGCCGACCGTCACGTCCACGGCCTTGCAGCGGCTGAAGGATGCCGGGCAGGTCCGCCTCGGCACGCTGCATCTGGCCGAATTCGCCTATGGACCGACGGGGCACAACGCCCATTACGGCCCTGTGCGCAATCCCTGGAACGTCGCGCACATCACCGGCGGCTCATCCTCCGGCTCCGGCTCGTCGGTCGCGGCGCGCCTGACGTTCGCGGCGCTCGGCTCGGACACCGGCGGTTCGATCCGCATGCCCGCGCATTTCTGCGGCGTCACGGGATTGAAAACCACCGTCGGCCGCGTGAGCCGCGCCGGCGCGATGCCGCTGTCGCAATCGCTCGACACCGTCGGCCCGCTCGCCCGCACCGCCGAGGATTGCGCGCTGCTGCTGGCGCTGATGGCCGGTCCCGATCCCGCGGATTCGACCTGCAGCCACGAGCCGCTGTCCGACTATGTCGGCGCCACCAAGGGTTCGCTCAAGGGCCTGAAAATCGGCGTGCCCGCGTCCTTCTATGTCGACGATCTCGACGGCGAGGTCGCGCGCGTGCTGGACGAGACCATCGCGGTGCTCAAGCGCGAAGGCGCCGACATCGTCACGGTCGAGCTGCCGGACCAGCGGCAATTGTCGTCGGCAAGCCAGCTCGTGCTCGCGGCTGAAGCGGCCGCCTTCCACAAGCGCTGGATGATCGAGCGTCCGCAGGACTACGGTCCGCAGGTCCTGATGCGGCTTCAGAACGGTCTTGCCGTTCCAGCCATCACTTATCTGGAGGCGATGCGCTGGCGTGGTCCGGCGCTCGCCGCCCACAATGCGGCCACGGCTGGTGTTGACGCGATCATCGCGCCGGCATCGCCGGTGCCGGCACCGACGATCGAGGAGAGCGATGTCGGCGGGGGCCCGAACGCGCCGGCGATGGTGCAGCGGCTGACACTGTTCACCCGCCCGGTGAATTTTCTGGGCCTGCCGTCGCTCACCATTCCCTCCGGCTTCACCAAAGGCGGCCTGCCGGTCGGCATGCAGCTGATCGGCCGCTCCTTCGATGAAGCGACCCTGCTCACCATCGGCGCCGCCTTCCAGCGCGTCACCGACTATCACGATAGGTTGCCGAAACTGCCGTCATGACAAAGCTCGTCGACATCTCAGGCCTCAACATCCGCTTCACCGGCGAGCGCACGGTCTTTGCCGTGAACGATCTCAGTCTCTCGCTCGGTGACGGCGAGGTGTTGGGCCTGCTCGGCGAGTCCGGTTCCGGCAAGAGCGTGACCCTGCGTGCGCTGATGCGGCTGCTGCCGAAGAAGCGCACGCAGATCACGGGCAAGGTCAATGTGATGGGCCGCGACGTGCTCGCCATGAACGACGAGGAACTTTCGTCCTTCCGCGGCCAGACCGTGTCGATGATCTTCCAGGAGCCCGCGCTCGCGCTCGATCCGGTCTACACCATCGGCGCGCAGATCGCCGAAAGCGTCGTGCGCCACGAAGGCAAGAGCTTTGCGGAAGGGCGGGCGAGGGCGCTCGAAATGCTCGAGGTCGTGCGCATTCCCTCCGCAAAGCGCAGGCTCGATGCCTATCCGCACGAGATGTCCGGCGGCATGCGCCAGCGCGCGATGATTGCCCTTGCGCTCGCCTGCCGCCCGAAGATCTTGCTCGCGGATGAGCCGACCACCGCGCTCGATGCCACCGTGCAGATCCAGATCCTGCTGTTGCTGCGTGAGCTGCAGCGCGAATTCGGCATGTCCGTCATCTTCGTCACCCATGACATTGGTGTTGCGATCGAGATCTGCGACCGCGTCGCGGTGATGTATGCCGGCCAGATCGTGGAGCAGGGGACGCTCCGCGACATCGTCCGCACGCCGGTGCACCCCTACGCCAAGGGCCTGCTCGCCTCCACCATCCACGGCGCCAAGCGCGGCGCCCGGCTGGAGACCATCCCCGGCACCCCGCCCTCGCTGGCCGAAAAGCCGAACAACTGCTCCTTCGCCCCGCGTTGTGCGGTCGCCCAGCCGCGGTGTCTGGAGCAATTGCCTGCGAATGTGGATGTAGGGCCGGGTAGGGCGGCGAGATGCGTGCTGGCCGAGCCGGTGACGGCGTCGTAGTTCGTTCTCCAGCCGTACTACATCCCCGCGCAACACTGCGCTCCCTCCCCCCTTGCGGGGGAGGGCGGGGGAGAGGGGTAGCCACAAACTCAGACCTCGCCCGTGGCCACCCCTCTCCCTGCCCCTCCCCCGCAAGGGGGGAGGGAATGAGAGAGCGGCTCCCTCACTTCGCTGGGTGGAAAGTGAGTGCCGCGCGCCCCCACCTCCAATCGCGCACTTCTTCAGAATCCCTCTACGACAACACCGACTTGTCACAGTTCACCTCGCACCGCCGGCCAACTGCACTCCTACTGTGCATGGGGTTGTTTTCGACATTTTTATCCGAACCGACCATTCAGACCCCATTCATCCCGGTTCCGGTTCCATGCCCCCGTTCATGGAGAGGGACTTCAACTTATGTACATTTCTGGCCAAGGCCTCATCGTCATCCTGTTCGTCGGCCTCGTCGCCGGCTGGCTCGCCGGCAAGGTGGTGCGCGGCAGCGGGTTCGGCATCATTGGCGACATCGTGATCGGCATCGCCGGCGCGTTTGTCGCAAGCTTCCTGTTCCCGAAACTCGGCATCCATCTCGGCACCGGGCTCGTGTCCGAGATCATCTATTCCGCCATCGGCGCCATCATCCTGCTCCTGGTGGTGCGGTTGGTGCGCGGCGGCGGCCGGCTCTAGCGTCACATTGGCTCGGTGAGCCAGAACTTTCGCCTCTCCCCCGCTGGGGAGAGGCCGCGATGTCTGCTATAAAAAGCCGCAAAGACTGTGAAATACCGGACTTGCGTGCGAGGCCGTCAGGGGTAGAGGTGGCCTATCAGGGACCTGGATTAATTCGACCGCGTTCGTCGCGGGGGAATACGATGTTAATCCGGGTCGCGTACCCCTGAACGACCTAGGAAATCAGGGGCGTTGCCCCTTACCCGAAAGAGATCAGACTGATGGCAGCCGTACCCGGCGTCCGCCGTTCAGAGCTCGGTGACGCCTTGCGTGCTTGTCGCACGGCGTTCGTCGGCGTCGGCTTGATGAGCTGCATGATCAACCTGCTCTATCTGACCGGGTCGATCTTCATGCTGGAGGTCTACGACCGGGTTCTGCCGAGCCGCAGCGTTCCGACTCTCGTCGGCCTGATCATCATCGCCAGCTTCCTCTATATCGCGCAGGGCATGCTCGACATGATCCGAAACCGGATCCTGGGGCGGGTCGGCACGGCGCTCGATGAAGCCCTCAACAAGCGCGTGTTCGACACCGTCGTGCGCCTGCCGCTCCTGGTCGGCAGCCGCAACGAGGGCCTGCAGCCGCTGCGCGACCTCGACAATGTCCGCTCGTTCCTCGGCGGCATGGGCCCGAGCGCGTTCTTCGACCTGCCCTGGCTGCCGCTGTACCTGGCCATCTGCTTCGCCTTCCACGTCATGATCGGCCTCACCGCTCTGGTCGGCGCCATCATCCTGGTCGGGCTGACGCTGGTCACCGAATTCATGTCCCGCCAGCCGGCGAAGGACGCGATGGGCCTCGCCGCCCAGCGCAACGATCTCGCCGCCTCGAGCCGGCGCAACGCCGAAGTCATGGTCTCGATGGGCATGACCGGCCGGATGAACCAGCGCTGGAGCGAAGCCAACGAAAAATACCTCGACGGCAATCAGCGTGCGAGCGACGTCGCCGGCGGTCTCGGCGCGGTCGCAAAAGTGCTGCGCATGATGCTGCAATCGGCCGTGCTCGCAGTCGGCGCCTATCTCGTCATCCACCAGGAAGCGACCGCAGGCATCATCATTGCCGGCTCGATCCTCTCCGCCCGCGCGCTCGCGCCGGTCGATCTCGCCATCGCGCACTGGAAATCCTTTGTCGCGGCACGTCAGAGCTGGCAGCGCCTCACGCGCCTGCTGGAGCAGATGCCGCCGCAGACGATGCCGACCCAGTTGCAGGCGCCCACCAGCCGTCTGTCGGTCGAGGGCATCGCCATGGTGCCGCCGGGCGATCAGCGCCTCATCGTGCAGGACGTCAGCTTCGCGCTCACCGCCGGCAATGGCCTCGGCGTGATCGGGCCGAGCGGCTCCGGCAAATCGTCGCTGATCCGCGCGCTGGTCGGCGTCTGGCATCCGGTCCGTGGCAAGGTGCGGCTCGACGGCGCGGCGCTCGACCAGTGGGCCTCCGACATGCTCGGCCGCCACATCGGCTATCTGCCGCAGGACGTCGAATTGTTCGGCGGCACCATCGCGCAGAACATCAGCCGTTTCGATCCCGAGGCCACCTCTGACGGCATCATTTCCGCGGCGAAGGAAGCCGGCGTGCACGAGATGATCATCAAGATGCGCGAGGGCTACAACACGCAGGTCGGCGAACAGGGCACCGCGCTCTCCGCGGGCCAGGCGCAGCGCGTGGCGCTGGCGCGCGCGCTCTACGGCAGCCCGTTCCTGATCGTGCTCGACGAGCCCAATTCCAATCTCGACACCGAAGGCGACGAGGCGCTGACCCGCGCGATCCGCAGCGCGCGCGAGCGCGGCGCCATCGTCATCGTGGTGGCGCATCGCCCGATCGGCGTCGAGGCGGTCGACCAGATCCTGGTGCTGCGCGACGGCCGTATGCAGGCGTTCGGGCCGAAGGAGCAGGTGCTTGCCCAGGTGCTTCAGCCGCGCGTGACGCCGCCGGCACCGATCAAGATCGTCAGCGAAGGCGGAGTGCCCAAGTCATGAGCACGATGGCTATCGGCGGCGGAAAGCCCGCCGCGAAGAGGACCGTGCGGGATTCCATCAGGTTTCACCTGATGCTCGGGCTCGCCATCGTGGTGGCCCTCGTCGTCGGCCTCGGCGGCTGGGCCTCGACGGTGCAGATCTCGGGGGCCCTGATCGCGCCGGGCCAGGTCGTGGTCGAATCCAACGTCAAGAAGGTGCAGCATCCGACCGGCGGCGTGGTCGGCGAGCTGCGCGCCCGCGACGGCGACGTGGTCAAGGCCGGCGATATCGTGGTGCGGCTCGACGACACCGTCACCAAGGCGAACCTCGCCATCGTCACCAAGAATCTCGACGCAGCGCTGGCGCGCGCGTCGCGGCTCCAGGCCGAGCAGCGCGCGCTCGACAAGATCGAGTTTCCGCAACCGCTGCTCGATCGCACCAATGAGTCCGACGTCAAGACGCTGCTCTCCGCCGAAACCAAGCTGTTCGACGTCCGCGTCAATGGCCGTGCCGGGCAGAAGGCGCAGCTCCGCGAGCGTGTCCAGCAGCTCAATGAGGAGATCGAAGGACTGTCCGCGCAGGAAAAGGCCAAGGACAGGGAGATCGTCCTGGTGCAGCAGGAGCTGGTCGGTGTCCGCGATCTCTATGAGAAGCACCTGGTGCAGATCTCCCGCCTGACCACGCTGGAACGCGACAGCGCCCGCCTCAACGGCGAGCGCGCGCAATACATCGCCTCGCGCGCGCAGGCCAAGGGCAAGATCACCGAGACCGAGCTCCAGATCATCCAGGTCGACAAGGACATGGTGAGCGAGGTCTCCAAGGATCTGCGCGAGACCAACGACAAGATCGGTGAAATGATCGAGCGCAAGGTCGCCGCCGAAGACCAGCTCCGCCGCGTCGATATCCGTGCGCCGCAGGACGGCATGGTGCTGCAATCGACGGTGCATACCGTCGGCGGCGTCGTCACCGCCGGCGATGCCCTCATGCTGATTGTGCCGCAGGCGGACGATCTCCAGGTCGAGGCCAAGGTCAATCCTGTCGATATCGACAAGCTTCAGATCGGCCAGAAGACGCTGCTTCGCCTGTCCGCGTTCAACCAGCGCACCACGCCCGAGCTCAACGGCGTCGTCAGCCGCGTTTCGCCCGACGTCACCACCGACCAGCGCACCGGCCAGAGCTACTACACCATCCGCGTGTCGATGTCCCCGGAAGAGGTCGCCAAGCTCGGCGACTCCAAGCTGATCCCCGGCATGCCGGCGGAAGCCTTCGTCCAGACCGGCGACCGCACCATGTTGTCCTATCTGATGAAGCCGCTGCACGACCAGCTGATGCGGGCCTTCCGCGAGAAGTGACGCGCGAAGGCGCGTCATCCCGGAGCGCACTTAGCGCGGATCCGGGATCTCGGGCGACATACGCGATCTCGTAGGGTGGGCAAAGGCGCAGCGCGCCGTGCCCACCGCTCTTCGTGCGATGGTCAAGATGGTGGGCACGCTTCGCTTTGCCCACCCTACGGGACCGCCTTCTTTGCTATAGTTCGACTCAAGCCCAGCAACCCGGCGGTCGAACAATGCAGTCCCCACCCTCCATCGCCACCAAATCCTTCACCGACGCCGTCCTCGCCGTCGCCCGCCTCGAGGAAATCTACGAGCGCAACACGAAATTCCTGCGCGACCGGTTCGAGGCCTATGTCAACGGCGAGGCGATCACGACGCGGGTGCGGGCCTATTATCCCTTCGTCCGCGTCACCACCGCGACGTATGCGCGGCTGGACTCGCGTCTCGCCTACGGCTTCGTCGCCGGCCCCGGCGTGCACGAGACCAGCGTCACGCGGCCGGATCTGTTCCGCGCCTATCTCACCGAGCAGATCGGATTGTTGATCCAGAACCACGGCGTTCCCGTCGAGATCGGCGAATCCGCCGAGTCGATCCCGATCCACTTCGCCTATCGCCGCGACATCAACATCGAAGCCGCCATCACCACCAGCGAGAATTCCCTTGTGACGCGATCGCTGCGCGATGCGTTCGACGTGCCCGACCTCGCCACCATGGACGATTCGATCGCCGACGGCACCTTCGAACTCCAGCCAGGCGCGCCCGAGCCGTTGTCATTGTTTCGCGCCGCCCGTGTCGATTATTCGTTGCGGCGGCTCTATCACTACACCGGCACCGATCCCGAGCATTTCCAGAATTTCGTGATCTTCACCAACTACCAGTTCTATGTCGATGCCTTCGCGCAGCTTTGCCAGCAGCGGCTGCAGTCCGGCGAAGCCGGCCTCGAAGCCTTCGTCGCGCCCGGCAATGTGATCACGGGCAGCGGCGGCGCAACCAGCGGGGTGGCGCCTGCCCGCGCGCCGCAGATGCCGGCTTTCCATCTGGTTGCGCCTGGCTATCGCGGCATCACCCTGATCAACATCGGCACCGGCCCGTCGAACGCGCGCAACGTCACCGACCACGTTGCAGTGCTGCGCCCGCATGCCTGGCTGATGCTCGGCCATTGCGCAGGCCTACGCAACACGCAGCGGCTCGGCGACTACGTGCTCGCCCACGGCTATGTACGCGAGGACCACGTGCTCGACCGCGAGCTGCCGCTCTGGGTGCCGATCCCGGCACTGGCCGAGATGCAGGTCGCGCTCGAACAGGCGGTCGAGGACGTCACCGGCCTCGAAGGCTTCGAGCTGAAGCGCCTGATGCGCACGGGCACCGTTGCGAGCGTCGACAACCGCAACTGGGAGATCTCGGGGCCCGAGGTGATCCGCCGCATGTCGCAGTCGCGCGCGGTCGCGCTCGACATGGAATCGGCCGCGATCGCCGCCAACGGCTACCGCTTCCGCGTTCCCTACGGCACGCTGCTCTGCGTCTCCGACAAGCCGCTGCATGGCGAGATCAAGCTCGCGGGCATGGCCAGCGAGTTCTACCGCCGCCGCGTCGGCCAGCATCTCGAGATCGGCCTGAAGGCGCTGGAGCGGCTCAAGCAGCAGGAATCGGAACGGCTGCATTCGCGAAAGCTGCGAAGCTTCGCCGAGGTCGCGTTCCAGTAAAGGACAACGTGACTGTCGTACGAACGCTGACGTCTCTGTGAGCACAGTGTCCCGGAATATCGCGGCCGACGCAGGGTTATCACGTCGTCCGGGGCCGCTTGAACAGGACAGGAGGCAGACATGATCACAGCGATGATCAGGCTCGTCACGCTCGGTACATTTGCGGCAGTACTGTTGAGCTCGCCGGCCTTTGCCGCCGGCGGCGGCGGTGGTGGTGGCGGGGGCGGCATCAGCTCCACTGATCCCTATGCCGGAGCCTACTCGGATCAGAGGCTGCAGCCGCAGCCAGTCTACCCGAAGCGCTGGGGCACCAAGGCAACACACAAGGGCAGGAAGCCGAACAACCAGTCCAGTATCGGCGATCCCGCCTTCGCGGCCGGCTACCGCGTGGCTTATGACACCATCTACGAGCGCAACGACTATGCGACCGCGATCGAGCAACTAAAATCGCTCGGCCATGACGACCATCCGAACGTCGCCAACCTCATCGGCTATTCCTACCGCAAGCTCGGCGACTACGAGCAGTCGCAGGTCTGGTACGAGCGCGCGTTGAAGGCAGATCCGAACCACGTATTGACGTGGCAGTACTACGGATTGTGGCAGCTCGAGCGGGGTAACCGCGAGCAGGCGCTCTATCATCTCAGCCGGATTGCCGCCATCTGCGGGACGGATTGTGAGGAGTATCGATCGCTGGCCGCGGCACTCGACAAGCCGACCGGCACGGCGCTCGCCTACTGACGTCGGAGCCGGGCCGACCGACGGAAGCTCGCTGTTGATGAACATCGCATGACAGCGATGCCTCCTGGCGCGGGTGGTGACAAAGCGTCAGATTTTCAGCATTGTCCCGTTCGGGGGCGCGAACGGGACAATTGGATGCCGCTGTCGCGCGACAGGATCATCGGCCACGACCTCGAACGGTTGGCCTTTCGCTTCACGATGATGCGTGAGGATGAGGTCGTGCATTGCCAGATCAGCGATGCCGCGATGGACGAGCTCGCGGGCATGCAGGGCACCGAGAGCAGCGCGCGCCAGGCGCAGTTCCTATCCCTGCGTGAGACCATCGAGCGGCTCGCGTCGGATATCTATGACGAGGCGCCGCGGGTCCAGGGATATGTGGTGCGGATCTTCATGCGGCATCTGGCAAGATAGCAGGGCATCCGCGCAACTCGCCACGGCTGCGAAAGGATTCATTAAGAGCAGCCTGTAGTTGCAATGGATGGCGGTGACCCGGCGTGAGATGATCTCTCGCGGTAACCCACACCAAAACTCTCACATGACCAGAAGATTAATCCTGCTGCTCGTCGTCGTCGCCCTGCTGGCCGGAAACCTGGCATATGCGAGCCTCTCCGGGCCGAGCGCGTTTGCGCGCGATTTCGATCAGAACATCGCGCGCTTCCCTTTGGCCGCGTCGATTGCTCGCAGCGATCCCGCGCTCAGGGCGGTCTTCCTTCGGGAGACCGAAGAGGCCTTCAACGAGGGCGGATGGCCCGCCGCCAATGGTGCACTCAACATGATCCTGGCGAGCGAGATGGAAGTCTATGCCGACGACGAGCACATCAATGCCCTGGACCGGGCGGAGCTGGCGACCCTCCTGAAGCTCGCGAGCAACCCGTTGGCTTGCAAGTCCTATCTGTTGGCCGGTTCCCAGCGCGGTGAGTTTACGGACGCAGCGCAAGAGGTTGCGGATCTTGGTGCGGCACATGGGGCGGCGATCGCAAACGGCTTCGAACGCAGGATGAAGGGTGTTGCCCGGACGCAGGCGAGCGACGCTGAAATCGCAGCGGTCGAAACGCAATTGCGTCTGGGGCCATTCGCGGAGCTCACCCGGCAGGAGCTTGGCGCCCAGTCGAGATACCTCGGCGGCAACGCTGCTCTGATGTGCAGCGCGGCGACCAAGAAGCAGCTCAATCTGCTTTCGATGGACAGTGCCGACTCGGCCTCCGCCTCGCGCAAGCGGAGAGCCGGGAAGTACGATATCGATATCGTAGAGGTTCGCGCGAAGCTCTGCCGCGAGCCCGGCAACGGCTTGTCCTGCTCTTAGGCCGGCGCGGCGCCGGGCCGAGGGCCGCGTCACGGCTTGGCGCTTTCGGCGAAATGCTTGCGAAAAAACGCAACGACATCGACGTGAAGCCGTCGGTGGAAATCGACGCGATCGAAATCCGGCGCATCGGTGCAGACGGCGGGGGCCTCCCGGGCGTCCTTTGGGGTGCAGGTCGCGAGGAAGGAAAAATGCCGGGCATTGTCCACGAAATGGTAGTCCGGCTTGATCGGAAGCCTTTGATTGATGGCTGCCGCACAGCATCCGGATAGACCATCGGCATTCTGCGCGGGGTCAGAACTCCACAATTGAACCGGCACTGCTATTGCTTTCAGATTCTCCTCCGGGAAGACGAACACCGGATAGGGATCGATGATGACCGCGGCCTTGACGCGCTTATCATGGGTCGTCGGCTGATCAGGAAGCTCGCCGCTCTCGAGTTGTTTGCACGCCTTCAAGCTCGACGTCTCGCAATTCGGCAATCCCTTGCGCAGATCGGGATCGCCGCCGATGACGACAAGGCCGGTGTAGCCGCCAAACGAAAACCCGTAGAGCCCGATGCGCTGAGGATCGATGCGGGATGCGTCTGGCCACCCGTCCAGCATATAGTCGATCAGCCGGCTCATATCCGTGGGGCGCTCGACGAGAACCGAAAGACTGTCGGTGCGGCTGGTGTCACGCATGGTGTCGCCGGGATGATTGAGCGCCGCCACGACGAACCCGGCATCGGCCAAAGCCGCGGCGGTGTCATGGTGACCGCCGAACCATCCTCGGCGGCCGTGCGACATCACGATGAGTGGAAGCTTTTCTCCGGTGACCGGACATGCGGGCACGGCGAAGAAGGTGGCGCCACGCGCATCCATCTCGCGAGGTGGCTCGGCACACGGAGTCCAGACCAGCAATCGGATTGCCGGTCCCGCCGGACCGGCAGGAATGTCGAAGTTTCTGATACCGGCGGCTTGCGCCGTCGTTATCCCAAGGACGAGCAGGGCGGCGAAGACGAACGCAGGCAATTGCATCATTGCTCCTATCGCGCCTGGGCGGTGACGCGCTCGCTCATGCGCCGGCACGACGGTCAGCCGGGCAAGAGATCGGGAGCGCGTGCGGTTCCCATGTGAGGGCGTTCACCCCTCCAGCTTCCTCAGCAACAGCTTCAGCGCCGTGGCAGCAAACATTTGCATGTTCGCAAACCGGTCGTTGTTGCCCGTCTCCAGCGTGATCACCTCTGCCGCGGGGCCGGCGACGGCCATGCAACTGTGCCCGGCGGCGTCGCCGTAGCGGTTGCCGGTGGGGCCGGCGGCGCCGGTTTCGGACAGGCCCCAGTCGCAGCCGAAGCGGCTGCGCATCTGTTCGGCCAGCAGCTTTGCATAAGGCTCCGACGAGGAGCGAAAGCCCTTCATTCCTTCGTCCGAAATATCCATCAGCACGCGCCTGGCATCGCGGGTGTAGACCACGGCGCCGCCGAGGAAATAGGCGGAGGCGCCGGGCACCGCGAGCAGGCTGGCCGAGATCAGGCCGCCGGTCGAGGATTCAGCCACTGCAATGGTCTGTTTGCGCGCGATTAGTCGGGCCGCAACCTGTTCCGCAATGCCGACGAGCTCTTTCATCCCTTTAACCTCTCAGTCCTCGCAACGGAGCTGTGCCTTCCTAGCATATGACAGCGGCCTTGGCCGAGTTGCGGGCGACGGGCAGGCCTGCTTGAATGGTGGGCACGACAAAACGTGACGAGGAAACGTGAAGGAGACGTGATGGCGTCCCTGATCGCCGGCGGGGTGGATTGCGACGTGCATCCGGCCGTGCCGCATCTGACCAGCCTGCTGCCGTACTTGAATGACTATTGGCGCGATCAGGTGACGACGCGCGGCATGGTCGACCTTGTCTCGCAATCCTATCCGCAGAACTCGCCGATCGTTGCGCGTCCCGATTGGCGGCCGGAAACCGGCAAGCCCGGCGCAAGTCTGGAGGACATGCAGCGTCATCTGCTCGATCCCTTCCAGCTCACGCACGCCATCTGCAATCCCCTCTACGGCGTGCAGATGGTGTTTTCGGAAGATTTGCAGGCCGCCTTCTGCCGCGCGTTGAACGAGTGGCTCGTGAAGGAATGGCTCGATCGCGATTCACGGCTGCGTGGTTCGATCGTGATCCCCGCGCAAAGTGTCGAGAAAGCCGTCGCCGAGATCGAGCGCTGCGCACAGGACCGCCGCTTCGTGCAGGTGCTGATGCTGGTCATGGGCGACACGCCGCTCGGCAAGCGCGCGCTGTGGCCGATCTACGAAGCGGCGGAACGGCTCCAGCTGCCCGTCGGAATTCACGCCGGTTCCGCCTATCACAATCCGCCGACTGCCGTGGGCTGGGGTTCCTATCACATCGAGGATTATGTCGGTCAGGCCCAGGCGTTCCAGACTCAGCTCACCAGTCTGATCGTCGAGGGCGTGTTCGCCAAATATCCGCGGCTGAAAATGGTCATGCTCGAATCCGGCGTCTCCTGGATCTCCCCTTTTCTCTGGCGCCTGCACAAGTTCTGGCGCGGGGTGCGAATGGAGACGCCATGGGTCGATCGCGCGCCGCTCGACATTGTGCGCAGCAACATCCGGTTCTCTTTACAGCCATTTGATGCGCCGCCGGAACCTGAGACATTAATTCGCCTGTTTGATCATATGCAGTCCGACGAATTGGTTCTATTCTCCACGGACTATCCGCACTGGCAATTCGACGGCCAGGATGCGCTGCCCGAGGGCCTCACCCCCGATCTCGTGCGCAAGATCATGATCGAAAATCCGCATGCGACCTATCCCCGCCTGACTTAGCCCGCTGCCAAAGGAGGCAAGGCGATGAATGTCCAATTCCGCGAGAGCACCGAAGCCGCTTCCCCACTGACCGTCAAAACCGCAATCGCGGACTGCGACATCCATCCGGCACGCGCCACCCGCACCGAGCTCTATCCTTATCTGGCGAAACGCTGGCAGCATCATCTCGAAGTCTACGGCGTCCATGCCTATCAGGGCATGATGGAAGGCCCGCCCTATCCGAAGGCCCAGCCCAACGCATCGCGTCGCGACGCCTATCCGCCGGAAGGCGGGCCGCAGGGCTCTTCGTTGTCCTTCATGCAGAAGCAGCTGCTCGATCCCAACAACGTGGAACTCGGCGTGCTCAATCCGCTCAACACCGGGCAGGGCATCCGCAATCACGAGCTCTCGGCGGCGCTGTGCTCGGCGATCAACGACTGGCAGATCGACAAATGGACCAGCAAGGACAAGCGCCTGAAGGCGTCCATTGTCGTCGGCAATGAGGACGGCCTGTCGGCCGCCGCCGAAATCCGCGAGCGCGCCGGCGACAAGAATTTCGTGCAGGTGCTGCTGCTCAGCCGCAATGTCGAGCCGCTCGGCCAGCGCCGTTACTGGCCGATCTACCAGGCCGCGGAAGAGGCAGGACTTCCCGTCGGCGTGCACGCTTTCGGCTTCGGCGGCAATCCGATCACGCCGTCCGGCTGGCCTTCCTATTACATCGAGGAGATGGTGGGCCACTCGCAGTGCCAGCAATCGGCGCTGGCGAGCCTTGTCTTGGAAGGTGTGTTCGAGCGCTTTCCGAAGCTGAAGATGGTGATGATCGAGGCCGGCTTCGGCTGGGCCCCGTCGCTCGCCTGGCGGCTCGACAAGGTCTGGCACCGGCTGCGCAGCGAAGTGCCGCATGTGAAGCGGCCGCCGTCGGAATATATCCGCGAGCAGGTGTGGTGGACCACGCAGCCGATGGAGGACCCGGAGCGGCGCGAGGACCTGTTCGACGTCATCAAGTGGATCGGCTGGGACCGACTGCTGTTCGCGACCGACTATCCGCATTGGGACTATGACGAGCCGTCGCGCGTGCTGCCCGCGGGCGTCAGCGACGCCAACCGCGAAGCGTTCTATCTCGGCAATGCGCGCAAGCTGTATGGGATAGCCGCATGATCCGGAAAAGTGTGAAGCGGTTTTCCGATCAGATCATGCGGAAGACATAAGCATGGCGCGGCACGTGATTGCGGCGGTGGATGAGCTTCCGCCGGGCACGCGAAAATTTCTGGAGATCGACGGACGGCCGATCGCGGTCTTCAACATCAAGGGCGAGTATTTCGGCCTGATGAACCGCTGCCCGCATCAGGGCGCGGCGCTGTGCGAGGGCCCGCTGATCGGGCTCGCGCAATCAAAGGATCCCGGCGAGATCGAATACACCAAGCTCGGCGAGATCATCCGCTGCCCCTGGCACGGTTGGGAGTTCGACATCCGCACCGGCCAGTCCTATTGCGACCCCCGCCGCTTCCGCGTGAAGGCCTATCCGGCGCATGTCGAGCCGGGTGCGAGTGTGGTGAAGGGCCCATATGTCGCCGAGACCATCCCGGTGAAGGTCGAGAGCGATTACGTGGTGGTGGAGCTTTAGGTTACTGTCATTCCGGGGCGATGCGAAGCATCGAGCCCGGAATCCATCGTGCCGCAAGAATGTTGGGAGAAATGGATTCCGGGCTCGCCTCTTCGAGGCGCCCCGGAATGACCATCAGTGGCTCACCGCCGGCGCCGCTTCACCGGTCGCATCGTACGTCGTCACCGCTTGGCGGCCACCGCGATAGACGATCGATGCGGCAATGATGCCAAGCGCAGCGGCGAACATCAGCCAGAAGCCGGGTGAGGCTTTGTTGCCGGTGTAGTCGATCAGCAAGGTCGAGGCGAATGGCGTGAACGTGCCGAACAGCGCAGCGGCGAGCGCGAAGGCCAGCGAGAAGCAGGTGGTGCGGACATGCGCCGGCACGATCTCGACGAGAGCACCGAGCATGGTGCCGCTGTACATGCCGAAATAGAACGAGAACAACATCTCGACCGCGAGCAGTTTGCCGAAAGTCGGCGCGGCGACCAGCCAGGACAGTGCGGGGTAGGCGGTGACGAGCGCCAGGCCGGCGATGGCGAGCAGTACCGGCTTGCGGCCGATGCGATCGGACAGCGCGCCGCCGACGGGATTCCAGAAGAAGTTGGTCACGGCGACGAGCAGCGTCACGAGCAGTGCGTCCTGCGTCGAGAGCTTCAGCACCGTCTTGCCGAAGGTCGGCGTGTACACGGTGACGAAGTAGAATGTCGTCGTTGTCAGGACCGCGATCATCATGCCGAGGATGACGATGCGCCAGTTGGCGAGCGCGGAGGCGAACACCTCGTTTGCCGTCGGGTGCTTCTTCATGGCGAGGAAGGCCGGCGTTTCCTCGAGCGTCCGCCGCAGCATGAAGATCAGGGGAATGATGAGGCAACCGACGAAGAAGGGAATGCGCCAGCCCCAGGCGGTCACGACGTCCGCCGGCATCACCTCGGACAGGATGAAGCCGAGGATCGAGGCGACGAAGATCGCGACCTGCTGGCTCGACGACTGGAACGAGGTGTAGAAGCCGCGATTGCCGGGCGTGGAGATTTCCGCGAGATAGACCGAGACGCCGCCGAGCTCGACGCCGGCGGAGAAGCCCTGCAGCAGGCGGCCGATCAGCACGATGACGGGCGCCGCGATGCCGATGGTCGCATAGCTCGGGCAGAACGCGATCACGACGGTGCCGATGGCCATGATGCCGAGCGTGACGATCAGGCCCTGGCGGCGGCCGATGCGGTCGATGTAGGCGCCGAGCACGATCGCGCCGACGGGGCGCATCAGCGCGCCGAGCCAGAACACGCCAAAAGTGTTGAGCAGCGAGGCTGTCTCGTTACTGGAGGGAAAGAACGCCTTGCCGATGGCGGCGGCATAGAAGCCGAACAGGAAGAAATCGAACTGCTCGAGAAAATTGCCGGAGGTGGCGCGGAGGATCGCGCCGATGCGCGACTTGATCTCGGGCGGATTGGTTGCTGGTCCAGCCATGACGTTTCTCCCCTGGAAGGCGCGGCCGGACCGGAACTCATTTCACGGCAAGGCATCAGATTGTCGGCTGCGACAATCTGTCCTACCCCTCTCGCGCGGGGCGCGGCGAGTCAATCGATTTCACCGGGGAAGCTGATGATTTTTCACGCTTTATTCTGCGTTGCAGCGATCATCCACTCGCGGAACGCGGCCAGCTTCGGCGCCTCGCGCCGGCCCTCCGGCGCGACCAGGTAGAAGCCCGCATCGGCCGGCAGCGCGATCTTGAAGGGCACCACGAGCCGGCCCTTGGCGATGTCATCCTGGACGTAGGAGGTCCGGCCCATCGCCACGCCGATGCCGTCGATTGCGGCCTGGATGGTCATGAAGATCATGTCGAAGGTGATGCCGGGCTGCCTGGCGATGTCGCCCGGAAGGCCGGCCGCCGTCAGCCATAGCCGCCAGTCATCGCTGTTGGCATTGGAGGTGTGCAGCAGCGGATAGCCCTTGAGATCCTCAGGCTGGCGCAGCGGCTTGTCGCCGCGCAGCAGCGACGGACTGCACACCGGAAACAGCTCGTCCGCCATCAGCCAGTCGGCGCGCAGGCCCGGCCATTGACCGCGGCCATAGCGAATCGCGGCATCGACATTGTCGCGCTGGAAATCGACGAGGCTGGTCGAGGTGGTGATGCGGACGTCGATGCCGGGGTGCTGCTCCTGGAAATCGGTCAGCCGCGGCAGCAGCCATTTCGCGGCGAGCGATGCCAGCGTCGAGACGGTCAGCACCTTGTCGTCGTCCTTGCGCAGCAGCCGGTCGGTCGCAAGGCGGAGGTCGTTGAAGGCGGCACGGACGCCCGGCAAATAGTCGCGCGCTTCCGGCGTCAGCGCCAGCGCGCGGTTCTGCCGGACGAACAGGCGGATGCCGAGCTCCTCCTCGAGCCGCCGGATCTGATGGCTGATCGCGGTCTGGGTCACGTTCAGCTCGGACGCGGCCAGCGTGAAGCTGAGATGGCGCGCGGCGGCCTCAAAGGCCCGCAATCCGTTCAGGGAGGGCAATCTGGCAGTCATCTGGCAGCAGGATGCATGACGTTATTTCATGCGAAGGGGTACAAATTGTCGTTTGTCGCAGCGCGGTAGCAAGCAGATATTAGCGGTCAAGTTAGCTCAAGGAGCTGAAAATGTCTACTTTGACCCACCATTCGATGACAAATAATCATGCACCCGGCCTCATCCAGCAGATCGGCGAGACGCTTCACGTCTGGCACGAGCGCTACCGGACCCGGCGCGAACTGACCCACTGGACGGCCCGCGATCTCCACGACGTCGGCCTGTCCTGGACCGACATCGCCTACGAGGCTGACAAACCCTTCTGGCGGGCCTGATTGGCCGCCAGGCCGGCGCCGCCTGATCACAGGGGCGCCGGCGGTCCCTCTTTCCGCAAGGGCTCGTGTCATGAGCACTCTTCGCCTGGAAGATCTGAAGCAATATTCGGACGTGCTGCGCACCCGGCAGGGTGAGGCGATCAACGTTCGCTTCGTCGAGCCGCGCGACACCGAGGAGCTTCAGCACTATTTCCGCTCGCTCTCGACCCGCTCCCGCTACAACCGCTTCTTCGGTGCGATCAGCGAATTGCCGAAGGGCCTGCTGAGCGAGTTCCTAGATGTCGGCGCGCGCGAGCGCTTTACCGTTGTGGCGACCAAGATGGTCGACGGCTTCGAGACCATCGTCGCCGAGGCGCGCTACGCCTTCCATCCAGAGACCTCCACGCTCGAGTTCGGCCTGTCGGTCGACGATCGCTGGCAGGGTCACGGCATCGCCACCGCGCTGATGAAGAATCTCGAATGCCGCGCGGCAGCCCTTGGTGCCGAGCACATGTTCGGCGACACGCTGCGCTCCAACGAGACCATGATCTCGCTCGCCCGCAAATCCGGCTTCGCTTTCGTCAATCATCCCGACGACTGGAAGCTGGTGCGCTTCGACAAGGAGATCGCCGTCGCACCGAAAGACATTCCCTGCGCRAGCTGGCGCCTCGCCGCCCTTTCCCGTCAGGCCGACAGCCCCTCAGCCTCGGCCTGACACCACTCCGAGCCCGGCCTGGTCATCCAGAGCCGGGCTTTTTTTGCCTTCGCTCAAGCGCCGTCATTGGTGAAGTCGGTCGAGGTCGCGACTGATCGCCATCCCGCCAGCTCCCGCGCAACGAATGCGTTCTTCGCCTCGATCCGCTCCACCGTGTCGCTGCCGAGCGGCAGGCGCAGCGGCGGGTTCTTGGCATCGACCAGCGTCAGGAAGGCCTGCGCCAGCTTGCGCGGATCGCCGCGTTGGCCGTGGTTGAATTCGACGGCGTGAGCGCGGGTCTTGCCGACGCTCTCGTGATAGTCGTCGATCACCTGAGCGGTGCGCGACAGCGAGGTGTCGTCGAGGAAGTCGGTGCGGAAGAAGCCCGGTTCGACCACGGTGACCTTGATGCCGAGCGGCGCCACTTCGCCGGCCAGCGCTTCGCTGATCCCCTCGACCGCGAACTTGGTCGCGCCATAGACGCCCCAACCGGGATAGCCGGTGTAACCGCCGACCGACGAGATGTTGATGACGTGGCCGGAACGCTGGCGGCGCATATGCGGCAGCACCGCGCGGGTGACACCGAGCAGGCCGAACACATTCGTGCCGAACAGCTTTTGCGTCTCCGCGCCGCTGGCCTCCTCGATCGCGCCGAGCAGGCCGTAGCCGGCATTGTTGACCAGGATATCGATGCGCCCGAAGCGCTTCACTGCCTGGCCCGCCGCCTCATGCGCCTCGGCCTCGCTGGTGACGTCGAGCCGGGTCGCGAGCAGGCGCTCGTGGCTGCCGAGCCGCGCGGTGACGGTCGACGGGTCGCGCGCCGTCGCGACCACCGCATCGCCGGCCTTCAAGGCGGCTTCGGCGATCAAAGCGCCAAATCCGCGGGATGCTCCTGTGATGAACCAGACACGCATGATGTTGCCCTTTCCATTTTGGCCCGGCGATGTGCCGAGCCGATGGGCAAGGTGTAGCGGCTCGCCATAGCTGAGATAATCCGCTATAAATTTTGCAAGCTGCTGAGAAAAATTCATCAATGGGGATCGACCCGTCCGACCTCGCGACCTTCCTCGCCATCGCCCGCCACCGCAGTTTTCGCGCGGCGGCGACCGAGCTCGGCGTCACGCCATCGGCGCTGTCCCACGCTTTGCGCAATGTCGAAGAGCGGCTCGGCCTGCGCCTCGTCAACCGCACCACCCGCAGCGTCGCGCTCACCGAGGCCGGCGAGCGGCTGTTTGCCCGCATCACGCCGGCCTTCCGCGACATCGACGACGCGCTCGAGGACCTTAACAATTTCCGCGGCAAGCCCGCCGGCACGCTGCGCTTCACCGCCGCGCGCCAATCTGCGCAGCTGGTGCTGCTGCCGATCGTAACGCGCTTCCTGAAATCATTCCCCGATGTCAGCGTCGAGATCGTCATCAACGACGTCCTGATCGACATGGTCGCGGCCGGCTTCGATGCCGGCGTGCGCTTCGGCGAGACCATCGCCGCCGACATGATCGCGGTCCCGATCGGCCCGCGGCACCGTTTTGCCGTGGTCGGCACGCCCGCGTTCTTCAAATCGCACAAGCCGCCCACCACGCCGCGCGACCTGAAAGGCCTGCCCTGCATCCGCTATCGATTCACCTCAGGCGCGCTCTATCATTGGGAATTCGAGCGCGGCGGCGTCGAGCTCGCGATCGACGTCGCGGGACCGCTGACCATGAACGATCAGGACCTGATGGTCGATGCGGCGCTCGACGGCGCTGGGCTTGCCTACGTGTTTGAGGCGCAGGTCGAAGCGCTGCTCGCCAAGCGCAAGCTGGTTCGCGTGCTCGCCGACTGGTGCCCGGCCTATCCCGGCTTCTTCCTGTACTATCCAAGCCGCCGCCAATTGCCCGCAGCGCTGCGCGCGTTCGTGGATTTTGCGAGAGGCGAAACTGGTGCTTCCCAATCGAGGAAATGACGGTGCGGGCCTATTCCTCCGCGATCCAGATACCCTGGTCGCCGAGAGCGGTGAGTACGGCTTCGATGTCTTCCGGCTCGATCGTTGTGGACGGCATCAACTCGTTCAGTTGATCGAAAGTAACGTAGCCCGTTTTCTCCGCAAGGATGGCGGCTTTCCGCACCACCTCAGACCAGTCCATTCAGCCCTCCTGAAAATGGGGTACCTACTATATGGAATGATCGAATGGTTTGGACCGTAGCCCCTACTTCCCCGTGAACACTGCTTTCCGCTTCTCGATGAAGGCCTGCACGGCTTCCTTGTGATCAGCAGTCGTGGTCAGGCGGATCAGCCGTCCGGCTTCGTGGTCGCGGGCGGTCTCGAAATCGAACAGCAGCGCCTCGTCGAGATTGTCCTTCATGTAGCGCAGCGCCTGACGCGGGCCTTCGGCGAGCGACTTGGCCAGTGCAAAGGCCTCGGCCTGCAATTTGTCGTCGGGTACGACGCGGTTGACGAGGCCGATGGCCTCTGCACGCGCGGCGTCGACGCGATCGCCGGTGAACAGCAGCTCGCGGGCCCGCGCGGTGCCGACCAGCCGGGTGAGCAGCCAGCCGATGCCGTAGTCGCCGCTCAGCGCGATGCGGGCGTAACCGGTGGCGACGAAGGCCGATTGCGCGGCGATGCGGATGTCGCAGGCCATGGCGATGGCGAGCCCGGCGCCGACCGCGGGGCCGGGCAGCGCGGCGACGGTCGGCTTGCGCACCGACACCAGCGCGCCGGTGAGCAGCCGCTGCCGCTCCTGGAGATCGGCGACCTTGTCGTCAAACGACATCTCGAGCTTCTTCGGGTCGCGATGCGCGCCCATGCCCTTGACGTTGCCGCCGGCACAGAAGGCCGCGCCCGCGCCGGTGATCAACAGCGCGCCGACATCGGGGCTCTCGCCACAGGTGCGGATCATCGTCCGCAGTGCCGGCGTCAAGGTGTCCGACAACGCGTTGCGCGCCTCCGGCCGGTTCAGCGTGATGACCGCGACGCGGTCGCGGATGACGCAGAGGAGTTCATTGGTGCCGGTATCGATGGTGGTTTCCGTGGTCATTGTTTCCCGCCCTTGTAGGGTGGGCAAAGCGTAGCGTGCCCACCATCTGTTTGTTCATTCACGGCGGTGGGCACGGCGCTATGCGCCTTTGCCCACCCTACGACAGCTCAACTCAAAACTTCTCCACCCACGGCCGCAGCTCCAGCTCCCAGCTCCAGGCGCTACGCGGCTGCTGCAACACGTTCCAGTAGCTCTGCGCGATTGCATCGGGATCGAGCATCGAATCCGGCTTATCGGCGGGTTCGGCCCGCGCCGCGCTGCGGATGCCGCCGTCGATCACGAAATGCGCGACGTGGATGCCCTGCGGCGAGAGCTCGCGCGCCAGGCTCTGCGCCAGCCCGCGCAACGCGAACTTGCCCATCGCGAACGAGGCCGACTGCGCATAGCCCTTGACGCTCGCCGAGGCGCCGGTGAACAGGATCGCGCCGTGCTTGTTCGGCAGCATGCGCTTGGCTGCCTGCTGCGCCACCAGGAAGCCGCCATAGGCGCTAATCGCGATCGCCTGCGCGACATCGGCCGGAACGAGATCGACGAACGGCCCGCGCGTGCGACCGCTGGCGTTGTAGACGACGAGGTCGGGCGTGCCGATCTCGCGTTCGATCAGGCCGAACAGCCGCTCGACCTCCTCAGGTTCGGTGGCGTTGCAGGCATAGGCCTTGGCGCCGGTCTCGCGACAGAGCGCGCCTAATTTCTCGATCTTGCGCGCGGCCAGCGCGACGCGGATGCCTTGCGCAGACAGCAGCCGAGCGAGCGAGGCGCTCAGGCCTTCGCCGGCGCCAACGATGAGGGCGATCTTGTATTTCGGATGTTCCATGGCGTGATCTCTCGGAGACGGGAAGCCGCTGATCTATGCATCCGCCGCGCGGACAACCAGCCGGGTCGATCATAATTCCGCAGAGCGAATTGCTCCTTCACGGCGATCATGCCTCCCTGACAATTTGCGGCTTTATCCGCCTTTGCGACTGGAGCATGATCGACATCATCCCAAGCGGCAAGCGATAAGAATTGCCGTCGGGCGGGAACGAAGAGGACGATCATGCACAAGCCGGTCACAGGTGAGCCAAAAAGTGTCGCGGCCGCACCATCCGGTCTGCTGGCGCCCGATACGTCAGGCATGAATTTCTATCGCGCCGATCCGGCGCTGACGGATCTGTTGCGTATCCATCTGCCGGACCCGCTGTTCCGCCACATCGAGCCGCATCTCGATCGCCTCGGCGAACTTGCCGGCGGCCATCTCGACGACTGCGCGCGGCTCGCCGACCGGCACACGCCGGTGCTGCACCAGCGCGACAAGTTCGGCCGCGACGTGCAGTGGATCGAATATCACCCGGCCTATCGCGAACTGGAGAGCGCGGCCTTCGGCGAGTTCGGCATCCATGCGTTGTCGATCCGCAAGGGCATCATGGGATGGCCCGACAAATATCCCGTCGTGGCCAAGCACGCCTTCACCTTCCTGTTCAATCAGACCGAATTCGGCATGGGCTGCCCGATCAACGTCACCGACGGCTGCGCAAAGCTCTTGGCGAATTTCGGCAGCGAGGCGCTGAAGGCGAAATATCTCGACGGTCTCACCCAGACCGACATGAGCAAGCTGACCCAGGGCGGCCAGTTCATGACCGAGAAGGAGGGCGGCTCCGACGTCGGTACGCTGACCACGCGCGCCGTGCAGGAGGGCGACCATTGGCGCCTCCATGGTGAAAAATGGTTCTGCTCGAACGCCGATGCCAAGGTCGTGATGCTGCTGGCGCGCCCCGAAGGCGCCGGCCCCGGCACGCGCGGCGTCGGCCTGTTCCTGATGCCGCGCTTCCTCGACGACGGTTCGCAGAACCACTATCGGATCGTGCGCCTGAAGGACAAGCTCGGTACCCGCTCGATGGCCTCGGGCGAGATCAAGCTCGAAGGCGCAATCGCCTATGCGGTCGGCAAGCTCGACCGCGGCTTTGTGCAGATGGCCGAGATGGTGAACTCGTCGCGGCTCTCGAACGGCGTTAAATCGACCGCGCTGATGCGCCGCGCCTATCATGACGCGATGACGGTGGCGAAGAACCGCGTCGTGTTTGGCAACCGCATCATCGACCTGCCACTGGGACGGCGGCAGATGCTGAAGATCATGCTGCCGGTCGAGCAGGCGCTGTCGATGAGTTTTCTGACCGCCGACGCGCTCGACCGCGCTGAGGCTGGCAGTCAGGATGCTGCGGCGCTGCTGCGCATCCTGACGCCGACGCTGAAATTCCGTGCGACGCGCGATGCGCGCAAGGTTTGCGGCGACGCGCTCGAGATGCGCGGCGGCATCGGCTATATCGAGGAATTCGCCACGCCCCGCCTGCTGCGCGACGCGCATCTCGGTTCGGTCTGGGAAGGCACCGGCAACATCGTCGCCATCGATGCGCTCCGGCGCGCGGTCGGCCGCCACGGCGCCGAATCCGCGCTATCAGCCGATCTGCACGCGCGGCTCGATGATAGCGCGTCGGTCCCGCAGGCCTGGCGCGACAATTTGCGCGGTCTGGTCGATCGCGCCGTCGGCTTCGCGCGCGAGGTCGCGGGCAATTCCGAGAACGAGGCCGATGCGCGCCGCGCGACCAGCCTGCTCTATCACGTCGCAAGCGCGGTCGCGCTCGCCTGGGAAGCGCATCGCATCAACGAAATGCGCGGCGATGCGCGCCGGCTGCTGCTATCGCGGCTGGTGATCGACCATCGTGTGTCGCCGAGCGATCCGTTCCGGCTGACGGAAAATGCGGTGCAAGCGAAGATCGCCGCGCTGCTGCTCGGCGATCGCGATGCCGGCATGAGCGAGGTTGGCGAACTGGTTCTGGCAGCGTAGGCTGCACGCCACGCTCAAACCAAAAGAAGCGATAGGGAGTGCTCGATGAAGGCCGCCGTCCTCTATGAAGTCAATCAGCCGCTGGTCATCGAGGATGTCAGCCTGCCGAAGCCGGGCCCGCGCGAGGTTTTGATCCGAACTTCGGTCGCCGGCCTCTGCCACTCCGATCTGCACTTCATGGAAGGCCTTTATCCGCATCCCCTGCCAGCGGTGCTCGGGCACGAGTCCGCCGGCATCGTCGAACAGGTCGGCTCCGACGTCACCTATGTGAAGCCGGGCGACCACGTCGTCACCTGCCTGTCGGTGTTTTGCGGCACCTGCGACAATTGCACCACGGGCCGCACCGTGCTCTGCACCGACACCACCGTAAAGCTGTTGCCGGGCGCCTCGAACCGGATGCAATGGTCGAAGTCCGAGAAGCTGCATCAGTTCCTCAACCTCTCGTCCTTCGCCGAGCAGATGCTCGTGCACGAGAATGCGATCGTTAAAATCCGGAAGGAGATGCCGCTCGATCTCGCCGCGTTGATCGGCTGCGGCGTCATTACCGGCTACGGCGCGGTCGTGAACACGGCGAAGGTGACGGCGGGCGAGACCGTGGCCGTGATCGGCTGTGGCGGTGTCGGCATGGCCGCGATCAACGGCGCGCAGATCGCAGGCGCCGGACGCATCATCGCCATCGACACCAATCCGGCAAAGCTCCAGCTCGCGACCAAGCTGGGCGCGACCGACATCATCAATCCCGCCGACGGCGACGTCGTGAAGCAGGTGCGCGACCTCACCAATGGCGGCGTGCATCATTCCTTCGAGGTGCTCGGCCGCAAGGAGACCGCTGAGCAGGCTTTTGGCATGCTGGCGTCCGGTGGCACGGCCACCATCGTCGGCATGATCCCGTTCGGCCAGAAGATCGAGCTGCACGGCTTCGACTTTCTGCGCGAGCGCAGGATCCAGGGCTCGTCGATGGGCTCCAACCATTTTCGCGTGGACATGCCGAGGCTGGTCGATTTCTACCTGCGCGGCCGGCTGCACCTCGAGGACTGGATCTCGGCCAAGCTAAAACTGTCGGAGATCAACGAGGGCTTTGCCAACATGAAGGCCGGCAAGACGCTGCGCAGCGTGATTGTGTTTGACAGCTAGCAACCGCAATGACGGTGTCATCGCCCGCGAAAGCGGGCGATCCAGTACTCCGCGGCGGAAGCTATGTGAACCGACTATTGCCGCGGCGTACTGGATGCCCCGGTCAAGCCGGGGCATGACAGCGGAGAGTATGCGGGCAGCGTGCCCCCGCTTCACCGCGACACGTGCGCTGACACCGCGAGCCACGTCCCGTTCTTCTTCGTCCAGCAATCCGTGTACCGTCCCGTTGTCTGCTGGCCGTCGGCGGTGGTGTAGCTGGTTGCGGCGTGGATGATGGCAAAATCGCCCATGATGCGGATGATGACATCATGCGCATGCAGATTGCGGATTGCGATCGGCCGCGCCGTCTGCTCCAGGAAGGCGGCGCGGTCGACCAGAGACTTGTCGGGATTGGAGCAATAGAACTCCGGCGCCAGGATTTCGTCGAAGCGTTTAACGTCGCAGTTCTGTACGGAGGTGACATAGTCGCGGTTGAGCGCGGTGAGCTGGTCGAGGTCTTGGCTCATTGTATTTCCCTCCCTGTCATTCCGGGCGCGCCGAGCGTGGCCCCGGAATCCCGATACTTTTTTTACTCCGTCATTGCGGGGAGCGAAGCGACGAAGCAATCCAGAATCTCTCCGCGGTGACAGACTGGATTGCTTCGCTTCGCTCGCAATGACGCGTCGGCACTAATCATCAAACATCTTCGGCGGCACGAACCCGCCGAATTCGCGCTCGATCAGCTCGGCGAGCTTCAGCGGCGTGCGGTCTTCCAGCCACGGGCCGACGATCTGCACGCCGATGGGCAGTCCATCAGGCGCAAAGCCCGTTGGGATCGCGGTCGAGGGCAGACCGGGGAGCGTCGCGATGCCGGGCCAGGCGAGCTGGTCGGGATAGACGTGCTCCTTGCCGTCGATCTTGATCCGCCGCTGCTCCTGCTCCGGCGAATGATCGTGCGGATAGGCCGCCGTCGGCATCACCGGGCAGATCACCGCGTCGAACGTCTTGAACAGCTCGCGCCATTGCGCGCGCAGGCGGGTGCGCCCGCCGTTGGCCGCCTGCCAGTCGCGATGGCCGAGCGCGATGCCGCGCAGCCGCTCGGCGGCAAGGCTGTTGTCGCCTTCGGGCAGCGCAGCCGCGGCCGCTTTCGCGCCGGCATAGACATCCGGCGCGAAGGTCGAGCCGAGGAACGACATCAGCATGCGCATATAGAGCCGCGAGGAGGCCGCGAAATCCGGCAGCAGCGGGCTGTTGCGCTCGATCTTGACGCCAGCTTTGGCGAGATTGTCGGCGAGCGTGTTGATCGTGCCGCGCACGGCGGTGTCGGTTGGCAGCACCGGATCGGTATCGATCACCAGCACGCGGAAATCCCTGAATGCCGTGTGTCGCGCCGCCGGCAGCTCGAGCCGGTAGGCCAGGCCAGCGTCGATCGGATCGGGCCCGGCCATCACATCGAGCACCAGCGAAAGGTCGGCGGCGCTGCGCGCCATCGGGCCGATCACCGAGAGGTCACGCTCGAACGGCAAAGGCGGCAACGGCGGCGGCGTATGGCCGCGCATCGCGAGGAGATTGAAGGTCGGCTTGTGCGCATAGATGCCGCAATGGAAGGCGGGCACGCGAAGCGAGCCGCCGATGTCGGAGCCGATCGACAGCGGGCCATAGCCCGCAGCGAGCGCGGCCGAGGAGCCGCCGGACGAGCCGCCCGGCGTGCGGCCGAGATCGTAGGGATTGTTGGTAGTGCCGTAGATGTCGTTGTAGCTCTGCCAGTCACCGAGCCCGAGCGGCACGTTGGTCTTGCCGACGATGACGGTGCCGGCGTCCTTCACCCGCGTGACTGGCAGTGCGTCTTCCTTTGCGACAAAATCCTTCTGCGCGGGAATGCCCCAGGTCGTGGGCAGGCCGGCGACGTTGTAGGATTCCTTCACGGTGATTGGGAGGCCGAGCAGCGGCTTCCGCTCGCCGCGCGCCCGCGCCGCGTCCGCGTCCCGCGCGGCGCTAAGCGCGCGGTCGAAATCCCGGACGCAGATCGCGTTGACCTTGCCGTCGTGACGTTCGATGCGATCGATCGCATCCTGCGTGAGCTCGACCGCGGAGACCTTCTTTGCGGTCAACGCGGCCGACAGCTCGACCGCGCTCTTGTAACTCCATTCCGATTTCGCCACGACATGCTCCTGCGCTTCCCTGAAAGGATGATGCGCAGTTTGGCCTAAAGCCGCAACCGCCGTTTGATCGCGATTGATATGTGGCTGGCTGTCATCGCAGGGAAGGTCCAGCAACAAGTCGGCCGTCATCGCCCGCGAAGGCGGGCGATCCAGTATTCCAGAGACCCGCATTGGAGAACTCGCTCTCACCACATCCGCCGCGGCGTACTGGATGCCCCGCCTTCGCGGGGCATGACACCGAGGTACCTACGCCGCCCCGATCAAGATCCCGACCGCCAGCACGATGGCGCCGCCGAGCACGATCTGGAACACGGCCTGGAGGAACGGGGTGTCCATGTAGCGCGCGCGGATGAAGGCGATTGCCCACAATTCGAAGAACACGACGACGCCGGCGATTCCCGTCGCGATCCAGAATGCGTTCGGCCAGCTGTCTGGGACGAGATAAGGCAGGGTGTGGCCGAGCCCGCCGAGCGTCGTCATCGTGCCGCAGGTGATGCCGCGCAGCCATGGCGAGCCGCGCCCGGTGAGCGAGCCGTCGTCGGACAGCGCCTCCGCAAAGCCCATGCTGATGCCGGCGCCGATCGAGGCGGCGAGGCCGACCAGAAAGGTCTGCCAGTTCTGGTGGGTGGCGAAAGCCGCCGCAAACAGCGGCGCCAGCGTCGAGACCGATCCGTCCATCAGGCCGGCGAGGCCCGGCTGCACATACTGCAGCACGAACATCCGCCGTCGCGTGCGATCTTCCTCGGCGCGCACGTCCGGCTTCAGGATTTCGTCGGTCAGCGCGACGGCGCGGTTCTCGTGATGCTTTTCCTCCTCGGCGAGATCGCCGAGCAGGCGGCGCACGCCGACATCCTCGGCCTGCTCGGCGGCCCGCGCGTAGAAGCGCTCGGCTTCGAGCTCCATAGTCTCGACCTCTTTCCGGATGGTGTCGAGCGGCAGGTTTTTCGTCAGCCAGATCGGCCGCCGGCGCAGAAAGCCTTTGACGTTCTCGCGGCGGATCGGCGGCAGGTGCTGGCCGAAGCGTTCCTCATAGAGTTTCAGCAGCCGATGCCGGTGGCCGCGTTCCTCCTCGGCCATCTCCTCGAAAATCTTCGACGTGTCCGGGTAACGCTCGCGCAAGTCCTCGGCGAAGGTCATGTAAATGCGGCTATCCTCCTCCTCGGAGGAGATCGCGACCGCAAGTACCTCGCGCTCGGTCAGTTCGGCAAAAGTCTTCACGGCGGCCCTGTTTGATAGTTTAGAATTATTCTAAACTATAATAAGGCGCCGGGGTTCCCGGGTCAAATCAGGCGGCTTTTGCGAGGAACTCGAGCAGCAAGCGGCTCACCTCGGCCGGCTGTTCCTGCTGCACCCAATGGCCGGCGCCGTCGACGAGGTGACAGCCGAGCATCTTCGTGCAGCCGCGCCCCTGCATCGCTTCGAACACGCCGGGGCGCTGATAGGTGCCCCAATCCTGCTTGCCCGAGATGAAGCACGAGGGCACGTCGATGCTGCGGCCCGCAAACAGCTGCATCTCGCTGTTGAGCATGCCCGAGGTGCCGTAGCGGTACCATTGCAAGCCCCCCTGGAATCCGGTGCGGCCGTATTCGGCGCTGTAATAGGCGAGGTCGCTGTCCGGCAGCCATTGGTTGGCGGCGATCGCGGCCGGCGAGGGCATCTCCTTCGCAACCGTCTCCGCCATCGTCTCGCCGGCGTCCATCACGTAGTAGGTTGGCAGTTTGGCGAGTTCGCCCGCGGACCACGACTTCAGCGGATATGGCTTGTTGTCGGTCCAGTCCGCACTCTTGTGGTGATAGTAAGCGCGCAGGAAATCGTGCACGCCCTGCGGCGCATGCTGCATGTCGGCGTTGGTCGGGCGCGTCGCATAATACCATTGATAGTGTTTGCGCGGGCGCGGCAGCGCGGCGAGCTCGCGATGCACGGGGTCTTCCGCTGGCGGCTTTGCCGGACTGTCGACTGTGCCAAAGGGCAGCGGCGGCGCGCCGCCGAACGGCGCGCTCATCAGCGTCACCGAGCGAAACACGTCGGGCCGGATCAGGGCGCACCAGGCCGCGACCGGGCTGCCGAAATCATGCCCGGCGAGATCGACCTGCCTGTAGCCGAACGCCGACACCAGGGCGAGGGCGTCACGCACGAGGTTGAGCAGAGAGAACGGCGTGAGATCACCGTCGTAATCCGCGGTCCATCCCGTGGTGCGGCCATAGCCGCGCTGGTCCGGCGCGATCACGTGATAGCCGGCCGCGGCCAGCGCCGGCATCACCTTGCGCCAGGAGAAGGCGAGCTCGGGAAAGCCGTGCAGCAGCAGGATACAGGGCCGCCCCTTGGTTTCGAAGCCGGCTTCGAGCACGTGCATGCGCAAGCCGTTGATGCCGTCGACATAGCGCGAGCGGATGCCGGCGGGGAGAGGGACGTCGGGGAGGTCGGCCATTTTTTGTTTCCTCGTCATGGCCGGGCTTGTCCCGGCCATCCACGTTCTTGTTGCCGTTGATTGTAAGAACGTGGATGCCCGGGACAAGCCCGGGCATGACGGAAGCCGGGCGATTGCCGCGCGCTACACCGCCGCACACACGAACGCGCTGCCCTTGCGCTTGATCTTCCCGACCGACGGCGAGGGGAAATGCGCGGTGCAGCACAGCGTGTCGGTGTCGCAATAGCGCTCCAGAAAGCTGCGGCGCGTTTTCGCCGCCGCGGTCGGGTCGACGTCGAACTTGATCGACAGCTCCGGATAGAGCGTCTGCAGCGGCGAATGCATAAGGTCGCCGGAGAACACGGCGTCGTCCTTGCCGCGGCCCATCGTGATGGCGATATGGCCGGGCGTATGTCCCGGCGTCGGCAGGATGCGGACGTGATCGCCGATCTGATGATCGTTGCCGACCAGCTCGTGGCGCCTGGCCTCGACCACCGGCAGCACGCTGTCGGCGAAGGGCGGGATCTCCGCCTTCGCATTCTCCGCGAACCAGTGGTCGTATTCCTGCTTGGCGAAGACGTAGCGTGCCTTGGGGAAGGTCGGCACCCAGTGGCCGTTCTCGAGCCGCGTGTTCCAGCCGACGTGGTCGACATGCAGATGCGTGCACATCACGAAATCGATGTCGTCGACCGCGAACCCGGCTGCGTTGAGTCCGCGCAAGTACGTGTCGTCGGTCTTCATGTTCCATTTCGGCCGCTGCGGGCGCGGCTTGTCGTTGCCGATGCAGCTGTCGATCAGGATGGTGTGGTGCGGCGTCTTCACCACATAGGACTGGAAGCACAGGAGCAGTACGTCCTGCTCGTCCAGCGCCTTGGCCTGCCGCATCCATGCCCGGTTCTCGGCCAGCACCTCGGCCGTCAATCCCGGCAGCATTTCCAGTGCCGGGACGAACGAGGTTTCCTGCTCGATGACGCGATGGATGGTGAGATCGCCGACCGTATATTTCAGGCTCATGCTCGCTTCCCCAGTGATCAGTGCGCGTCGCGCACGGATGGAATGACGATGTTGGTGAGAATGTCGATCGCGGCCAGACCCTCTTTGGGCTGGCCGTATTGCGCGGCGGTCGTCATCATGACGAGATCAAGCTCGGGCACGATGAAGATGCGCTGGCCGCCCCAGCCGAAGGCAGCAACCCATTTGATTTCCTTGTCGCCGGCGAGCGAGCGGCCCATCCACCATTGATAGCCGTAGAACATCGTGCTGCCGAAATAGCCGATCGCCTGGAAGCGCGGCGTGATCGATTGTGCGATCCAGTCGGCCGAGACGATCTGCCGGCCGTTCCACTGGCCGCGATTGAGCACGAGCTGGCCGATCTTCGCCGCATCGCGCGGCCGCAAGCGAAGGCCCGCGGCCGCTGCGATCTTGCCGTTCTTATAGGCTTTCCACTCGACATCGGTGATCCCAAGCGGCTGGAACAGCACCTCGCGAGCAAATGCCTCCAGCGGCTTGCCCGAGACGCGTTCGAGGATGCTGCCGAGCAGTTCAGTCCCGCCGCCATTATAGGTCCAGAGCGCATCCGGCGGCGCAGCGACTGGCTTTGCGAGCACATAGCCAATCGGATCGGCTTCGAAGGTGAGATGCGGCTCGTCATTCTTCGGATCGGCCCAGGCCCGCGCCTCGTCCCATTTCATCCCCAAGGACATCGTCAGCAGATGGCGCAGCGTGATGGCCTCCCAGCCCGCCTGCTTCGCCGCCTGATGGTCGGGGAAGAATTTGAGCACGGGCTCGTCGACGCCTTCGATCAGCTTGCGATCGATCGCGATGCCGACGAGCAGCGAAGCGACACTCTTCGATGTCGAACGCATGTCATGCTTCGTCGTCGCGGTGAACTCGTGCTGGCCGTCCGGTTGTCCCCAGGGTTGGTCGTAGCCGGGAAAATACTGCTCGAAGACGAGCTTGCCGTGGCGCACGACGACAACCGAATGGACCGAGGTCGCGCGTTGATCGAGCCGTGCAGCGATGCTGCAGAGCCGCATGCCGTCCATGCCAACGCTGTCGGGCGACGCAGTCGTCCACCCGTCGTCGATTGACGACGGCGATCCACAGGCGAGGTTTTGTTGTCCAGTCGCCATGCCGTCGGCCTGCACGGAAGTGGCTGAGACGGTCAACGCGAGCACGAGGCTCGCGCCGAGAATGCTGAGGCGGGGGAAGCGATCGCGCATCGTCCTTCTCCCCGCAGCCTAGTTTACGCCGCCGGCGGCACCGAGATCTTGACCGAGGGGCGCTCCAGCATCTTCTGGTGGAAGGCGTCGAGTTTCGGATAGGCCTTGCGCCAACCGCAATCGGCGAAGCGGAAGTCGGCATAGCCGAGCACGCAGACGAGGCCGATCTGCGAGATGTCGAACGGGCCGTTCAAAACTTCGGGCATGTTCTCGAAGCGCGCCATGCCGGTCCAGGCCCGGTTCCAATGGTCGTCCGACCACGCCTGCCATTGCAGGCCCTGCGGCCGCACCATCTTCTCGTAGCGGCACAGCAGCATGGAATCGAGCATGCCGTTGATCAGGGAGTGATCGGTCTTGGCCTTCCAGCGCCGCGGGCCGTAATCGGGGATCAGGCTGCCGCCGGCCATCTCGTTGAGATATTCGACGATCACGTAGGAATCCAGAATGACGTCGCCCTCATTGGTGATCAGCACCGGCAGCTTCTTCAGCGGCGTGATGCGCGAATAGTCCTCGTTGACCGTGCCCGGCGCGACGGTCGCGGGCGTCAGCTCGATCTTGTCGATCAGCCCGAGCTCGATCGCGGCGATACGCACCTTGCGGGCGAAGGGCGAGGCGGCAGAGAAGGAGAGTTTCATGGGGAAATAACCTCTATCCAGACAGGCGGTCCGCATCCTGAGGAGCGCGCAGCTTGGCGCGCGTCTCGAAGGATGGACAACGGGAGGTGTTCTTGCGTCACCCGGCGCGAACGTCGGGTGACTGTATTCTTGGCGCATCCTTCGAGACGCGCACGTTGCGCGCTCCTCAGGATGAGGGTGGAAGCTTACGCCGCCACGATCTCCTGGCGCTGCTCGCCGAGGCCCTCGATGCCGAGCGTGACGACGTCGCCGACATTGAGGAAGGTCGGCGGCTTCATGCCGAGACCGACGCCGGGCGGGGTGCCGGTGGTGATGATGTCGCCCGGCAGCAAGGTCATGAACTGCGACACGTAGGAGACGCATTTGGCCATGGAGAAGATCATGGTCTGGGTCGAGCCGGTCTGGCGGCGCTGGCCGTTGACGTCGAGCCACATCGACAGGTTCTGCACGTCCTTGATCTCGTCCTTGGTGGCGAGCCACGGGCCGACCGGGCCGAAGGTGTCGTGCGACTTGCCCTTGGTCCACTGACCCAGACGCTCCGTCTGGAAGGCGCGCTCGGAGACGTCGTTGCAGACGCAATAGCCGGCGACGTAGTTCAGCGCATCGGCTTCAGAGACATACTTGGCGCGGGTGCCGATGATGGCGGCGATCTCGACTTCCCAGTCGAGCTTGGTCGAGCCGCGCGGCTTCTCGACCGCGTCGTTCGGACCGGACAGCGAGGTGTTGGCCTTCATGAAGATGATCGGCTCGGTCGGGATCGCGGCGCCGGTTTCCTTGGCGTGGTCGCTGTAGTTGAGGCCGATGGCGACGAATTTCGAGATGCCGGTGACGGGCGCGCCGAAGCGCGGCTTGCCGGAGACGGCGGGCAGGGAGGCCGGGTCAAGGCCCGCCAGCTTCTTCAGGGATTCCGGCGAATAGGCCTCGCCGGTCAGGTCCTTCACATGCGCCGACAGATCGCGCAATTGGCCGGATTTGTCGATCAGGCCAGGCTTTTCCGCACCCTTTTCGCCATAACGAACAAGCTTCATTCTCGTTTCTCCCTGGAGATGGACCGATCGGTTAAATAGCTTCATGGAACAGGGCGGCGGGAAATTCAACCGCTCAAAACGGGGCGCATTGCAGCCCTTCCTTTGTAGGGTGGGCAAAGGCGCGGAGCGCCGTGCCCACCAATTCTTTTTGATGGCCCGGTATGGTGGGCACGCGGAGCCTGTCATCGGGCGCGCATTCGCGCGACCCGGTGGCTTTGCCCACCCTACGATTGCAGCGCCACAAATTTGAACGCATTCCCGTCCCGCTTGATGTGCCCGGCCGAGAAATGGCCGCCGATCACCAGCGTCGGGGTATCGGCAAAGCGCGAGAACACCTTGTACCGCGACGCGGCCGATTGGGCGGTATTGGTGTCGACGACCGAGCACCAGCCGAGATGCGCCATCTGGCAGGGGTGATGGGCGACGTCGCCGCTGAGCAACCCTTGTTCGCCGCCGGATTCGATCAGGACGCTCATGTGCCCGGGGCTGTGGCCGGGGGTCGGGATCACGCTGATCTCCTCGCAGAGCCGGTGGTCGCTCGGGATCACCTCGACCAGGCCCGCATCGACGACCGGCTTCACGGAATCGTTGAACACCGCGACCTTGTCCGGCTCGGCCGTATAGTCGCGCCAATATTCATACTCGGTCTTGCCGAACAGGTAGCGCGCCCTGGGGAAAGTCGGCACCCATTTGCCATCGACGAGCCTCGTATTCCAGCCGACATGGTCGACATGAAGATGCGTGCACAGCACGGTGTCGATGCTGTCAGGGGGAAAGCCTGCTTCCGTCATGGTCTCCAGAAACGGCGTGCTGCGGTTATTCCAGACCGGGACACCGCGGCCCTGCTTGTCGTTGCCAAGGCCAGTGTCGACCACGATGCGGCGCGTCGGCGTCTCCACCACCAACGAGTGGATCGACATTTTCAGCCGGCCCTCCTCGGTGGCGAAATGCGGGATCAGCCAGGGCAGCTTCTGGATCTCGTCATTGGTTGCGGCCGGCAGGATGAAGCGGGTCGAGCCGACCGTCTCCATTTCCACGATCTTGGTGATTTTGACCTTGCCCACGGTCCACGGCATGCGGCGATCCCAATTTTCTTGCTTTCGCGAAAGATGCGGCCTTCCGCCGTCGAACGCAATGGATCATCTGTCGCGATGTTGCGTTATCGGGGGAACCCCGAGACAGCCAGAGAGAGCGACGATGCCAGAGCTTGCCATTTCCGCCGAGAAGGTCGCCTTCATCATCGAGAAGGCCCGCGAATTCGACGTCAAGGAGGCGGCGTCCGACCCCGACTCGGGCTCCAATCCCTCTGATGATGACGAGATCGACGTGCTCGAGGACACCAATTCCGACCCGGTCGCAGCCGAGCTGTCCGGTTTCATCCGCGCGCTGAACGAGGACGAGCAGCTCGACCTCATCACGCTGATGTGGCTTGGCCGCGGCGATGGCGAAGTGGAGGAGTGGGACGATCTGCGTGCCCGCGCTGCCGAGGCGCGCGGTGAATACAAGAACCCGCGCCGCGAGACGGTGCAATATCTGCTGGGCGAGCCGATGCTGGGCGATCTCCTCGCCGACGGCATGGACGAGCTCGGCATCGACTGGACCGACGAGCGGACCACGCCGGTATCCTAAGTCGTCATCGCGCGCAGTCGACGATCACGGTGCCGAGCTTGTCACCCTTCTCGACCGCGAGATGCGCCTGCGCCGTGTCCGACAGCGCGAACTGCGCCGCTACGTTGTGAATGCGCGGCCCAGCCGCCAGCCATTTCGTGATGTCGGCCTGCGCCGCCGCAAGCAACGTGGGCGGTAGCGCGAACAGCACCAGCGTGCGGAGCGTGATGCACTTCTCCATCAGTTCGCGCATCGGCACCGTGGGTGTGCGGTTGCCGTTGGTGGCGTAGACGGCGATCGTCGAATTGAGCGCCATCAGCTTCAACGTCGTCGCGATGTTGCCGCCGAAATCGACATCGACCACGCGATCGACACCTCGTCCGCCGGTGAACGCCATCGCCTTGGCAACGACGTCCTCGTCCCTGTAATTGACCACGAGTTCGGCGCCCGCGCGCCGGGCCTGCTCGCCCTTCGTCGCCGAACTGACTGTCGCGATCACCTGCGCGCCGCCCCATTTGGCAAGCTGCACGGCATAATGGCCAACCGCGCCGGCGCCGCCGGTGACGAGCACGGTCTTGCCGACGATCGGCCCATCCGCAAACAGGCTGCACCATGCGGTCATCGCGGGGATGCCGAGCGTTGCGCCTTCCGCAAAGGAAAGATGATCCGGCAGCGGCGTCACCAGCTGCTCGGCGAGCGCGATATATTCGGCCGCCGTGCCGAAGGCGCGGCCGTTGCGCTGGCCGTTGAACAGCCAGACCCGGTCGCCGACCCTGAAGCGCGTTACGCCGTCGCCGATCTGGTCGACGAAACCCGTGCCGTCGCTGTTCGGAATGACGCGCGAAAATTCCATCGCGCGATAGCTGCCGCCGCGCCGGCCGACATCGGCCGGATTGACGCCGGAGGCCTCCAGGCGAATGCGAACTTCGCCTGGGCCAGCGACCGGCGTCGCCATCTCACCATAGGTGAGGACATCCGCCGCCGGTCCTGTTTGCTCGTACCAGACTGCTCTCACAGCGTTCCGGGGAAGGCGCCGCCGTCGAGCAAGATATTCTGGCCCGTGATGAAGCCGGCCTTGGCGCCGCAGAGGAAGGCGCAGGCATAGCCGAACTCGTCAGGCTGGCCGAAGCGGCCGGCCGGGTTGAGTTTTGCTCGCTCGGCCAGGATCTGCTCCGGCGTCGTGCCGCGCTTGTCGGCCTCGGCCTTTGCGGTGCCGGTCAGGCGGTCGGTCTCGAACGGACCCGGCAACAGGCCGTTGATGGTGACGTTGTTGATCACGGTCTTGCGCGACAGGCCGGCGATGAAGCCGGTGAGGCCGGCGCGCGCGCCGTTGGAGAGGCCGAGGATGTCGATCGGCGCCTTCACCGCCGCCGAGGTGATGTTGACGATGCGGCCGAACTTGCGCGCCATCATGCCGTCGACGGTCGACTTGATCAGCTCGATGGGCGTGAGCATGTTGGCGTCGATCGCCTTGATCCAGTCGTCGCGGGTCCAGTTGCGGAAATCGCCGGGCGGCGGGCCGCCGGCATTGTTGATCAAGATGTCCGGCTCTGGGCAGGCCTTCAGCACGGCCTCGCGGCCGGCAGGCGTCGTGATGTCGCCGACGATTTCGGTGACCTTCACGCCCGGATAGGCCTTGCGGATGTCGTCGGCCGTCTTCTTCAGGGCTTCGGCGCCGCGCGCGGTCAGCGTGACGTCAACGCCGGCTTCCGCCAGCGAGATGGCGCAGGCGCGGCCGAGGCCCTTGCTGGATGCGCAGACGATGGCGCGGCGACCTTTGATCCCAAGATCCACTGTTTCACTCCCGTAATGTCAGGCAGGTTTTAGACGGGCCGCACTCTAGCCAATCGTGGCGCCGCTGATAAGGGAGGGGGCCGCGTCAAAATGCATGGCGCGGTCGCGCGGCGATGCAAATGTGCGGGCATGATCCGGAAAAGTGTGCAGCGGTTTTCCGAAAAGATCATGCCCAGACAATAAGCTAGATGCGCCGTTCCTGCTTGAGGCGGTCGATCGCGGCCGCGGCCTCCGGCGGCAATGTCTTGAAGCCCATCTTGCCGGCCGCCGAGAACAGCGGCCGCAGATGCGAACCGGCGAGGAACGGCGGCTGGCGGTTGGCCGGCACGATCTGGTCGAACACCAGCACCAGGGTGGTGGCGACGAGGCCGACCCTGACGGCGCCGAGTGCGGCGCCGGCGAGCCGGTCGCCGATCCCGGCTTCGCGTATCGTGTCGTTCAGCGCCAGGCGGCCGATATAACCAAGGAGCATGCCGACGACCAAGAAGATGCCGAAGAACCAGATCCAGTTTTGCAGCAGCGGCGCGTTCGGATTGCTCGCGACCTGCGGCACGATCAGCGGCATCAGTCCGACGGCGATGGGAGCGGCCAGGAGATAGGCGAGGATGGTCATGGCGCTGCCGAGCAGGCCAGTCCTGAAACCGAAGCCGATCGCGACGACGAGTGCCGCATAGACCGCGAGATCGAAACTGTTCATGAGCGTCAGGCCTGCCTCGATGGAACGCTTGCGTCGATGGAACGAATGAACGCCGGACCGATCATTCCGGTTTCAGATCGTTAAAATCGTCTGTATTGGTGGCTCCAAAGCTCAGGGAAAACACTCAAGGCAAGCGTCATGTCAGACTTATTCGACGTCAGTCAAGAAACCATCCTAGTGACGGGCGCGAGCCAGGGGCTGGGGCGGCAATTTGCCCGGGTTCTGGCGGCCCATGGCGCGGCTGTCGCGCTCGCCGCGCGGCAGACCGACAAGCTGAAGAGCCTTGAGGAGGAGATCCGCGGCAAGGGCGGCCGCGCTGCCGCGGTCGCGCTCGACGTCACGGACATGTCATCGATCGCCAAGGCCGTGGATGCCACGGAAGCCGCGCTCGGTCCGATCACGGTGCTGATCAACAATGCCGGCATCGCCATCGAGAAGCTCGCGACCGAGCAGACCGAGTCCGATTGGGACGCCGTGATCGGCGCCAATTTGAAAGGCGCTTATTTCCTCGCGACCGAAGTCGCGCGCCGCATGATCGCGCGCAAGCAGGAAGGCAACATCGTCAACATCGCTTCCGTGCTCGGCACCGGCGTGCTGAAGGCGGTGTCGCCCTATGCGATCTCCAAGGCCGGCATCCTCCAGGCGACCAGGGCGATGGCGCTGGAGCTCGCAGGCCAAAACATCCGGATCAACGCGCTGGCGCCCGGCTATATCGACACGGAAATGAATCACGCCTTCTGGTCGACGCCCGCGGGCGAGCGATTGGCCAAACGCATCCCGCAGCGCCGCGTCGGCGCCGAGTCCGATCTCGACGGCGCGATCCTGCTGCTGGCGTCACGGGCGTCGCGGTACATGACGGGGAGTGTCATCACTGTCGATGGTGGTTTCCTGCTGAATTGAGCCCGACTTCGCCTCTCCCCGCAAGCGGGGAGAGGCCGGAGTTTGCGAGAGCAAATTCCGGGTGAGAGGGAGTCTCCGCGAGTCCAGCTATCACCGTTTTTGCCGAGATAGCCCTTCACCCCAACCCTCTCCCCGTAAGAACGGGGAGAGGGAGAAGAGCTACCGCATTATCTTGTTTCAGCGTTCCTAGCCGAGGGCGTTAGCAGGATAGCCACGATCTCGACGATCAGCAGCCCGCCGGTGATACCGGCAAGGCGCTCGATGCCGGGAATGATGCTGGACGGCGGCCCTGATCCCTGCACCATCGTCATGATGAAGACGACCGCGCCCTGTGTGCCGACATAGCCGATATCGCGCGCGCTCGCCTGGACATGCGCACCGACCCAGACCCCGATGGCAAGCGCGGCAAGCCAGGGCAGGAAGTTTTCGAACGAGGCGATCAGCACCGCGAGGCCGGCGAGGCCGCCGATCAGGCAGCCGAGGATGCGATGCGTGCCACGGGCCGCGATCTTCTCGCGATTCGCAGCATCGTCGTCGGATATTGCCGGCACGGCCATCACGGCCGCGACCGTGATCGCGGCCTGCGAGAAGCTCGGCAATTGCAGCCAGCTCCATGCCAGCGGCACCAGCATCACACCAAGGCCCGCGCGCATTGCGTGCTGGGTCGAGGCCCATTGCGCGCCGAGAAGGTCGGACCAGCCCGGCGCCCGCGCACGTGGCGGCGCATGATCCTCGCGCGGCGATAGCAGGTGCGAGACCAGAATGGCGGCGAGAGTGCCGATCGTCACCTCGGCAGTACGGTTGCAGGCGACTGACAGCGCCGAGGTCGGATCGTCGAGCGTTGCGAGCAGCACCATGTCGGCCGTGACGGCGCCGAGCAGCCAGGCATAGCCGTGGCGACTGACTTGCAGGCCGAGCACGCCGATGCTGCTTGCGATGAACAGTGCGAGGCTCAGTGCAACCTGGTCCTCGATCAGCCACGGGCTCAAGAGCAGGCCTGCAGCGGCACCGATCGCCGTACCGACGATGCGCAGGGCGCCGCGACGCAAGGAAGAGGGCGCCGTCACCTGCGTCGAGACGAAGGCACTGATCGCCGCCCACCATGGTGCGTCCACCCGCAGCACAAGCGCCACGATCACGGCCAGCGTGACGGCCAGTGCAACTCGGCTGCAATGATGGCCGCGTGGGTCGGCCAGATCGATCTCCAGCAACTCCCGCCGCAATGCAGAGATCGCTCTCGTCGCGGCCCCGCTCATGGCAGCACGACCACCCTGGCGTCGGCACCCATATAGAGTCTCAGGTCGGGTGGCGGATCGACCAGCGTCAGCGTCACCGGAAAGCGGCGCTTGAGGCGGATCCAGTCAGTGGTCGGCGCCACGTAGTTGAGGAGGCGATTGGGCACGGGTTCGCGGCTGATGCCACGAGCAATGCCGGTCACCTTGGCACGGCGTAGATGCCAGGGATTTGAGTCCAGCGACACCCAGGCCGTGCTGCCGACGGCAAAGCCGCGGATGTAGCTTTCCTTGAAGTTGGCGACGATGCGCCAGGCGCGGGCATCGACGATGCCGATCAGCGGCACATCGGCCTGTGCAGTGTCGCCCACGCGCAGGCTGAGCGACGTGACTGTGCCGCTGGTTGGTGCGACCAGCTTGGTGCGGGCGAGCTGCCATTCTGCGAGCGCCAGCGCCGAATTGGCGCGGGCGTGGCTCGCTTGATGCATGGATAGCGTGGCCTCCGTCGCCGCGACCGACTCCTGTGCGGCGTCGCGTGCCGCATTCGCGCGTCGCAGCGTATCGTTCGCCTGGTCGAGGGCGACGCGGGAGACATCCTGGGCCGAGGCGAGCGTCGTCAGGCGCTTTTCGTTTTCGCTCGCAAAATCCGCGGCCGAGCTCGCCGCCGCCAACGCGTCCCGTGCCGATGCGATCCGGTGCTGGTCGGAGGCGATCTGCGCGCGGGCCTCGGCAAGATCGGCACGCCGCTGATCCAGGGCCAACTGGAAAGGTACGGGATCGATGCTGGCAAGCAGGTCGCCCTCGGCCACATCCTGATTGTCGGCGACATGTACGGCAATGATGCGCCCAGTCACCTGAGGCGCGAGCGCGACCAGATCGGACTGAACATAGGCGTCGTCGGTGAAGGCGACGAACGACGATATCACCTCATAGGCAACGAAAAGCGCCAGCGCGATCGCTGCCGCAAGTCCTACCCGTCGTCCACGCGTCATGTCAGGCAAAACTCCGAGGCAGCGGCGGGCATCAACTTCTCCGGGCTAGATGAGCAGTCTATCCTGGCCGGTTGCAGCTCGAAAAGTCCTGTTCGTGCCGCACCGCTAGTTTGTCCGCATCTCCGCCCTGATCATATCCGCCGCCTTCTCCCCGATCATAATCGTCGGCGCGTTGGTGTTGCCACCGATCAACGTCGGCATGATCGAGGCGTCGACGACGCGCAAGCCCTCGATGCCATGCACCTTCAGCTTCGGATCGACCACCGACATCGCATCGGTGCCCATCTTGCAGGTGCCGACGGGGTGATAGACGGTGTCGACGCGATTGCGCAGGATGGCGCGGATGTCGTCGTCCGTTCTTACATCCGACGTGAACATGTCCTTCTTCTGCAACGCGCGCAGCGCGGGCGTCTCCATCAGCCGCCGCGTGGTCTTGAAGCCCGCGACCATCGACTCGAGATCTTCCGCCTCGCCCAGAAAGTTCGGATCGATCATGGGTGCAGCGAGCGGATCGGCGCTTTTCAGCCAGACGCTGCCGCGGCTCTTCGGTCTGAGCAGGCAGACATGGCACGAGAAGCCCGCCTCCTTGTGCTTCTTGCGGCCGTGGTCGTCGAGCATCGCGATGACGAAGTGCAGCTGGATGTCTGGCACGGCGAGGTCGGGCCTGGTCTTCAGGAAGCCGCCACACTCGGCGAAATTGGTGGTCATCAGGCCGCGTCGCTCGCGGCGATACCGCTGGATGGCGCGGAGCAGGGATGGCAACCGGCCGAGCGATGAATGAACGAAGTGCGGATAGTCGGAAGCATAGACGAACACGAAATCCGGATGGTCCTGCAGATTGCGCCCGACGCCCGGCAGATGATGCGTGACGCCGAGGCCGTGCGTACGAAGCGCATCGCCATCGCCGACACCCGACAGCATCAGCAATTGCGGTGACTGGAAGGCGCCGCCGGCGAGGATCACCTCGCGGCGGGCGCGCAGCTGCTTCGTCTGCTTGCCCTGCACATATTCGATGCCGACCGCGCGCCCGCCTTCGAACAGGATTTTCGTGGCCTGCGCCCCCGTCTCGACGCGCAGATTCGCGCGCTTGTCCATGTGGGGATGCAGATAGGCGCGTGCCGCGCTCCAGCGCTCGCCATGGTGCTGCGTCACCTGGTAGCTGCCGAGCCCTTCATGGTCCTCGGCGTTGAAGTCCTCGCGGATGCGGAACTGCGCTTCGCGCGCCGCCTGGTGGAAGACGTCATGGATCGGATTGTCCGAGCGCAGCCTGTTGACATGCAGCGGGCCGCCCTTGCCGTGATACTCGCCGTCGAAATCGGAATTGTTCTCCGAGCGCTTGAAATAGGGCAGCACGTCGGCGTACGACCAGCCGGCATTGCCGAGCGAGGCCCAGTGGTCGTAGTCGGCGCGATGACCGCGGATATAGACCATGGCGTTGATCGCCGAGGACCCGCCGAGGCCCTTGCCACGCGGTTGATAGCCGATACGGCCGTTCAATCCCTTCTGCGGCACGGTATCGAAGGCCCAATTGGCCGCGCTGTACGGCAGGGCAAGCCCGAATGGCGTGGTGATCCGCCAATTGTCGTTCCGTCCGCCGGCATCGAGCAGCGCCACGGATGTCGCCGGATCCTCCGACAGCCGCCCCGCCACCGCGCAGCCGCCGGAGCCCGCGCCCACGACGACGAAGTCGAATGTGTCAGTCACTGATGTTTCCCCCTCTGCATTTTCTTCTCGTCATTGCGAGCGAAGCGAAGCAATCCAGACTGTCCCCGCGGCGGGATTCTGGATTGCTTCGCTTCGCTCGCAATGACTGAAAGCTACGACATGAACCGCATCAACTTCTCCAGCCGCGCGATCTTGCCGCCGTAGGGCGGATAGAGGTCGGCGAGGCGGTTGAACTTGGAGCGATAAAACACCGGCTTCAGTTTGCTGAACGTGCGAAAGCCCCATTCGCCGTGATAGGCGCCGGTGCCGGATGCGCCGACGCCGCCCATCGGCTGGTTGGCTTGCGCGAAGTGGAACAGGCAGTCGTTGACGGTGACGCCGCCGGAGATCGTGCGCGACAGCACGTCGTCGCGGGCGGCGCGATCCTTGCCGAACCAGTAGAGCGCGAGCGGCCGGTCGCGGGCGTTGACGAAAGCGATCGCCTCCGCCGGATCGCGATAGCCCAGCACCGGCAGAACGGGGCCGAAAATCTCCTCCTGCATCACCGCCATCGCCTCGGTCGCGCCGACGATCAGCGTCGGCGGGAATTTGCGGTGTGCTTTCCAGTTCGGGTCGTCCGCCTTCGCCGGTTGCAAAATCTTTGCGCCGCGCTGGGCGGCGTCCGCGACGAGATTTTCCAGCCGCGCATAGTGCCGGTCGGAGATGACGGAGGTGTAGTCCTTGTTGGCCGGATCGGTGCCGAACATGCGCCGCATCTGCGCGCGCACTTTTTCGGCGAAGGCCTGCAACGAGCGCTCAGGCACCAGCACATAGTCCGGCGCGATGCAGGTCTGCCCGGCATTGAGCAGCTTTCCGTAGGCGATGCGCTCGGCCGCCTCCTCGAGATCGGCGGAGGCGTCGATGATCGCCGGCGACTTGCCGCCAAGTTCGAGCGTTACGGGCGTGAGATTGCGCCCGGCGGCCTCCGCGACCAGCCGGCCGACCCGGGTCGAGCCGGTGAAGACGAGATGGTCGAACGGCAGGCTCGCGAAGGCTTTTGCGATCTCGTTCTCGATGCCGGTGACGAGCACCTCGGTGGCATCGAATTTTTGCGCGATTGTCTCCTTCAGCAGTGCCGAGAAGTGCGCTACCTGTTCGCTCGGCTTGATGATGACCCGGTTGCCGGCGGCGATCGCGCCGATCGCGGGCGCGAGCGTGAGCTGGAGCGGATAATTCCAGGGTGCGATGATGCCGACGACGCCGAGCGGCTGCGGGATCAGCCGGTTGCGCGCGGGCAGGAATTGCAGCGCGGTGGCCACGCGCTGCGGCGCCATCCAGCTCTTCAGGTGCTTGGTCGCATGCCGGATCTCGGAGAACACCAGCATCGTCTCGGCGATGGTGGTCTCGACGGCCGAGCGGTGGCCGAAATCGGCCGAGATCGCCTGCCGGAAACGCTCCTCGTTGTCGGCGACGACAGTGCGCAGCCGCGCCAGCCGGTCGAGCCGCTCGACCAGGTCAGGTGCAGGCTCGGCGCGCGCCCGCGCAACCATGGCGTGGAAGGCCTCGTTGAGGGCCCGAAGCGGGGCGCCCGCCGGGGACTTATCCAGGGGCTGGTCCATGGCGTTCCTCCCGAAAATGGCGTTGGCCCCCCACGTTTTGTTGCCCGCAAGCTGGCCCTTTGTGGAACTTCTGGCAAGAGCGCACCAAACGGGCCGGAAATCGGCCCAACTCACTGTCATAAAGTCGAAAAAAACGTCCTCACAGCCCTTTCCAAAGGCAGCCCGGGTTGGTACATACGCCTCGCACCCGAGGGGCTTTGCCCCGGGGTTGCCTTCCAAGGAAGCCTTTGGGACGGACGAAGCAAGCCACGCGAACAGCGCCGGCCACTTCATCCACCGTCCCCGGCATCTTGGCCAAGGCAAAGCGACGGTTTAACGCGGGGTGGAGCAGCCCGGTAGCTCGTCAGGCTCATAACCTGAAGGTCATAGGTTCAAATCCTATCCCCGCAACCAAGTTCGGACTTTTACCGGTTCCGATACGAAAATGGCCCGCATCACGCGGGCCATTTTTGTTTGGTGGGGCGGGCACCTACCGTCTCAGGTCACGACGAGTCCCTCGGTCAGTGCGGCCTTCCTCAGATAGGTAAGCGAACCACGCCGAACTTCGCTGGTTAGGCCGGGCGCCGCGGCAATTGCGATCTCTATTCACCGCTCAATTGAGTGCGCCATCACCTGAATTCTCATCAGCGCCTTCCAAGGGACCGGCCGCGAACGGAATGAGCAACAGTCCGAGCAGCGCCACGCAAGCGAGGAGGGCCCAGGCTTCGTTGGCGCTGAGCGCGAACGCGGCCTTTTCGACCATGGGACGCAGATAGGCTTCAACCGTGGCATCGGAGACCTGCGGAGGGCGGTGGGTAAACAGCGTGACGTCAAGCCCGATCGCCTGAGCCGCAGTCACATCGCCCGCAATCAGGCGCTCGCGCAAAGCGTCGGCATGCCCGCCGGTGCGCCCGTAAAGGATCGTATCGATCAGCGCGATGCCGATTGCGCCCCCGAGGTTTCGCATCAGGTTGAACAGGCCGCTTGCGTCGGGTACCCGTGATGCGGTCAGCGAACCCAACGCCAGCCGGGTCGGAGGCAGCAGGCAAAACATGATCGCAACGCCGCGCAAGACTTGCGGCCAGAACATTTCTTGGAAGTCGGCGACACGGCTCTCGAATGCACTGCAACCCAGCCCGATCGCGAACAGACCAAACCCCGCCGCCGACAACCAACGGGGATCAAACCTGCTTTCCAGCAGGCCCGCAATCGGCGCGGTGGCAAGCTGCGCAACGCCGGTGACGAGCATGATCGTGCCGATTTCAAATGCGTCATGATGTCGAACATAAGCGAGGAAGACCGGCATGAGATAGACCGAGCCGAACAATCCAACTCCGAGGAAGAAGCTCAATGCGCAACCGATCGCAAACGAGCGCGATCTAAATGTCGACAGTTCGACCACCGGATGCGCGGCCCTGAGTGTTCGGATGGCGAAGACGGTTGCCGCGGCAGCACTCAAGACGATCAGGATGGAGCAGAATGGAGAAAGCCACCCGCGTTGCGGGCCTTCCTTCAGACCGATCTCCAGGCATGCAAGCGAAACCGCAAGAAGTCCGAGAGACGGCACGTCGAGTGTAGCCAGATCAGAAAGCCGGGGTCGTTCGCGCGGCAGCAGCATTGGCGTGGCGAGTGCGGCGACCACCCCGGGAGCGACATTGATCAGAAACAGCCAATGCCAGGACCAGGTGTCGGTGATCCAGCCACCGACCACCGGCCCGACCGTGGGCGCCAGCACGGCCATAATGCCGGCCATGGTGGTGGCAACGGGATGCAAACGGATCGGAAACAGCAGGAAGACAGCGGAAAAAACCGCCGGAATCAGCACGCCGCCAGCGAAACCCTGAAGCACGCGGAAGCTTACAAGCGTCGTAAAACTGCTGCTGAACGCGCAGCCGATGGAGGCAAGGGTAAAGAGGCTGATCGCAATAACGAACAGCCATCGCAGCGTCAGAACGCGCGTAAGCCACCCGGTCAGTGGAATGGCGATGATCTCGGCGATCAGATACGCGGTTTGAATCCAGCTCATCGCCTCTCGCGATATGGCGAGTGTACTCTGGATCGTGGGTAGCGAAGTGGCGACGACCTGAATGTCGAGGATCGCCATGAACATGCCGAGGCACATCAGGACGAAGCCAAGCCACGTAGCTGCACTCGGCTCGGTAACCCGTTCAGTCATTATGCGCCACGCACAATGTCTCACGGGATGCGGCGAGGGCGAGGTTTTCGGCCCGTATGCGGATCGCGAGAACCGCGGCGTTGAGGATGGTGAAGACGATGGCCAGCAGCGGCAGACCCAGAACCAAAGGGAGCACGGCGATCTCGCCGGCAACCACGGCATAGTTGGGATGCGACAGAAATCGATAGGGTCCCGCTGACACGAGCGGCTGTTCGGGCAGAACAATAATCCGCGTCGTCCATCGTGAGCCGAGCGTCCAGATGATCCAGAAGCGAAGGCACTGAAGGATAAGATAGCCGGCCAGGGCAACGACATTCACCGGTTGGTCGCGGCCGAACACCCACAGCGACAACAGCCAGGCGGCATGAACCATGATGATCAACGGATAATGCCGGGGGGCCACCTCGACGGCGCCGCGGGCCAGGAGCTTTCGAGTGTTGGCGCGCGAAATGACGAGCTCGCCGACGCGCTGCAGTGTGATGGCGCCGAGAATGAGTTCAGCAAACGTCACGCAGTGTGCCGTAGCGTGACACAGCTCGCGGTGAAGCCGGGTCCGAGCGCCGTCAACAGTGAGCGCGCCGGCAGCCCTTTCGCGCGAGCCTGCTCAAGCACGAACAATACAGTGGGTGACGACATGTTACCAAAGTCGGCGATAATCTGTCGTTCATGGGAAAGCGTTCCTTGGTCGAGCGCGAGCGCGCCTTCCAATGCACAGATAACCTTCGCGCCGCCGGGATGGCAGATGAACCGGTCAATGTCTTCCACCGAAAGACGCATTCTGGAGAGAATTTCGGTCACGGCGGAGTTGAAATGCCTCGTGACGAAGTCAGGTATGGTGCGACGAAAGATAACGCCGAATCCTTCCGGATCGACACTCCATCCCATAATGCCAAGCGTATCCGGCCAAAGGTGTTCGCCGGCAGCCTCGATCTGCGTCGCACCGCCATCGCCCGCGCGCAACACGATTGCAGCAGCGCCGTCGCCAAACAGGCTGACGGCGACGATGTTGGCTTTGGTAAGTTCGTCCAGGCGAAGTGCGAGTGAGCAGAGTTCGATCGTGACCAACAGCACGTTGGTGCCAGGGCGCGCTTGGGCGAGGCGCGACGCAATCGATAGACCCGAAACCCCGCCCGCACAGCCGAGACCAAACACCGGTACACGCATCGTGTCGGACCGGAAGCCCATCCGGCGAGCAACGCGCGCCTCGAGACTTGGTGTCGCGATTCCCGTGGAAGAGACGGTCACGACAGTGTCGACATCGCCGCCAGCGAGTTGCGCGCTCGCCAGCGCCTTCTCGGCGACATCGACAAATAACGCTTCAGCTCCCTCGAGAAAGGCCTCGGTGCGTTCGGGCCAGCCTCGTCGTTCGAGATACCAGTCGAACGGCTTGACGCCGTGACGCTTGACTATGCCGGTATTCGAGAAAATGCTTGAGAACCGTTCGAATTCGGGAAAGCGGGCGCCGAAGACATCCCATGCCGCCGTCAGCACGTCCTCTTGCAAAAACACGTGGGGAGGCACCGACGTCGCCAGGGAGACCAGCGCAGTCGGAGGCATCGGGGATCCTGGTGTTGCTGTCATCAGCATAAGAAACATCGGCGCGGTGCAAATATTTCGACGCTTGTAAGAAATGATCTAGCCGGACATGTCACTAAAACTTGAATAGCGTTACGACTTCCCAGGTTTGGATTCGACATGCAGAGGTTGTCGCTTCCGCCCAGCGAGGCATTCGAGCGCCATCAGAATCTGACCATGGTCCATCAAACTGTTGCCAACGCGATTGTTGACGCCGTCGCGCACTCCAAGAAGTGAGCTGTCCAATGACCGAGATCGACCTTGTCAACGTGTTCACCCACACGGGGCGCGGCGGCAACCCCTGTCCAATTGTCATCGATGCATCGAACCTGACTGCTGAGGGGATGCAGTCGGTGGCCCGGCACTTCGGGCATGAGTCGGGCTTCGTCCTGCCGGCTCCCAGCGGCGACGCCGACTTTGCCTTCCGGTTCTGGGTTCCGCGACACGAGATGGAGATGTGCGGTCACGCAACCATCGGCGCGCTCTGGGTCCTCGCGACCAAGGGGCGCTTGCCAGGCGAACAGGTCCGCATCGAGACACGCAGCGGATCGGTGACGGGCTATGTCGATCGTGTGGACTCGGGTGAACCGTCCGTCGAGATCAGCCAGCCTGTCGGCAAGGTCGTCGATCTCTCGCGTGCCGAAGAGGAGGACGTTCTGTCGACGCTCAAGCTGTCGCGCCGCGATCTGCTTGATATGCCGGTGCAGAACGCCGTCACCTCACGCGTGAAGACGCTCATCCCGATCAAGGGCGTCCGCGAGCTCAATGAGCTGGTGGCGGACCCGGCGCAGATCGAGGCGGTCTGCGGGCGGATCGGGTCCACCGGACTTTACCCCTACGCCGTCGAACATCAGGGCGAACGGCGCTTCGAGGCGCGACAGTTTCCGAAGTCATCAGGCTACCCGGAAGATGCTGCCACCGGCATTGCCGCCGCGGCGCTCGCCTTCGGACTGCTCAAGAACGGCTTGGTCGAGCGCAACAGCGCGCGGATCACCATCATGCAGGGCCGGGCGATGGGGTCGTTGTCCGAGATTCGGGTGCGGCTTGGCTTCGCCGACAGCCGGCCCGTGGGTTGCCTGCTTGGAGGCTCCGTCACGCGCGCGGAGCAACATGTCTTGCAGCCCTAGCAGGTCGGCGTAGAGACGGCGCGCTAGACCTGGGCCTTCGGCGCTGTAGCCAGAAAATCGATCATGGCGCGAACGCCGGGCAACGCGCTGCGCCGGGACGGAAGCGCGGGCCATTTTTGTTTTGGGATACGCCCGGTGGCAACATCAGCCGATCCCTTGCGCACTCCACAAATCAGTCGTGCGCGAATGCCCTCAGTCTGGAAAGCTCAGGATCATCTTGAGCAGTTTCGGAAACCGCGCGTTGATGTCCTCTTCGCGCAAAACGTTGCGGTGCTGGACGCCTTGCTTTGACGTCCGGATCAGGCCGGCCTCCCGCAGGATCCGAAAATGGTTCGACAGGGTCGACTTCGCCATGTCAGGGCAAGGCGCCGCCTCGGTGCACGACATGCAGTCGTTTTGCGCGGCCAGGCTTTTGACGATGCGCAGCCGCATCGGATCCGCGAGAGCTCCAAGCACCCCGGCGAGTGTAATCTCGTCCCGCGATGGGTGAACGAACTGCACCATGCCCAAAATATAGCACGTCCCTTGAACTCATTCAATAGTTCACTAGTATTGAACGATTGAATATCGGCATCCCGCCGAACAACGGAAGACATGCGATGACCAAGAGACTCGAAGGCAAAGTTGCGCTCGTGACCGGCGCATCCAAAGGCATTGGTGCCGAAATCTCCGCCCGGCTTGCGGCCGAGGGTGCGGCGGTTGCCGTCAACTACAGCGCCAGCAAAGAGGCCGCCGACCGCGTGGTCGCAGCCATCGTCGCCAAGGGTGGCAAAGCCGCCGCCGTCCACGGCAACCTGGCCGATGCCAAAAACGTGAAAAGCGTCGTCGCCGAGACCGTGAAGGCGTTCGGTGCGATCGACATCCTCGTCAACAACGCGGGCATCTACGAGTTCGCGGCGCTCGAGGCCATCACGCCTGAGCATTTCCACAAGCATTTCGACCTCAATGTGCTCGGGCTTCTCTTGATTTCCGGGGAAGCGGTGCAGCACTTCAATCCCAATGGGGGCAGCATCATCAACATCAGCTCCGGCGTATCGACCATCGCGCCGGCGAATACCGCCGTCTACACCGCGACGAAGGCATCGGTGGATGCGATCTCCTCCGTGCTGTCGAAGGAGCTTGCGCCGCGCAAGATCCGCGTCAACGCCGTCAATCCGGGCATGATCGCCACCGAAGGCGTCGTGTCCGCCGGCCTGCACGAGGGCGACATGCGCAACTGGATCGAATCCACCACCCCGCTCGGCCGCATCGGCAAGGTTGAGGAGATCGCTGCCGCGGTGGCCTTCTTCGCTTCGGACGAAGCCTCCTACGTCACGGGCGAGACACTTCACGTCACCGGCGGCCTTCGCTGACGCGCGACGTGCGCTGGCGGCCCGAAATCGCTGAACGGCGTCGTCCCGGCATGGTTGCGGTAGTGTATCCCGCAGCCACGTTCGGACTTCACCGGTCCCGATGAGAAAATGGCTCGCATCAAGCGAGCCATTTTTAATCTGCGGGTGAGAGTCCTGATGTCACCGCGAGCCTCGCAGTGAGGCAGCGGCACCGTCGGATCCGAGCTTTACGGCTTGTCGTCGGTCTCTTCGCTTTCCGAAAGCGCGCGATAACGCACGAGATCGGGATCACCATCCATGTAGAGCCCAATGAAGCCCCGATAGCCGAAGTCGTCGCGGAGAAGCACGAGCAGCCGATCCAGATCCTTGTAGGTACGATCTTCCTTGTCGCCCCAGGTTCGCAGCGGCAGGAATTCGCGTCGCCAGCTCGGCCGAACATAGGCCAGGTGTTCGGCCATACCCTCGATCGTCTTGGTGATGATGAGGACATTGCGCAGGTGCCCGCCATTTTGCAGCTCCTGCTTGATTTCCCCTTCCTGTAACCCTTTCGCCAAGGGTCGCTCCCGCAAATTGATCGCCCAAAGGGCGAAGACCACACGGGGGCAGACTTCCTTGCGCCGACCAATCCGCAGTCGCTTCCCGACTTGCGGTCCGGAAGATTCGGAGCGAGTCGGACTGCTCCGTGGCGAAAGCTGCCTCCGACCCTGTGTCTATCAGCGAAAGGGGTTGCCTTGCGAGCCGACAATGACGTGACGCGCACAGCAAGCGCTTCGATCGCTGCTGCATGCACACTTCGGCGTGCCGACGTTCTCCCGGCGATGCGATTGAAAAATCGATGTAACATCAGCTACATCGATAGGTTTGCAAACGCGGCGAGATGCTTCAAGCTAGCGGTCGATTCCGATGCGTGTTCCCCTAGGCCAATCCGCCGCCCGGCTCTTGCAGGTGGCGGAAGGCGGCGGGCACGTTGACGGAGTTGTGCGCCCAATCGAACAGGCTGTACTCACCGTAGTGCGCCATGGCGACCGCCTCGAGCGTGGCCTCGATCGATCGACCTTCTGCGATCGCCGTGCGCACGGCGCTGTCGAGCTCGCGAAGATAGCGAAGCGGGAATTCGATGTCCGCGGGACGCATCGGCCGCCCGTGGCCGGGAATGATGGTCGCGTCTTCCGGCAGGAAGTCGCGCACGCGCGCAAGGGTCGTAATCGTCTCCTTGTGCCGCCCTTCGAGGAGCCACGGAAGCGCCGGAGACGGTGCTTGGATCATGTTACCGACCCAAAGCACCTTCGCGTCTGGCGCCCATATGACCAAATCGCCTGGCGTCTGCGCGAACCCAAAGTGACGGACCTCGACGATGCGGCTGCCCAGATCGACGCTGATCATGTCGGGGACAGTGATGTCAGCGGCGCGTGCCTGCACGCGTTCGATGCCCTTCCCCTTACCCATGAGGCTGATCATGAAACGGCGATCGTCCTCGAAGCTTTCTTCCATGTAGCGCTTGGTCGCCGGATGCTGAATCACGACAGTGCTGTCGGGGAACAGGTAATTCCCGTAGGCATGGTCACCGTGATAGCTGGTGTTGACGAGGAAGCGGATCGGCTTCGACGTCACTTGACGTACGAGCCCGATAAGCTGCGAGGCGAGCTCGCCATTCAGCATTGACTCGACGACGAGTACGCTGCGTTCGCCGATCACGAAGCCGGCCGTGGTGGCGACGTGGTCTTTCTCGAACACGTCGTCAGGCATGACCGCGAAAACGCCGGGAGCCAGTTCGTTTGATGTGAGGTTGACCCGAGCCGCATCCCAGGGCGGCGTTGCTTCTTGCTCACCGTCCTGCGTCATCGGATGGGCCTCCTGTTTAAATGATGCCAAACAACCGCACTTTGCGGACGCCGTTACTTCGCTGCTGCGCGGGCGGCCTGTTCGATTGCGTCGGCCACGACTTCAGGGTTGGAGACGGGGACGGCGTGCGAAGCGTTGACCTCGATGACGGTAGCGTGGGCGCGATCGGCTTCGAACTTGTATTCGTCGACCGGAATGGCGCGATCCTGCAGGGGCCTGACTTGCCAGCTCGGCTTGCTCGTCCATGCAGCGGATGTCAGCGGTTCGGTCAGGGCCGCCAGGTTCATGGGGCGTTGACCGGCGAGCATCAGGGCGGCCACGCTCGCGGGCACGTCGGCGGCAACGTTGCTGTGGAACTTGTCGGGCTGGTAGAGGAGATACGTGCCGCTGGTCCCGTCGGGCAGGGTGTACGTGGTCGGCTCGACGGATGTGGGGAATGTGCTGCCGGGGTACCGTTCGAGCAAATGGGTTGCGGCCTCCCCGACCGCGGGCATGATGGAGGCCGCGTAGACAAGGCCCTTGACCTTGGGGTCGTCCCCGGCCTGCGTGATGACGGCCCCGCCATAGGAGTGGGCCGCCAGGATCACGGGCCCCTGGATCTTGTCCAACTGGCTGCGCAAGTACGCGGTGTCGATTGCCGGGCCCAGCAGCGGATTGCCGAAGGCGACGACCGGGTAGCCGTCGCGCTGCAGCCTCTCAATCACTCCATTCCAGATCGACGCGTCTTCGAAGGCCCCGTGCACAAGGACGACAGTGGGCTTGGGCGATTCCTGGTTCATCGTGAGTCCTTTTTCAGGAGAATTAGGGGGAGGTCGCGTCGTTGAAGTGTTCGTTAAGTCGCGTCGCCCAAGCTCATCATCTGCCTTGCAACGAAGAGCCTCGGTAAGACGCTCTATTTCTGGGCGATGACGTGAAGCCGGTGCACCTTGGGAGCTTCGGAAAACAGCTCGCCTGCCTTCGCGAACAGCGCCTTTGCAAGTTCGCCGTTCAAATGCGCGTCTCGTCCGACTTCGTCATTGAACGTGTCGATGATTCCGTAGCGTCCCGGCTCCTCTTCCTTGAGCCCGTACCACGCCGCTATTCCGGCCTCTGCCTTCGCCATCGCGGCGCCCTGCTTCAGGAAAGCTTCGACTTCCGCTTCTTTGCCCCGATTGGCTTTCAACTCGACGAAGAAGGCGAACTTGGCCATGCCATTGATCCTTTCGGTTGCATCCGACTGTTGGACGTCTCTATATAAAATGCGTTTTTATAAAAATACACCAAAGAACGAGTGGGGTTGGTTCGCTTTGCCGTGATCGAAGCGAATAATATATCTACGTAATTTCAATTATTTAGAGTAAGTATCATCTTCGGTTGCGAGTCATGATCCAGATTGGATTTGGCAATTTATAAGCGTCATATCAGAAGTCGTTTTTACAAAATCACTGGTGGTCTCGATCATCGCGGCCCTGCCGTCTTCACGGCTCGTGCGGTGAGATGAGCGGTGCCGAAACGATGAATGAGGTCGTCGCGGTCACGCGCCCGATTACGACTTAGGACCTGCTCGGAGTCCCACCGAGAGGTGGAAGCAACTGTTGCGCGGTGTGAGGCGATAGCTGCTCGATGGCCGCTCGAAGGTGGGCCGCGGCCTTCGAATGCTCGGGCCCATCGAGCATGCGCAATGCTTCCAGCATGAGCGACAACGCCACCGAGGCATCGGAGATCGCGTCCGTCATGATCGTTCCTTTCGATGCGTGCACGATCTTCAGAGCGTCGGCCCTCGGCATCGACGTCGCGGGACGCGCTCACATCATCAGTTCGGTGTCCTTGATGTCGGCGATGGGCCCGAGGATCGCAGGGTCAAATTCATCCAGAGAACTGCGGTCCAACAGACGCTTGGGCAGGTCGGGGTTGGCCAAGGCCCCGCGGCCTATCGTGACGACATCGGCGCCATCGTCGAGCGCAGCCACCGCCTGCTCGATGTTGTGCAGGCTGCCATTGGCGAAAATCGTCGCTTTGGGGGCGTAGCGCTTGGCGAGGCGCATCAATGACGGGCCGTCCTCGGCGAAAGCGGGTTTCCACGCCTCAAACTCGGTCACATGGACGAAGTCGGCGCCGGCATCGCCGAGGCTGCCGAAGATGATTTCGGCGTCACGCTCCGCACCCGCCCATTTGTGATGATAGTCGTTCACCTTGCCTTGCGAGATGCGGACGCCGACCGGCACCGCGCTCCCGACCTTCGCGCGCACCGCCTTGAAGGTTTCCACGATTAGCCGCACGCGGTTCTCCGTGGCGCCGCCCCAGCGATCGGTTCTGCTGTTGGCGTAGTCGGTCAGGAACTGGTCGAGCAAGTAGCCGTTGGCGCCGTGAATCTCGATGGCGTCGAACCCGGCGACGTGGATCGCTCGCGCAGCCGAGCCCGCGAAGCCGGCAATGGCGTCGGCGATCTGCTCTTCCGTGATGGCTGCCGGCAGCGCGTAGCGGTCCTTTCCGTGATAGAATGTCATCTGCTCGCCCTTGGGCTGAATGGCAGACGGCCCCACCGTGCTGTCGCGAAAGCGATTGCCTTGACTGATCGCTCCGGCATGCATCATCTGGGCGATGGCCACCGCTCCGTGCGCCTTGATGCCGTTGACGACCGGCTTCCAGGCCATGGCCTGCACGTCGTCGGTCATGCCGGGCTGATGGACGTAGCCCTGCGAGAACGCCTGGTCTGTGTAGATGCCTTCGGTGATGACCGTTCCAAACCCGCCTCGCGCGAACCGCTCGTAGTATCGCGTCATGGTTTCGGTAGCCCGGCCGTCCTGGGTCGCCGTGATGCGCGTCATTGGCGCAACAGCAAGACGGTTCTTCGCGGTACGGCCGTTTATATCGATTGGCGTGAAAAGCGCCTTCGCTTCGCTGTCCATCATTTTTGAATCTCCAGAGACTTTACCTTCGGGAGTGGCCTCCCTTGCTGGAGATCGATTTAAAGCTCGCCGTGAGCCGACAGAAGCCCGGCTGGAAGCTAAGCACTTTATCGATTATCGTTATAAAATGGATTTCGCAGATGTGGCCCTGTTTCGCAGCATCGTGACCGCCGGTAGCCTGTCTGCTGCGGCGCGAGAGATGGGCACAACGCCGATGTTGGTCAGTCGAAGGCTCGCAGCGCTCGAAGCTGAGCTGGGCGCGCGTCTGTTTCATCGGACCACGCGCTCGCTATCGCTCACCCCTGAGGGCGAGGCCTTTTTGCCTCACGCCGCCGCCCTGATAGCCGCCCGCGATTCAGCATTCGAGTCCGTGTCGTCCGCCGGCTCGGGCCTCTCAGGCGTACTCAAGGTCACCGCGCCGAACGTCATCGGCCATGCCGTCATCGTACCCGTCGTGGCCAAGCTGATCGCGGACAACCCGGCGCTTCGGGTCAATCTTGTCCTGAGCGACGATCGCGTCGACATCGCTTCGATGGGTCTCGACGTTGCGATCCGCGTTGCGCCGATGAAGCCTTCCGACATGATCGCAACAAGGCTCGCCGACAATCCCTACATCCTCTGCGCATCGCCAGCCTATATCGCTCGCTTCGGCGAACCGGCAACGCTGGGCGATCTGGTGAGCCACCCCTGCATCAAGCTTCATGCGATGGAGACCTGGCCGTTCGTACGTGGAGGTGAATTGGAGCAGATCCGGATCGCCGGCCCGCTGTCGGCCAGCACGGTCGACGCTGTTCGAGCGGCTTGTCTTGCGGGCGTGGGGGTCGCCATGATGACCTATTGGGATGTTTACGAGCAGATTGAACGCGGAGAGTTGAAGCGGATCGTTCTGGCGGATGCCGCGCCGGTTGAGCTTGGGATATGGGCGGTTTTCCTGACTCGCGCGCAAATGCCGGTCCGGGTAAGAGCGTTCATTGATGCTCTGCGAAAGCGGCTGCTTGCGGGCACACTGCCGTGATCGTCGCGACGTGCAATCGCCGGCGAGCGGGAAAGCTCGCCGGCGACGTGTCGCCTTGGGCAGAGTGCAACCTGTTACCGCGTCAGGCGAACCAGATCCTGCCTTAGCAGATAGAAGGAGACTGCGAGCAGCACGACGTCCTTCATCAGGAAGGGCACGTTGCCCGTCATCGCGGGGAAGCCTCCCGCGGCGAGGTCCCAGCCCTCCGGCATGAAGGGAATGATGGTGACTGTCGCGATGAAGGTGCCGGTCGAGCCGAGGGCGCCGAGCACGCCAAGCCGGTGGCTCCAGAAGCCCGCGAGCAGCAGCGCGCCGAAGGTCCATTCGGAAACGCCGAGGAAATAGCTGGCGCCGGCATGGCCGAACACGGGATAGAGCCACCAGATCAATGGGCCGTTGCTGATGAACGGGACCAACCGTTCGAATTCGTACGGAAACCACTTCTGGTAACCGAAGAAGAAGAACATGATCACCATCGAGGCGCGGACGACATGGTAGTCGAGATCTTCCGCGAGTAGGCCGGATCCCTGCAGGGCGCGAACGAGAGGATTTTGGGCAGTGTGGGTGTTGGCAAGCATGGTCATGGTCGTGATCCCTGATGTGAGATGAGCGACGTGGCGGCCGTCGCGTTAGGCGACCGCCGGGAAGTCGATCTCGGTGTCGTTGATGCGGTTGAAGACGTTGGTGAACACGGTGGTGGCAAAGGCGAGGCTGATGTCGACGAGCTGCGCGTCGCTGTAGCCGGCGGCCTTGATCGCGACGAAATCCTTGTGGCTGACGGTGCCGCTGGTGCGCGCAAGCTTGTCGACGAAAGCGACCAGCGCATCGCGCTGGGCATCACCGGTGGGCCGGCCATCGCGGATCTGCTTCAGGACCTCCGGCGCCAGGCCGACGAGCTTTGCGAGATGGCTGTGGGCGGCGACACAATATTCACAGCCGGCGGCTTCGCTGATGACGAGCTTGATGATCTCCTTGTCGGACTTGGTCAGTCCGCCGGAGGCGAGCACAGTGTCGGCAGCGAGCACGGCCTTGAGCGCAGCGGGGCCATGGGCGGCGATGGCCGCAAAGGTGTTCGGCACGCTGCCGATGGCCTTCTTGATCTGGGCATAGACCTGGCCGGAGGGGCCGGCGTCAGTTTCGAGGTTCGGGACGGAAAGTCGGGACATGGTGGCACTCCGTGTTGGGTGGTGAACGATTGCGGAGTGACAGTAGGGTCGCGATGTGAGATGTTGAATGCTTGATAGGCTTGTATATATGCTCAATCGTCTCAAATGACGTGCTGAGAGGTGAATACGATGGATTGGCTGAGCCGGCTGTTTGAGATGATGCCGGTGCGCGGCCGTCTGGACCTGCGCTGCTCCTACGGCGCGCCCTGGCGGATCGAGCAGGGGCCGGGCGAGGTCAACGAGATCCCGTACCATGCGGTGCTCGCAGGCTCGGCGGTGCTGGACGATCCGGCGGGAGGCCGGCCGTTGCTACTGGAGGCCGGCGACATTCTGCTGCTGCCGCGCAACCCCCGGCACGTCATGCACGACGGCAGCGGAGCCGCGCCGCTGAAGGCCCGCAACCGCGCGTCACTCAACTTCACGATCAGCGAGAATCCCGGCTCGGACGCCCGGCTCGATCTGCTGTGCGGACATTTTTCGATCGCCCCGCCGCACGACCGGCTGCTGCGCAACTATCTGCCGCCGGTGCTGATCGTGAGGGCCGGCGCGCAGGCCGGAGAGCGGGACACGGCGGGGCAGCTCGCGGGTCTCGTTGCCTTGATGCGCGGCGAGACCGCAGACGATCAGCTGGGTGGCCGCGCGATGCTGAACGCGTTGTCGATGGCGATGTTCGCGCTCGTGCTGCGCCTCGCCAGCGAGACCGGGGACGCGCCACGCGGGCTGCTTGCGCTCGCAGGTCACCCACGCCTCGCGCCGGTCGTTGCGGCCATGTTCAATGCGCCCGCGCGCGCATGGACGCTGCCCGAGCTCGCGCAGCTCGCCAACATGTCGCGTGCGACACTCGCTCGTCAATTCCAGGAGAAGGTCGGACGTTCGCCCAGCGAACTGCTGACCGACATCCGCATGACGCTGGCAACGAACGAACTGAGGAAATCCTCGCTCTCGACCGGAGCGGTGGCTGAAGCGGTCGGATATCTGTCCGAGGCGGCGTTCCAGCGGGCGTTCAAGAGCCACATGGGCATCACGCCCGCGCAATGGCGAAAGGCTGCGCAGACGCCTGCGACGATTGACGAGCTGGAGCTGGCGAAGAGCGCAGAGACGGCATCGGCTGGTGAGAATGCCTAGGCAGGCGAGCGTGAGGTGGCCGGGCTAGCTCAGCATCCGCGGCAGATGATGAGCTTGCGATCCAGCATCTGATCGCGCTGCTGCTGCTCGCGCTCCCAGGCCGACAGAGCATCCGATTGAGGCGCATCGGCCCGGCTCGGCTGACGGTGGCCGACCGGAGCGAGCCAGGGCAGGCGCGACGTCGGCTCGGCCGAGGCGAAACGCGCGGCGGCCCGCGACGGCAGATCGGGGAGGGCGTCGAGAGAGCTGTTCCGGTCGGAGGCATGTGCGGGCGACAGCAAGCCGATCAGGAGAAGGCCCGCAAAAGCGGAGCGGATCGAGCGTGTCTGGTTCGAACGATGGGACATTGTGGCGCTCCCGTAGTGGAGGCTCGGGATGAGCGGCTCCGTTGAGGGCCACAATAATCGTGGACGCGAAACGCTGAATGCTGTGCGATCTCGAAGATATGCTCGTTCGTCTCACGAGCGTCGATGGAGGGGACTGGTTGCAGCTTCAGCGGGCCGGCCACCAGGCGTTGGCTCGGCGACCACCTCGGCGATGTCAAGATTACGATCGGGGCCGTGTGGAACCACCAATTGGCCGGGTTCGAGACGAAGCTGCGTGCCATCGAGATGGACCGTCACGATGTCCGGCTCGAACGATACAAAATTGGAGATGCGGCGGACTTCGGGATAGGCGTCGGGATACGACCATGCCGCCTGGCGCGCGTCTCCGATGGAATAATAGCTGCAGAGGCCCTTGTACGGGCAGAAGGTCTGGAGCTTTACCGGAGTGAGGGCAGACTCATCGATGTCGGCACGTGGAACATACCAACGGGGTGCAAAGCCGGACTCGTAAAGGACCAGCGGCTGCTTTGTATCGGCGATGACCCGGCCCTGGTGGTTGACCACGAGGTTACGAGAGGTCTGGCGGATGTCGATGCGGTGATAGGGATCGGCGGCATGGCCCACGATGCGTTCGTCTTCCTCGTAGAAGGCATCCATGGCCCGCCAGGCAAAAGCGATCAGACCCTGCAGATCGCCTGCATGGGCGGGCAGGTTGGTGTGCCGCCATGCTCCGCGCGCCGTGATGCGTTGCTCGTCGACTCGAACGCTGTACCAAGACGTCGGCCCAAGATCGGCGTGTTGAGTGATGTGCTCGGTGCGTTCCAGCACATGTGGGGAAACATCGGCCTCCGCGAAATAGGCCACGGGATAACGGCCCGGTTCGAAAAGCAGGAGCACCCGTTCGCTATCGGCGATCCAGCTTCCCCCAAAGCGCACGCGGAGGCGGCGGCGTAATGGTTCGACGTACAAGATTCGCTTGGGCAGCGGCTCGGGGACGAGAAAGCGGCCGATTGCTCCCGTTGAAAGCGGGCCTTGTTGCCAGGACAGTCCCAACTGATCTCTCCTTGCAGCGCACCGTCGGTCGGTGGCGGACCTGTTCCGGCCCGTGCTTGGCTTCGCCGGCGCGATCCGATGGCTATATTTCGTCCGCGGCCCGGCCTTGGTTACAGGTCATCCCACCAATTTTGTGGTGTGATGACGCCAGCCGAGATGATTCAACCAACCGTAAAGCCGTCATCGATCGGAACAGTGAACTGGAAGACGGCTCCGCGCGGTTCGTTTGCAGTCGCCCAGAGCCTGCCGCCATGCGCAATGATGATCGAGCGGCATATCGACAGTCCGACACCGAGGCCGCCCGACTTGGTCGTGTAGAAGGGTTCGAACAGCCGCGCGAGGCCCTCCGTCGACAAGCCCGGTCCCGAATCCGTGATCGATACGCGTATGCTCTCGGCATCCGCTCTCGCGGTCTGGATCAACAGCTCGCGCTTGCCCCCCGTTGTCTCGCTCATGGCCTCGATGGCGTTCAGGATCAGGTTGAGCGTGACCTGCTGCAGCTCGACGCGATCCCCGATGACCTTGGGCAGACGATCGGCGAATACCGTCTGGATCGACACATCGTGCCGCGCTGCTTCGGCCTGCGTGAGTTCGATGACTTGGCCGATGACGTTGTTGATCGCCAGGGCATCCCGTTTGGGCGGTGATTTTTTGACGAGATCCCGGATTCGCTCAATGACCTCGCTGGAGCGAATGCCGTTCTCGATGGCGCGTGTCAGCGCCCTGCGCGTCTGCTCCAGTGCCGGTGGTTGGTGATCGAGCCAGCTCAAGGCCGCTTGTGCGCTGGCGATGACGGCGGTGTTCGGCTGATTGACCTCGTGGGCGATCGACGCCGTCAGCTGTCCCATCACCGCCACGCGGTTGGCGTGGGCCAGCTCCATCTGAGCCTCGCGGTAACGCTGCTCGTTCTCGCGTGCCTCGGTTTCGGCGCGCTTGCGCTCGCTGAGATCCAGCACGAAGGCAACGCCTTGCTCCTGCTCGTCGTCGAACAAGGCTCCGCCGGTCAGCACCGGCACCCGGCTGCCGTCCTTGCGGAAGAACGCCTTTTCGAACGGGTGGACAACCCGCGTCGCCTTCAATTCGGCCCGGGCGCGGTCGGTGCGCTCCTGCCATTCGGGCGGCGTCAGATCTGCCCAGCGCAACCGGCCTGCGGCGAGATCCTCGCGATCATATCCCATGGTCTTCAGGAACGCGTCGTTGGCATCGAGAATGTCGGGGGTGTGATCGAAGATGAAGATCCCGATGATGTTGGCCTCGACCAGCCGGCGGATCCGCGACTCCCGCTCCTGAAGCTCCCGGTACAGACGGGCATTGTCGAGCGAGGTCGCGGCCTCGGATGCGAGAAACTTGAGAATCGCGATCCGGGCGGGTGTGAAGACGCGCGAGGCGAGATTGTTCTCGAGATACAGAAATGCCACCGCCCTGCCTTGCTTGACGAGCGGCACGCACAAGGCTGATCGGACGTGCTTCTTCTGGATGTACTCGTCGCCGCCGAACGCGCTGCTCGTCGAGGCATCGTCGAGCACGACGCTTTCCTGGGTGCGAGCCGTGTAAAGCACGATCGACATCGGGACTTCGGCGGCGGAGATCGGTGAATCGGCGAGATCGAGAGTGATCGAACCGCCGCCAGTCACCGCGTCCGCCCGAATTCTCAGCTCGGAACCCCTCGGTAGAATCAGCACTCCGCGTTCCGCACCCGCATGCTCAATGGCCGAACGAAGCAGGGTCTCCGTGAGCTTCTCCAGCACGATCTCGCCTGAAACAGCCTCCGACACCTTGAGAACCGTCGCAAGGTCCAGCTGTTCGACAGGTGCACCGATCGTCCCTGCGGCGCTGAGCGCGGATCCTCGCTCCCGCAGGCCCGGATGGAGTTTCTCGAGCTGGCTCACCTTCGCCTCGGCGCCCCAGCGCGCGTAACAATCGCGCGCTTTTGTCAGGTAGGACAGAACTACCGTTCGAATGCCGCGCGCCTCGTAGAACCCTGCTGCGCGTTCCGCAGCGATCGCTTCGATCTGGGCGCAGCCGGATTCTTGCGCCAATCGGATCGATTCCTCGTACAGTTGTTCCGCCTCGAGTTCGCGACCTTCGATGCGCGCAAGCTCCGCCGCGACGAGCTTCTGCCGGGCAGCGTAATTCGCGGGGCAACGGTTGGACCAGACTGTCAGCTTGCGGTGGTGTTCGCGGAGGTCGTTGAGGCGTCGCTCGCGATCCTCGGGGCGCGATGCGTGATAAGCCCCGGCATGAGCGAGCGCCGTGTAGAACCGGTATTCGGTGAAATCCGAATAAGAGCGGGCGCACCATGAGAGCGCTTCTGCGCGTGCGGCGAGGGCAATCGCGACATCGTCACGTCCGGCAATGACTTCGATCTGAATTTGCGTCGCGTAGTAGAAGAAGGCGCTTATCGGTTCGCTCGCATCCGAGGGCTGAAGCGCCGCGKGGCTCTCGAAGTCATTCCGGCCATTGCGCCCCATAAGGCTCTGCGCCAGATCTCGTTGCCTGATGAGGCCCTCCGCAGCCAATCGGACGCCCAGACCCTCGGCGAATGCCAGAGACCGCTCGGCGCGCGAGCAGACGTCCATGAGCGGATCGCCGCAGAAGAGATCCACCGATATCAGTCCGCGATGCGAATACGCCGCGAATGCCAGATCTCCGGTCGTCAAGCAGATTGCGAGTGCGCGCCGAATGAACGGCCGTCCCGATCGGATCGGGAGAATCCATGGGGTCACGTGAAGGCCGAATACCAAAAGCGCCCGGCCGCTCAGCCCTGTCTGCGGCTGCCTGTCAGCAAGGGCTGCGCCAAATTGTGATAGCCGGAATCCAAGTTCAGCATCGGTTGAATTGCTCGCGAGCACGCCGAATATGGCGGTCAGCGGGTAGCACGCTTCAGGGCTGGTCCCGTGCTGGAGCGTCAGTCGAGTGGCCTCCAAGAGCATGGTGTCGGAGAGGTTGCGATCGGTGAGAAACGCAGGCGTGAGGAGGTCGGCCAGGACGCCCATGGTCGCACGATGATCCGGATCGGTCATCGGCGGTAGCGCATGAAGCTGCTCGTCGGACAGCTTTTCGGTCAAGCTCCGCAGGCGTCGCCGATCCTCGTCCACCTCGCTGCGGCTGGGATGAGGAGACCAGTCAATCCCGGTTCTGCGCAAAAATGCGAGGCAAACGTCGACCGCGCGCTCGAGCTGTCCCGCGGTGGTGTATAGCTGCGCCTGGAGTCTGGCGACCTCGGCGCTCGCCTGAATGTCCGAACAGCTCTGCGACAGGACCGTCAATTCCGCTTCCGCCGTGTTCAGCTCGCCGAGTAGGAATTTGCATTCGGCGTGGAGCAGGCCGATCGCGAAGGCGTCCCGGCTGCACCGCGGATGCCCTTCCTCTCCGAGCAGTTCGCGGGCGATTTCAAGGTAGGTTGCCGCCGCGTGGTAAGCCGTTGCATTTCGGGCGCGCCGGCCCGCGGCGAGATTGACGGCAATGACCTGTTCGCGTTCAGCGCCGTTCGTCAAAGCGGCGATGCCGCGGTTCAGCTGGTTGGCGACGATATAGACGCGCTCGTTGGTTTCGTCGGGCGTCAGCTGCGCTGCCAGGACCAGACCGATCCGAAGGTGCAGGGTCGTTCGCCTGTCCTGGTCCGGTTGAAGCGCATAAGCGGCCTCTTGCACGCGATCGTGCACGAACGCGTAAGAGCTCTTGAGGCGTCGGACCAGCTCGAGACGCGTCGCGTCTCGCAAATCAGCGTGCAGCGTCTGCTCCGATGCTCCGTGCACGAGGCAGAGCATTGCGATCTCGGCGCTGTTGCCCAGGCAGGCCAGCTCCAGCAGGGCCCGACGTGTCTCGTCGCGCAAACCGCTCAGCTTGCCGACCATGAGACGCGCGACGTTTTCGGCGTAGCTCTTTTCCTTGATGCGTTCGAGATCCCAGTGCCACTGTCGCCTGTCATGATCGAAGGCCAGTAGTTCTTCTTCGGCCAGTGCCCGCAGAAACTGCGTGAGAAAGAACGGATTCCCGTTCGTCTTCTCGTATATCAGCTGCGCCAGGGGCATGGCGTATGCCGGCTCGCAGTGAAGTGCATCCGCGGTGAATTCCTCGACGGCAGCGCTGGTGAGGGGTGCCAGGTCGATTTCCCGCACCCGTTTACGGGAGGCCCGAATTTCGACGAGCCGTTGTGCCAGCGGATGTTTGACGTCGACATCCTTGCGTCGATAGGCGGCAATGAGAAGCAGATTTTGCAGGTCGGATCTGTTCAGAAGAAACGCGATCAGATCCAGTGTGGCCACGTCGAGCCACTGCAGGTCGTCGAAGAAAAGCACGAGTGGATGGTGAGGCTTGGCGAAGATGCCAATGAAGCGTCGAACGACGAGTTGGAAGCGTCGCTGTGCGTCTTGCGGGGGGGCATCCGGGACAGGTGGCTGATCCCCGATCACCAGCCGCAGCTCCGGTACGAGATCCACCATCAGTTGACCGAGATTGCCCAGCGCTTCGTGCAGTGCGCTACGCCAGGGTGCCAGATCGGCATCGCTCTTGGCGAGGAGGCCTCGGATAAGGCCTTGAAGCGCATGCGCGAGCGTCGCGTAAGGCATATCGCGCTTGTGCTGATCGAACTTGCCGGAGGCGAAGAACCCTCCTAACGGGATCAAGGCCTTGTGCATTTCGTCGACGAAAGCGGACTTGCCGATACCGGAGGGGCCGGACACCAGGATCAACTCGGGCGTGCCGCTCCGGGTGACGCGATCGAACGAGGTGAGCAACGCCTCGATCTCGTGCTCCCTGCCGTAGAGCCGTTCGGGAATCAGCAGGCGGTCCGGTGTATCGGTTTGGGCCAGGACGAAATCATCGATTCGTCCCTGCGCTTCCCATTCGGCGAGTGACCGTTCGAGGTCGCTCTTGAGACCGGCTGCGGTCTGGTAGCGGTCCTCGGCCGTCTTGGCGAGGAGCTTCATGATGATCGCCGACACGGCATAAGGCACGCCATTGACTCGTTCGGCGGGCGGAACGGCACGTCTCGCGATGTGGCTGTGCACCCATTCCATCGGACTGGCCGCGGTGAACGGCAGTGCGCCCGTCAGCATCCGGTAGAACGTCACGCCGATTGCGTACAGATCGCTGCGGGAATCGACGGACCGGTTCATGCGGCCGGTCTGCTCGGGCGCCATGTAGGCCAGCGTGCCCGCCATGGTCTCCGGTGGTTCGAGCTGCTGTCGCTCGCGCGGCAAGCGAGATGCGAGGCCAAATCCGGTGATCCTGACCTCGTCTGCCCCGGTCACCAGAAGATTGGCCGGCTTCAAATCCTTGTGGACCAGGCCCTGCCGATGCAGCTGATCGACGGCGGTGGTGATGCCGAGAGCCAATCGCAGAAACCGGGTCAGCTTCATCGGCGCGCCGAGCAGTTGTTCGAGCGGCTCGCTGCCGGGATCTTCCAGTATCAGCAAGATTCGACCACCGTCGCGGATCAGCTCCAGCGGCCGTACGGCCCAGGTCCCATCGAGTTCGTCGCGCAAGGCGTATTCATGGGCGAGCCGGTCGAGGACCGCGGCCGGCGGATGTTCCGTCGCCGCCCTTACGGTCAGGACGCTGTTGACGTCTCCATCGGCGCCCCGGCGCCATTCACGGCAAAAGACGCGCTCGCCGTCGTCCCATGACGCCTTGAGACCGGCATTGCCATTCGTGGATACCCGCGAGGATACGTCCATCTGCCGGACTCCGGAACTAGCCGGCCAGTCGATTGAAAAGGAGGGAAAGGTGTTCACCTGTCCCGTTCGGGAACGTACTCCCAACGCCAATCCCCAACAATAGCCGGGATCGGAGCCGCGGTATGGGCCACATTCCGATTTCGGGGCGTGGCTCAACCAACTGCAAAGCCGTCATCGATCGGAATAGTGAACTGGAAGACGGCTCCGCGCTGCTGGCTTCAGGCTGTTCACTCTGCGAACAACCTGGCTGAAGTTCCAGACCCTCCAGCTTTGAGCGTGGGGGAATTGCGGGATTCTTCGAAAGGTCATTCAGCGAGGACAGTGTCAAGATCTGTAAGCCGTCGCCGCAAACCTACGCTCGAATGGAGAATGAACTTGGCGTCCGTCCCTCGCAGCTCTGCATGATCGCCTGCCACGCTTGGGATACGCGCAACGCCGTGGCGGCCGGCTGGGAAGCTGCGTTCATCAGGCGGCCCGGCACGCTGATCCTGCTCTTCCAGTGCTGCCCGGCGCTATTGCATCGCTTCCTGTCGAACAATCCCGTTCTGAGCCGGCGATACGTCGGCTGCTGCCCGGAGGAGGTCCCGCTTGAGCAGATAGACGGAAGCCGCAAGCAGTACGACGTCCTTCATGAGGAAGAGGAACGGCAACGTGGCCGCAGGAAAGCCGCCGGCCGGCGCGGCCCAGGCGTCGGGGAAAAACGGAATGATCGTGACGGTGGCGACATAGGTCGCGCATGAACCCAGCGACCCCAGGACCGCCAGTCTTCTGTTCCAGAAGCCGAGCAGAAGAAGCAATCCAAACAGCAATTCCGCTGAACCCAGGAAGTAGGCCGCGCCGCGCACGCCAAACACCGGATACAGCCAGAAGATCAGCGGACCATTGCTGATGAACGGAATCAACGCGTGCGCTTCGTAGTCGAACCATTTCTGGCAGCTGAAGACGAAGAAGACGATGATCATCGCCACACGCGTGGCATGGTAGTCAAAATCACCTCTGACCAGATCGAGCTCGGACAGTTTCTTTATGAGATGGTCCATCTGATGTCGTCTCATCCTCGAGGTCGCGGATTGGCGGCAAGGGCGGCGTCGACGTCTGTCGTTATCCGAACGGTAGCCAAGCTTCGAAGGACGCGCTGTGCGCGGATTATCGTGCTTTTTTCAAACTTGCGCTGTTCGGCCGCAGGCGGCCGGGATCGGCGTGGCCTGACATCGCGTCGCCCTCGGTGGCTCGCCCTTGGCGCCGCAAACCCATACCAAAGTATGGGTCTGTGCATCACAATCGCGAGATTGTCGGAGGCACCCACCGAACGCATGCTCGAGGCCGACATGCGCAACCGATCATGGCGCAGCTACTGGATTTTCCTCTGTTGGGGAGACCGAACATGTGCCTCTCGCGAACAAGCATCGAACGCCACGACAGCAGCCGCCTGGTCAACTGGAGAGCGGCTTGCGCTTCAATCGCCCGTGTTGCGATCGCGTTTCGATGATGATCGCGTCTTGCGAGGGTAAGTCAGGTGAAGGTCCCTTACGTAGGTGTCGTCGATGACGACGAGGCCCTGTGCCTGTCTTTGGTGGATCTGATGCGATCGATCGGCTACCGCTCCGAGCCGTTTGACAGGGCCGAAGCGCTGCTGAGCTACGCCGGCCGGTTCAGCTTCGACTGCATCATTGCCGACGTTCACATGCCTGGAATGGGTGGGCTCAACCTCGTTCGCGAGCTCCAGCAGCAGAAGGTCGGAGCGCCGGTGATTCTCATTACCGCGCTTCCTCACAAGCAGCTGGACGCCGAAGCGGCCTCGATCGGCGCATTCTGCCTTCTCAGAAAGCCGTTCGAAACGAGCGCGCTGCTTGAGTGTCTCGACAGGAGCCTTCGAAGATGAAAGCGCTCTCGGGTGACGACATCACGTCCTCTATGGCGACGCCATCGTCCTGCGGCGACGATCCCGGGCGTGCACGACCCCGGGGGGATACGGATCCGCCGCGTCATGATCGCCGGAAGGCGGCCCGTTGGGAGAGATGGAACGATTGTTCGGAGCGATGGGGCCGGCTCTTGCTTGCGGCGCGAGCAGGGGATGGAGACGCATATGAGCGATTGCTGCGGGAGCTGGATCTGTGGCTTCGGGCCTACTACGCGCGCCGGCTTCCCTATCCCGCCGCCGACGATGCGAGGCAGGAGGTGCTCCTGGCCATTCACGCGAAACGCCACACGTTTGCGGCCTCGAAGCCCTTCGGCGCCTGGGTCACGGCGATTGCCCGCTATAAATGGGTCGATCGTGTGCGCGATGCGTCTCGCTACAGCGCGCTCGCGCTCGACGAAGACATCGCAATCGAGGATCACGAAGGTGCCGCGATCAGCGCTGCCGCGCTGGACCAGCTGCTTGGGCGGTTGAAGCCTGCGCAAGAGAGCGTGATCCGCCTCGTGAAGCTCAATGGTCTGAGCATCGCGCGAGCGGCCGGTGCGACCGGACAGTCGGCGGCCCTGGTCAAGATCAATATCCATCGCGGCCTGAAGAAATTGTCCACATTGGTCTCCTGACGTCATTGCGGCCGCGGGCCGGGCCGACCGAGACGTCGTGCGAAGGAAAGCCGAAATTGCTTCAACTCCAGAACGAAATGCGATCTACGGTGGCCGACCTGACGGCGGCGTTCCGCTATGACATCATGGAAGGGCTGAGCCTCGCGCCAAAGGCAATTCCGGCGAGATGGCTTTATGACCGCCGCGGATCGGCTCTGTTTGAAGCCATCACGCTGCTGCCCGAATACTACCCGACTCGAACCGAGCGATCGATCCTTGCGTCCGCAGCATCGGAAATCGCCGCGCTCGCGGGGCCGGGCCGCGCAGTCATAGAATTCGGCTCAGGCTCGTCGGCAAAGACGCGACTGTTGCTGGCAGAGACGGAGCCTTCTGCCTATGTGCCGATCGACATCTCGGGCGAATTCCTCCGGGAGGTTGCGGCAGGCCTGACCCATGCATTCCCGGGGCTGCCGATCTATCCAACCGAGGCCGACTTCACTTATCCCTTTTCTTTGCCGGAAGAGATTGGGGCGACCGCGCGCCTCGGCTTCTTTCCGGGGTCGACGATCGGAAACCTCACTGTGCCTGCGGCGGTCGATCTGTTGCGGGCGATGGCGGTGACCCTGGGTGCCGGATCGATGCTGCTGATCGGCATCGATCGTATCAAGCATCAGGATGTTCTGCTGCCGGCATATGACGACACGCAAGGGCTGACGGCCGCATTCAATCTCAACCTCTTGCATCGGATCAATCGCGAGCTGGGCGGCTCGATTCCCCTGGGCGCCTTTCGCCATTTGGCACGCTGGAATGATGCGGAGGCGCGTATCGAGATGCATCTGGAAGCCACGCGCGACGTCCGCTTCGAGGTCGACGGTCGCGTCTTCTCGTTGTCGAAGGGCGAGACCATCCACACGGAGAACAGCCTCAAATACGGGCGGAGGGATGCCTTCGTCCTGCTGCAGGCCGGCGGATGGCATCCCGTCGCCGATTGGAGTGACGACAGCGGGCTCTTCTCGGTCATTCTCGCGGAGCAAAGGCCCGCGCCGGCGGCGCCCTAGGATGAATCGGGGCGCAGACGGAATCATTTCCAACAATATCGCCTCAATCGGCGCAATCCACGAACAGCGAGGCTCGTACACATGCTGCATAATGTGCGCGTCATCATGGCAATCAACTGCGTTGAGGCGCGACCATGCAACTCCGTTCATCCCTCATCCTGAGCTTCGCCGCCATACCTCTAACCGCCCTGGCAGATCCACTCCCGGCGCCGTCGCCGAAAGCGCCGAGCCCGGCTGAGACCGTCCAGGTGCAGCCGCGCGGAAATGAATTCATGCCGAATTCAGTCGCCGAGGATGCGTTGCAGAAGCGCATTACCGACTTCAACCGGAAACTGGAAGGTCTGGACGCAGATCTCGACAAGAAGCTGAAAATCTGCCGCGGGTGTTGATCGAAATCCGGTTCAGCAAACAGCGATAGGTCTGCACATGAGGCACACTGTCACCGGTTCGTTCCACGACGGCGGAAGCGGGTGCGCGCACTTTGAGCGGATCGCTCCGATCCGGGATGACGAGCTCGAGCTTGTCGTCAGGGAATTGCAGCATCGCATGCGCAATATCCTCAGCATCGTTCTGTGCTTCGTGAACAACACTGATGCGAATACGACCGCCGATTTTCGCGAGGCGCTCTCGGCACGGATCGCGACCCTGTCCGACGCCTACAGGATGATCGAATCCGCGGGAGAGCAGCGCGTGTCTCTCGCGGCGATGCTGGAGCGAACGCTCAAACCGCACGCGATGTTTCACAGAGGCCGCATTCTGCTCGCGGGGCCGGACCTCACGCTGGAGCCGCACTTCGCCTTGGCGCTGCACGTCATCATTCACGAGCTGGCTACCAACGCGAGCAAGTACGGCGCGCTGACATCGACGGCAGGAGCCGTCGAGGTGATCTGGGAGAGTCCGCCCTATCTCGGCGGACAAGGTCTTGCGATCCAGTGGCGCGAGCGCGGCGGACCGATTGTGACCAAGCCAGAACGCAGAGGCTTTGGCACGCAACTGATCGCAAGGGCCCTGCCGGGCGCGCAGGTCGATCTCGACTTCGCACCCGACGGTCTTGTCTGCCGGCTTCTGATCGATCTCGGTCAGACGCTGACCACGCAAGGGCCTGTCAGTTAGGATCAGGAGGATCGACACCATGAGTACATTGGCGAGTGCCCCGCGCAAATCGTTCGCAAGCAGGCTGCCGATATCGGGGCTGCTTGCGGGAGACCTGGATTACCACATTGTCCGGGCGTCGATGGTGATCCTGTTCTTCTTCTTCGGCTACCAGAAATGGTGGGCGTACGAGGCGGATCGCCTGGACCCCTTCATCAGCAACGGTCCGCTGATCTGGTGGCTCTATCCCGCTTTCGGCCATCAAGGTGCCAGTTGGTTCCTCGGCGTCGCCGAATGGACCTTTGGTGCTTTGATATTCGCGGGCTTCTGGAGCAAGCGCCTCGGGATTCTGGGCGCCCTAGGGTCGACCGGCACCTTCATCGCAACAGTCACGATCATTCCGTTTATGCCGGACGGTTGGGACGCTGCTGCAGGCGGCTTTCCGGCGATGACTGGCAACGTTCCGTTCCTGATGAAGGATGTCGTGCTGCTTGCGGTATCGTTGTATCTGCTGAAGCAGGATGCGGCCCGTGTCCTGCGACTTGAGGCTTGAGATACAGCGGCGCCAGCTTTGAGCTCGCGATCCAAACGGCAGCAGCGATACGGAAAACAGATGAGCGAAGTTTCCCCAGATCAGTCGGGGTGTCGCCGCGCTGGCATAGTGCAGAAGATGGTGATGGTTCACCCAGACGATGGCGATGAAGAGATAGCTGACTGCGTAGCCGATGACGCTCGGCCAGAGTTCGAATAGAGCATCGAGGCTCGGAGCGTGTGGCGGGCGCAGGTCCAGGGCGAGAATTGTAATAACGACTGCAAAAACCGCATCCGAGAGGGCATTCAGGCGTTCTGTCTTCGGAGAGTCCGCGGTCATCATTCTCGTCCTTTGCCGATGCAGGCCTGCCCGGCAGTGTCTCGACGCCCCGATCGGGCCTGAACAGCAGGCGAGTCATGCCGACGGCGAGCGGGGCGCAATGCCGTTGCTCCGCACTTTCGTGGACATTCGGAGCAAACGTCGCATCGGTTACACCTGCTTCGAAAAGAATCGGGGCGAATGCGCAACGACGTGCATGGCGCGGGCTCGTGAACCGCGGCTCTCGCGACCAAACTTGGCAACGTTCGCAAGTCCCGTTACATGTTGCGGCGTACTGACGCGCTCTCGTCCCACCCCTCGATACGCAAGCGGCGGGGTGATGCGTCGAGACGTCTGGAAATGATTTTCACGACGAGACATCTCGGTATGAGGCTTGATAACGAGACGCACGAACTGGATCTGGTCGCAAAGGCGTTTCAGATTATCTCGAGAGAAATCAGCTATCAGGGATTGGCCAAGGCTCTTCTCATGGAGGCGCTGAGTTACTCCGGGGCCAGTCGGGGGGCGATCCTGCTCAGCGGACAAAGAGAGTTGCTTGCCAAGGCCGATGCGAGCTTCCCGCGCGAGAGGGCGAACTTCCTTGCCTCCTTCCCGCCGCACGCCGAATTCCGCTTGCCGAGCGACCTTGCCGAACAGGTGCTCGATCGAAAGCAAACGGTCGTGAGGCAAGCCGGCGCGGAGAGCTCGGCACTGATCGATCCCGCAAACCCGCCGTCTGGAAAGATAGCGCAGCTGTGCCTGCCGTTGATTCACCAGCACTGGGCGATTGGCGTTCTCTATCTCGAAGCGGATGGAGATGCGGAGATCTTCACGCCGCGATGCGTCTGGGTGACATCCATGCTGGCCAATCAGGCCGCCGTCTCATTCGAATCCGTCCGCCTGTTCGAGGCGCTGCGCGAGACCAATATGTGGATGGTCAGAGGTCAGCAGATCGGCGGGATGGGCAGCTATCGCTGGAACACGCGCACCCTGCTCTCGCGCGGATCGCGCGAATGTTACCGCATCCTGGATATCGACCTGGACGTGAACCCCGTCCCATTCGAGGTGTTCAGGAGCCGGGTCCATCCCGAGGATTATCCCGCGCTGGAGCAGGACCTCACCGAGGCGATCAGCACGAAGTCGCCCTTCACCCACGAGTACCGCGTGGTCCACCGGGACGGCAAGACGTTGCATGTCGTGGCCGTTGGGCAATTCGATGAGGGCCCCACGGGAGACCTCGAGCTGGAAGGCATCATCACGGATGTCTCGCAACGGAAGGCGGCGGAGCAGGCTCTCGCCGACGCGCGAAACGAGCTTGCGCGGGCGACGGGTCTGACGTCCCTTGGCGAGCTCGCCGGCTCGATCATTCACGAGATCGATCAGCCGCTGACGGGCATGATCATGAGCGCGGAAGCTTGCCTCCGATGGCTCGCCCGGGATCCCGTTCAAGCCGGGGAGGCCCGGAAATCGGTCGCGCGCATCATCAGGCAGGCACGCCGGGCTGCGGAGGTTGTGACCGGGGTCCGCTCTCTGGTGCGGGGCACGCAGGTCCATTTTGCCGAGTTCGATATCAACGATGCGGTTGCGGAGGTTCTGCTTCTGTCGAACAGGGAAATCGAGCGGGCCGGGGTCATCGTCCGTACCGACTTCGATCGATCATCGCCGCGTGTCGAAGCGGACCGTGTTCAGGTCCAGCAGGTCGCGCTCAATCTCGTGCGCAATGCGATCGAGGCCATGGCCGCGGTCGAGGACGGGAACCGCATTTTGGCCCTCTCTTCGGGGGTCGCCGATGGTATGATTTCCGTGGCAATCGCGGATACGGGGGGCGGCATCAGCCCGGCTGATAGAGAGCGGGTCTTCGAGACGCTCTATACGACGAAGGGAGCGGGACTCGGTCTGGGACTGTCGATCTGCCGCAAGATAGTGAAACTCCACGGAGGACAGCTATGGGTGGAAGAAAACGGGAGGTGCGGAGCGAAGTTCACCTTCGCTCTCCCGCTTCGCCAGGCGGTTCAGACGTCGGAAAGCCGGTAGACATGCCTCCTTCCGGCGTTGTGCATATTGTCGACGATGACCGCGCGGTTCGCGAGTCCCTTGGCGACCTGCTCGAGTCCCTGCACTACAAGGTCGCCCTGTACGGATCTGCTTCGGATTTCCTCAAGGTTGAACTGTCGGACGCCCCTGCGTGTCTGGTGCTCGATGTCAGATTGCCCGGCACGAGTGGCTTGGAGCTGCAGGAGTACCTGACGAAAATCAATGTCGGAATCCCGGTGATCCTGATGACCGCCTTTGGCGACATTCCCATGTCGGTAAGAGGCATGAAGCTGGGGGCGGTCGATTTTCTCACCAAGCCGATACGAGATCAGGATCTTCTCGATGCGATCACGGCCGCGATCCGAAAGGACATCGATCGGCGCGACGACAGCGCGCACCTGGCGCAGTTGCAGGAGAAGTTTGCACTGCTGACCACGCGCGAGCGGCAAGTGATGACGCTGGTGGCATCCGGTCTGATGAACAAGCAGGTCGCCAGCGAGCTCTCGATCAGCGAAGCGACAGTCAAGATGCATCGTGGCAGCGTGATGCGGAAGCTCGGGGCAAAAACCGCGGCAATGCTCGTGCGAATGGCCGAAGCGCTCCAACTCCAGGGCTGAAGCTTCCCCTCCGGGACTGGCATCTCGTGCTGAATCACCTCGGCGCCGTCCCTGCACGCGACCCATACCTAAGTATGGGCCGGAACAGCACAAGCGTGAGATTGTCCGCCAGCGCGATGAAAAGCATGTTGCCCCTGTGCGGTGCTGCCAGCCGGCGTTGGCAGCGCGCCTTGACCGGAGAGGTAACGCCACGTGCAGCTTGCGGCTTCAACGCCCGTATCCAGGCGATCAGGGCATCTCCTCCGTGCAGAAATTCGTTGACGATTGGACGCGGCCATCCGGAGCACAGAACAGGGCACGACGATGGGGATGTACGTATCAAATTCGAATGAGAGCACGCCAAGGATGGCGGTCTCCGCTTCGCCAATCCGGCCGGTGAATGAGACGCAGTCTTCCAGGCCGTCCGACGCGGCGCTTCATCCGACGGTCAGCATAACGCCTTCCGAGCCGGTGAAGCGCCTTGGGATAGGCTGGCGCTGGTGGTTTTCGGAGAGCGTTCACCTCCCGGTCGGCAACAGGATCGAATTTCGCTTTCAGGGATCGAGACATCTCCTGGCGTTGTACAACGAGGGAGCACGGAAAAGCGGTGAGACCTCCATCGATGGCCTCTGCTCGTCGAAGCTGCGAGGCTCCGAGCACAGGCTGACCTTTGTCCCGGCGGGACGCGCCTATCGGGAATGGCATGAGGCCGCCTCGTCTGCGCAGGTGACGTTCCTCTATTTCGATCCCGCCGCGCTTCACAAGTCCGACGACGGTGCGGCCGGGCTCGCGCCAAGAATATACTTCGAGGATCCGCTGGTCTGGGAAACCGCCTCCAAATTGAAGAAGGCGATCGAGAGCGCCGAGACGAATTGCGCGCCCTACCTCGAAGCGCTCTGCGGCGTGCTCGCCCACGAGCTTTCCAGGTCTGATCACGATGTTGTTCGCGAACCGGCAGCGGTCAGTCGTGGAGGTCTCGCGGGTTGGCAGAAGCGTGTCGTGGTCGAGTACGTCGAGGGGCATCTGGGAGAACAGGTCTGCCTCCTCAAGCTCGCCGAGCTCGTCAGGCTCAGCGTTCACCACTTCTGCCGCGCTTTCAAGAAGTCGTTCGGAATCCCGGCCTACCAGTATCAGGTGCAGCGACGCATGGAGTTCGCCAAGCTGCGGCTGGCGGATCGCGCGGTATCGATTACGGACATCGCACTCAGCCTGGGCTATGCGCAAACGAGCTCCTTCAGCTCCGCCTTTCGCAAAGCGACGGGTTGGACTCCTACGGACTATCGCAGGGAGTTCGAATGAATAGATCCGAGGCACGATAAATCGGGCAGAGCAGGCGACAGGCAGTCTCGTACGGGCAGAAATCCCCGGGGAACCTGTAACCGGATCGTCCCGAGTCACGAATGTCCAGGTGAGACCGCCTCGGATCGGCTGCCATCGGAACATCGATTTCACCGGGCGCAACAGGTGTCGAGGGAGGGACCGCAGATGACGAGCATTCGATACCGCAAGGCGGACGTGGACGGACTGAACGTATTTTACCGGGAGGCTGGACGGGCTGACGCGCCCGCCTTGCTGCTGCTGCACGGATTTCCGACCGCCGGCCACATGTTCCGCGAGTTGATCCCGGCGCTCTCGGATCGCTTCCGACTGGTGGCGCCGGATTTGCCCGGGTTCGGCCAGTCCGACATGCCGGCTCGCGAAAGCTTTGCCTATACGTTCGCCACATTGGCGCAGGTGATCGAACGGTTCACGGAAGTCATCGGACTCGCCCGTTTCTCGCTCTACGTCTTCGACTATGGTGCGCCGACGGGCTTTCGGATGGCTCTTCGGCATCCCGAGCGCATCGTTTCCATCATCTCGCAGAATGGCAATGCCTATGAGGAGGGATTGAGCGAAGGCTGGAGCCCGATCCGGGCCTACTGGCAAGATGCGTCGCAAGCGAATCGGGCGGTGCTGCGATCATTCCTTTCGCCGGAGACGACGGTCTGGCAATACACCCACGGGGTGCCTGACGCCTCCCTGGTCTCCCCTGACGGATACACGCTGGACAACCATTATCTCGGGCGCCCTGGCGCGGACGAGGTCCAGCTCGATCTTTTCGGCGACTACAGGACCAATGTCGCCATGTATCCGGAATTCCAGGCCTACTTCCGCAAGCACAAGCCGCCCTTCCTGGCGGTCTGGGGCAAGAACGATCCCTTTTTCCTGCCGGCGGGTGCGAATGCGTTTCAGCGCGACATGCCGGGTGCGGAAGTGCGCTTCTTCGACACAGGGCACTTTGCGCTCGAGACTCATGCGCGGGAGATCGCAGCGGCGATCGGCGATTTTCTTAGCCAGCTGAATTCGAATGGGTAACCGCCGCTTCCCTCGCCGCGAGAAACGTCAGGAGAGCCGTCATGCGCGCTATCGTTCTTGAAAAATTCGGTGGCCTGGACAGCCTCGTCTATCGGGACGTTCCGGAGCCGGAGCCGCAGCCTGGTCATGCCGTCATCGAGGTCAAGGGATTCGGCATCAATCATGCGGAAATGCACATGCGCCGGGGCGAATGGGCCGAAGCGGCGGCTATCAGCGGCATCGAATGCGTCGGTCTCGTCAAGTCGTGCCCGGGCGGAGAATTTCCGGTGGGCGCCAAGGTGGCCGCATTGATGGGCGGTCTCGGCCGGACCATCAACGGCAGCTACGCCGAATACACGCGTGCGCCGGTCTCGAATGTCGCATTGATCGATGCGGATTTGCCCTGGGCCGAGCTCGCAGCGATCCCCGAAACCTTCGCGACGGCATGGACCTGTCTCTTTCGAAATCTCGATCTCGCGAAAGGTCAGCTTCTCGTCATTCGCGGAGCGACGTCCTCGTTCGGTCAGGCCGCACTCAAGCTTGCGGTCAATGCCGGCGCGCGCGTCATCGCGACGACGCGCAGCCGGGAGCGCTTTGCCATGCTGGAGAAGCTCGGAGCCGCGCGCTGCGAAATTGAACGGCGCGATCTCTCAAAGCATCTGCCCGAGGCGAAGCAGGTCGACGCAGTCCTGGACCTCGTCGGCAACAGCGTCGTGCTCGACTCCCTCGCCATGCTTCGCCGCGGCGGCCGCTCCTGTCTGGCCGGCTGGCTCGGTGGACTTGATCCGATTCCGGATTTCAACCCGCTGCTGCAGATGCCGAGCGGCGTCTACCTGACCTTCTTCGGCAGCTTCGTGTTCGGCACGCCCGGGTTTCCGCTCTCCGACGTGCCGCTGCGGGAAATCGCCGCCGACGCCGCGGCCGGCCGGCTGGACGTCAAGCCGGCGCGGATCTTTCGCTTCGACGAGATTCGCGAGGCGCACCGCGTCATGGAGGCGAACGAGGCGGTCGGAAAGATGGTCGTCGTTCGCGACTGATATTTACAAGTTTGGTATTCGGGAGGGTTCATATGTCGAAATCAGTCGCCATCGTGACGGGGGCGAGCCAGGGAATCGGCCGGGCGACTGCGGTGCGCCTGGCACGCGATTTCTCGGCGCTTGTCCTGGTGGCGCGAAACCGCGCCAATCTCGAGGACACCGCAAGGGCGGTCCGGGCCGCCGGCGCCGGGGTGCTGGTGATCGATGCCGATCTGGCCGAACCTCGTGCCGCTCAATCCGTCGTCGACCAGACCTTGGCGGCGTTCGGCCGGATCGATGCCCTGCTCAATATCGCAGGCGCGGTACCTCAGGTCGATCTGTTCGAGACGACGGAGGCACAGTGGGACGCCGGACTGGCGTTGAAGCTGCATGGCGCCCGGCGGCTCACGATCGCCGCCTGGCCGTCGCTCATGGCTGCGAAGGGGGCGGTGGTGTTGATGTCGGGAAACTCGGCCTCTTTCCCCAAGGCGCCCTATGCCGCGGTCGGCACCATCAACGCTGCAATCGTCGCCCTGGCAAAGGCGTTCTCCGACAAGGGAATCAGCGATGGCGTCCAGGTCAACAGCGTCCTGCCGGGGCCGGTGATGACGGGCCGCCGCCGCTCCTACCTCGAGCACTGGGCGCCCCTGCACAACATGACCGTCGAGGAAGCCACGGCGAAGTTTCCCAAGGACGCCGGGATCGCGCGTTACGGCGAGCCGGAGGAGATTGCCGAGTTGATGGCGTTCCTCGTATCGCCCGGCGCGCGCTGGATGACCGGCTCGGCATTGCGGATGGACGGCGGCGAGGTGAAATCGATATAATCGGTTTGCACCCGAAGGGCGTCCGCGGAAATGGGCCACTTGCAAAAGCGTTCGATGCGCGCAAGCATGGAGTAAGGGCTCTTTCGCACTTCGCGAACGCTGAGGAATGGCGACAAAACCGTCATGCAGTTTGACACCAAGATCGCGGTCGTGGTCCGCACCGACCTTGAGCCGTGGCAGAAGCTGAATGTGGCCTCCTTCCTCGCCAGCGGGATCGCGGCGGCTTTCCCGGCTTGCATCGGCGATCCCTACGAAGACGGCTCCGGGACGAAATATCTGCCGCTGATCGGCCAGCCCATCCTGATCTATGGCGCCGACCGCGCGGCGCTGTCACGTGCGCTCGATCGCGCGCTGACGCGCGGAGTGACGCCGGGGCTCTATACCGAGGACATGTTCAGGACCGCTCACGACGCCGCCAACCGCGAGGTCGTGAAGGCAGTTTCCCGCACAGACCTGAATCTGGTTGGGATTTCCATGCGCGCCGAGCGCAAGGTGATCGACAAGATCGTCGACGGGTTGAAATTTCACGGCTGACGCTTCCCGATCTGCCCCGGCCGTCCTTTTCAGTCTTCGCCGGATCTGGCTCTGAGGAGCTCGTCGCGGCGCCTGATCAGAATCTCGAGCCGTGCGGCCTGATCGTCAATTCGCTGGCCGACAAGCTCTTCGCTCATCGCGGCGACATGTGAGGCCGACTGTTCAATCAGCTCGCGAAGTTTCGCCGCCGTGGCGGCAATCTGGCGCTCGATTTCAGCGAGGTGGACGTCTTCACCGTGCATGTCGGGTCTTTGATTCGGAGTTTGGCGGGCGATCGGGCGCGGTCTTCAGAAGTACAGGTGACGGGCACCGTGCATTTCAAGGACACATCCCCTCTGAGTGCGCGTCGCCCTCATCAGATCGCTTCCGCAATCGGCGCACTTGACGAGCGCCTCCACGGGCCCGCCGTCGACAGCGAGAGCGCCAAGGCAGGACACGGTGTTGCATGCCGCGCACCGGATCTTCGTCAGGGTGATGTCAAAGGCAAAGGCTTCTTGAAGCAAGTGTGTGCCGGGATCACCGCCAAGAATGAGGTCGGCGATGTTGTCTGCCATGGCGATCATGCTCCTGTTGGCCCGAAACGTTCGGTTCTTATGGCGAGAGGGTCGAAGCCGAGCTTCACGAGCATGCTCGCGATGCCTTCGACAAACCCGGTGGGACCGCAAATGAAGAACGTGGGATTCTCCTCGCGCGTAAAGCTGTTCTCTGCGAGCAGCGCCTCGTTGACCCGTCCCCGATGTCCGTTCCAGTCGCTCGGATGCTCGCGGGTGAGCGCATAGACCAGGCGCAGGTCACGATCGCTGTGAGCCATCGTATCGAGTTCATCGCGGTACACGATGTCGGCAAGGCTGCGTGCCGAATAGATCAATGATGCCGGTATGGGTGCGAGCAACCTCCTGCGGTGGCGCAACATGGCCATCAAAGGCGTAATCCCGGTGCCACCCGCGACCAGGCAAATCGGTCCACCGCGCGTTTGGCTCCAGATGAAATGCCGCCCAATGGGTCCACGAAATTCGAGAGCGTCACCAACCCGCAATTCGTCGAGGAGATAGGACGACACCTCACCGTCCTCGATCCGTTCGACGGTGAGAGTGAGCAGCTTTTCTTCCGGAGGCGATGCGATCGAGTAGCTTCGTTCGGCTTGATAGCCGTCATCGGCGGTGAGACGGATGTCGACGTGCTGGCCGGGCCAGTGCCCGGACCAGTTGGCCGGCTGCAGGATGATGCTCTTCACCCGGCTTGTTACGGCCACGATGGCCTGCACGCGACCGGTCTGCCACGCGATCCTGGGCTGCTGCAGAGGCGCATCAGTCGCCGTCATAACGTTGCTCCCGCCAGGGATCGCCATAGTTGTGATAACCACGCGATTCCCAGAACCCGGGCTCGTCCTTGGGCATGAAGCGGAGCCTTCGCAGCCACTTTGCGCTCTTCCAGAAGTAAAGATGCGGCACCAGAAGTCGCGCCGGGCCGCCGTGCGCCGGGGCGAGCGGCAGACCCTCATAGCGGGTCGCGATCATCGCCTTTCCCGCGACCAGGTCGGCCACCGGAAGGTTCGTGGTGTATCCGCCGTCGCAATGCGCCATGACATAGGCGTCCGGCGGCTCGCTCACCCCGACCACCTTGAGAAGATCGTCGAAGCTAACGCCCTGCCAGACCGTGCTGAGCTTCGTCCATTTGGTGACGCAGTGAATGTCGACCGTGATCGTGGTCTGGGGCAGTGCCTCGAATTCGTCCCAGGTCCATTTCCCCAGCAACGACCCGCCGAGTTGAAGCGCAATCTTCCAGTCGGCGACACGGATATCCGGCGTGGGGCCGGCGGACAGCACCGGGAAGTCGGTCGTCAGATACTGGCCCGGCGGCAGCCGGGCGGCTTCGGGTGTCTGTCGCTTGGATTTGAAGCCGCGAGAAGCGGGAGGTCGGTCCATGGAAGCGTGCCCTTGTGCGGTGACGCGCAGGATGTCCCAACGCGCGTCGGCGTAACCTGCAGCCCACGTCAGCGCACATGAACCCTGATCGATGCCTTGTCGATGGCCGTCGCGGTGAATGCATCAAGATTGCGAAAGACGAAGCAATCACGGCTGCGCAGGCAAGAACTGTTTCAATGTCAAATGCGGCCTCGTCCTAAAGTGGTTCAGAAGGAGGAGACGATGTCGAGCGTGAGCCGGTCCTTGCATTCCGACGAACTCGCTTACCTCACCGCGCACGAACTGGCAGCTCGCATCCGGCGGCGTGATCTGTCGCCGGTTGACGTGGTCGATGCGTTCATCCGGCGCATCGAAGCGCGCAACCCGAGCCTGAATGCGCTGGTCTATCTCGATTTCGACGGCGCCCGCACGAGAGCGAAAGAGGCCGAGCGCGCATTGGTCGCCGGCGACTCGTGGGGGCCACTGCACGGCATCCCGTCGGCGCTCAAGGATCTGTTCGACTTCAAGCCGGGCTGGCCTGCAAGCCTGGGCGGCATCCGCGCGCTCAAGCATCACGTCGTGAACGGTTACTGCGTGTTCTGCGAGCGCATGGAGAAGCGTGGGGGTGCCGTGTTCCTCGGCAAGACCAACAGCCCTCTCATGGGATTCCGGGGCACCTGCGACAACTACCTCTTTGGTCCCACGCGCAACCCGTTCAATCTTGCCAAGAACACGGGCGGCTCATCCGGAGGAAGCGCCGCGGCGGTCGCCGATGGACTGCTACCCATTGCAGAAGGTACGGATGCCGGCGGCTCAATACGAATCCCATCCGCTTGGTGTGGAGTCTATGGCTACAAGGCGTCGTTCGGACGCGTGCCGTTTCTCGTGCGTCCCAACGCGTTCGGCGTGGCCGACTCTCCGTTCCTGTTCGAAGGACCCATCACGCGGACGGTCGAAGATGCCGCCATTGCGCTGAACGTACTTGCCGGCCCTGATCCGCGCGATCCCTTCAGCCTGATCGAGCCGCCCGTCGACTTCACTGCGGCGACCCGTCGTTCGATCCGGGGCCTCAAGATCGCCTATAGTCCGGATCTGGACGTCTTTCCGGTCGACGGAAAGGTCGCGGCGACGGTCCGCCGTGCGGTACAGGCGTTCGAGGAAGCCGGCGCTCACGTGGAGGAAGTGAAGCTCGGCATCGTCCGCTCGCAACGGGAGCTGAGCGACGTCTGGTCGCGTCTCTACATGCTTCTGAACCTGCAGGCGATCGAGAACATGAAGCGCGACGGCATCGATCTGTTCGGCAAACATCGCGACGACTTTCCGCCTGAATACATGGATTGGGTCGAAAAGACCAATCGCATGTCGGGGCTCGATTTCTTCCGCGACCAGGCCGTCCGGTCGGAGGTTTACGATGCCTTCCAGAACGTCCTTGAAAGATTCGATCTGTTGGTCACGCCGACCGTCGCGTGCCCGCCGGTCGACAACGCCAGCGACGGCAACACGGCTGGACCGAAGTCGATCAATGGTGTCGAGATAGATCCTCTGATCGGATGGGCCCTGACCTACTTCGTCAACTTCACCGGTCATCCGGCAGCCTCGATTCCGGCGGGTCTGTCGGATGGACTTCCGGTCGGGATGCAAATCATAGGTCGGCGAAACGCCGACTTCGACGTGCTGGCCGCGAGCGCGGCCTTCGAGCGGCTTCGCCCCTGGCAGGACAATTACCGGATCTGCCGCGAGCGCCCCCTGAGAGCAGCCCCGCTTTCAGACCTCACCCGCTGACCTTGCACCCTCTCGGTCGTTTCCATGGCCGTCCGCGCCGCGATCGCGGCGCCGATTGGGGCCGCGCGTCTTCGTCCGCAGCGTCAACCTCTTCACCGATCGCAGGTTCGGCACGGAATGCATCAAGATGGCCAAAGCGGAAGCAATCCCCAGCGTGCAGGATCTTCCGCGACTGGCTAAGTCATCTCTCGACAGGTCAATCGTGCCGGCGCCTCGCGCGTTCGGCCGCAGTCGCGGGAGAAGACAATGCGCGTGAGAGTCCAGGCAGCAGCGGCGGTCATCGTAGGCAGTGCGGTCGCAACGATCCTGTTCTTCGGATCGCTCAAGGATAGCAATGCCCAGAGCAATACGCGCTACCTGCCGGAATACACCGCGGACGGGCAGTTGCTCCTGCCGAAGAATTTCCACGAGTGGGTCTATGTCGGCTCGCCGCTGACGCCAAATGCCCTCAACGGCGGGCAGGCGAACTTCCCGGAATTCCACAACGTCTATATCGAGCCGGGCTCGTACGCGATCTACAAGAAGACCGGCGAATTCCCCGAGGGGACGATCCTGTTCAAGGAGCTGCAGCTGACGTTGCCGCAGGAGAACGCCGACGGCTCGCGAACGGAGGCGTCGGGACGGGGTTACTTCCCGGGCAAGTGGAATGGCGCCGACGTCACCGTCAAGGACTCGAAGCGCTTCGCCGACACCAACGGGTGGGGCTATTTCAACTTCAATCACCACGAACCGAAGGCGCCGACGGCCAAGGTGAAGTCGAAGGACGAGTGCGCCTACTGCCATATCGCCAACGCCAAGAAGGACGAGGTCTGGACCCAGTTCTACCCGCTGCTGGACAACAAGGACGCGCGGTGACCGCGTGATCGGCGGAAAATCGGCATGAAAATCCTCAAAGCCGCTTGTGTCGCCGTCGTCGTGATCCTCGGGATCGCGTCCGCGGTCAGGCAGTCACAGTTGCGGGCGAACGCGGCGGATGGCGTTTCGACCGGTGCGAGCGTTGCCGACCGCGACGGGCATCTGCACGTGCCCGATGATTATCGTACGACCTATCAAATCCTCGGAAGCTGGGCGATTGCGGCAGACGACACTCACGGCTCGAAGGAGCTTCACGTCGTGTACGCCTCGCCCGGAGTGATCGACGCCTATCGGAAGGACAAGCGCTTCCCCGACGGAGCGGTGCTGGTCAAGGAGGTGTTCAAGACGGCGACCTCTGAAATGACGACCGGTACCGTCAGCCGCGCCGATGCTTTGAAGGGGTGGTTCGTGATGGTGAAGGACTCCGCGAACCGACACCCGGAGAGCGCGTTGTGGGGCGACGGCTGGGGATGGTCCTGGTTCGACGCGGGCGATCGCTCAAAAACGACGACGACGAATTACAGGGCGCAATGCCAGGCGTGCCATGTGCCCGTGCGGACGTCCGACTGGGTTTACATCGATGGATACCCTCCGTTGAAGCCATAGCGATGGTGCAGGTCACCGAAAGTCATTCGATTTACCAAAGCCAATCATCAAAGGAGCGAGAGATGGCTAAAGAGGCGACGACGAGCGAGATGGGAATGTCGAAGGGGCAGACTGGCCATCTCTATATCCAGACCAATGAGATCGATAACGCCATTATTCACTACACGCGGCAGGCGGACGGCAAGCTGGCCGAGGTCGCGCGTATCAAGACGGGCGGCGCCGGCTCCGGTGAATTCAAGCCGATCAGCGGCCAGGACAGCGCGCCCAACTCTTACGAGGGTGCGGGAAGCGTCATCATTACATCCGATCGGCGCTTCTTGTTTGCGACCAATGGCGGAGACAATTCCGTTTCGAGCTTCCGCCTGGAGAGCGACGGTCGTCTCACGCTGCTCGACGTGAAGTCGACCGGCAACCCGGTCGAGGGCAGGAGCGGCACGGCCAAATCGCTGGCTTTCGCTCCGTCGACGCGCACCCTCTTCGTGCTGCACGCGTTCGGACCGGATCATCTTCGGCTGATGTCGGTCGATGCCGAAGGCATGCTCAAGACGCGGCCCGAGCGATACACGGTGAACACGTACAGCAAGCGGAACCGCGTCTCCACCATGGTCGTGGTCTCGCCCAACGAGGAGCTTGTGCTTGTCGGCACCACTTTCGATGAGCCGATCGCGCTTACCGGCTTGTATCCCGACGGCTCGCCGATTCTCTGGGTCCAGCGCGCCGGCGGCGCGTTGCACTCGATCGCGTCGAATGCACCGGATCCGGACGGCCTCGCCGTGTTCGCCCTGCAAAAGGACGGGTCGCTCGGCACGGCCAGGTTCTACGATGCGAAGGGCGGTTCTCCGTTCTACATCGCGTTCCTGAATCAGCGTCCGAATACGTTCGTGATCGGCTATGCCGTCGGTGACGGATGCTCCATCTGCACCATCGAGAAGAACGGCTCGATCGAGATCGGCCCGCTCGTCAAGATCGACACCAGCGCGGGCCTGCCGTCCGAGCTGTGCTGGCTGGCCGTCGCGCCCGATGATCGCACGATCTACGCAACGAATTTCGGCTACAGCAACATCAGCAGCTACCGGATCAATGGTAGCGGCCTGGAGATCGCGTGCGATCCGGCGTGTCCGAAGGTCCCCGGCGACGGCACCGCGAGGGGATTGAACGGAACCGTGACGAGCGGTCCCAGCGATAGCTGGATCTCGCCCGATGGCGCCTATCTCTATCAGATCTACGGCAACGCCTCGAAGCTGGTCAGCTACAGCACCCAGCCGGACGGTTCGCTGAAGGAGATCGGCAGCGTCAAGATCCCGTACAACGGCTCCCAGGGTCTTGCGGGTTTCTGATCCCGGTTTCGCGACATGAGGTCCGGGCGTGGCCGGCATTGCCGTTCCACGCCCGGCCTCTCCCTCGCCGATATGCGAGACACACACGGTCAATCATGAGCCCCGAGACGGATGTTTGAAGCAATTCATGAGCGCTCTCGCGGGACATCCGCGGCTCATCCCGGCCAGCCGGGCGAAGGGCAGGGCGCCACGGAAAGATTCGATCTGCAGCGCGCTGCCGGGGAGGCTCGCGTGGTGTTCTCCGGCGCCGCAAACGGCACGGAGATCATCGACGTCTATCAGAAGTTTCCGATGGCCGTTGCCTTCCCGAATGTCGACGATCGTCGGCGCAAGGAGGCGGTCCTCATCAATACCTCGGGCGGTGTCGCAGGCGGCGACGAGATCAGGATCGAGGTGGTCGCTCAAGGGAATGCGTCGGTCGCGGTGACCACGCAGGCCGCGGAGAAGGTCTATCGGGCGCTGGATCGGCCTGCGCGAATCCGGACGCGGTTAAGGGCTGAGGGAAATGCCCGGCTTGCGTGGCTTCCGCAAGAGACGATCGTCTTCAACCAGGCACGCATTGCGCGGCAGACCGAGATCGATGTGTGTTCGGGCACCGAATTGATTGCCCTCGAATGGCTGGTTCTTGGCCGCATCGAGAGCGGCGAGGAGGTTCTTGCCGGACATATCCTGGACAGTTGGCGCGTCAGGGTCGACGGCCGTCTGGTATGGGCGGATGGCTTCCTCGCCTCCGACCAGGCGCTCCTGCAGCTTCGGAAGACGGCGCTGCTCTCGAACTGGAAGGCGATCGCAACGATGATCTATTTCGGTCCGGGTCTCGAGGCCCGGCTCGAGAGATTGCGCGAGATCGGTGCTTCGCTGGAATGCGCGTGCGGCGTCACGATCGTGGGCGCGATCATCGTGGTCCGGGTCGCCGCGATTGCAAGCGTGGATCTCAGGCGAGGTCTGCGCCGCTTCCTCGATCAGCTCGACCATGAGCTCGGATCCGGTCCCTTCGGAGTGCCGAAGATGTGGTCCTGTTAGCAACGCGGCCAAGTGGGAGGAGCATCTTGAATCTGACGCCACGGGAACGAGACAAGCTGATGATAGCCCTCGCCGCGATCGTTGCGCGCGGCCGGCTCGCGCGAGGCGTCAGGCTGAATTATCCCGAAAGCATCGCATTGATCTCGGATGCCATCATGGAAGGTGCCCGCGACGGACGATCGGTCGCGGATCTCATGTCCGAAGGCGGCCGGCTGCTGCGCCGCGACCAGGTCATGGAGGGCATCCCGGAAATGATCCGCGAGATCCAGGTGGAGGCGACGTTTCCGGACGGGACCAAGCTTGTCCCGGTGCACAACCCGATCCGATAGGAGCTGATGATGCGTATCATCCCGATTTGCGTCGCCGCGTTGAGCCTGCTTGCCGCGCCGGCCTTCGCTCATCCTGTTCCCGGCGCGGGCAGTTCGTTCGACGCCGGTCTCGTCCATCCGTTCAGCGGCGCCGATCATCTGATTGCGATCACCTTGGTGGGAACGTGGAGCGCGCTCGTGGGCGGATCCGCGAGAGCCGTGTGGCCGCTGACCTTTCTGATCGCGATGCTGGGCGGCTTCGCCGCGGCAAGCGCAGGACTTGAGCTGGGATTTGTGGAGGCGGCGATCAGCCTCTCGGTGGTGGCGCTGGGAGTGTTCGTCGCGTTCGAATTCAGGATGCCCGTCATGTTGGGCGCGGCGGCCGTCGGCCTGTTCGCGTTCTTCCATGGTCACGCCCACGGAACTGAAGCCGTCTCGATGCTTGTTCCCTACGTGATCGGCTTCACGACGGCGACCGCCGCTCTTCTCCTGACCGGCATGGTCATCGGGTTCTCAGGAGGAAACGCCGCCAGAAGAAGCTTGCTTCGCGCGGCGGGCGTTTGTGCCGGCCTTGTCGGGCTGCTGCTGCTTGGAGGCGTGGCATGATTCCCGGGGAGGTCATTCCGGCCAAAGGCGACATCGTCCTGAACGGGGACAGGACGGCACTGTCGATTGCCGTAGCCAATACCGGCGACCGGCCGGTCCAGGTGGGCAGCCATTATCACTTCGCCGAAGTGAACGCCGCACTCGTGTTCGATCGATCCCTTGCCCGTGGGTGCCGCCTCGATATCCCGGCCGGGACGGCCGTGCGGTTCGAGCCGGGTCAGTCGCGCGAGGTCTCATTGATTCCGTTTGCCGGAGCGCGGCGCATCTACGGTTTCAGCGGCGGCGTGATGGGACCTCTGGAATCGGCGACCGGTGCGTCCGGCGCCAACGAATAGGGTGAGGAAGACATGTCCCACACGATGAGCCGCGCGGCCTATGCGCAGATGTTCGGCCCTACGGTCGGCGACAAGGTGCGCCTGGCGGACACTGACCTGTTCATCGAGCCCGAGAAGGACCTCACGATCTATGGCGAGGAGGTCAAGTTCGGCGGCGGCAAGGTCATCCGCGACGGCATGGGACAATCGCAGCTCACGCGCGCGCAGGGGGCGGTCGATACGGTCATTACCAACGCGCTGATCCTCGATCACTGGGGAATCGTCAAGGCCGACATCGCGATCAAGGACGGGCTCATTGCCGCCATCGGCAAGGCGGGCAACCCCGACATCCAGCCGGGTGTCTCGATCATCATTGGGCCGGGGACGGAAATCATCGCGGGCGAGGGCAAGATCATCACCGCCGGCGGAATGGATACGCACATTCATTTCATCTGCCCGCAGCAGATCGACGAGGCGCTCTTCTCGGGCGTCACGACCATGATGGGTGGTGGGACCGGACCCGCCGCAGGGACGACGGCGACGACCTGTACGCCGGGGCCATGGCACATCCATCGGATGCTCGAGGCGCTGGATGGGTTCCCGATGAACTTCGGCATTTTCGGCAAGGGCAATGCGAGCCTACCCGCGGGCCTGGTCGAGCAGATCGAAGCCGGCGCGTGCGGCCTGAAGCTGCACGAAGACTGGGGCGCAACGCCCGCATCGATCGACTGCTGTCTCTCCGTCGCGGACGACATGGACGTGCAGGTCATGATCCACACCGATTCCCTGAACGAAGGCGGGTTCGTCGAGCGCACGATCGCCGCGTTCAAGGGCAGGACGATCCATGCGGCTCATACGGAAGGGGCCGGCGGCGGGCATGCGCCTGATATCATCAAGGTCTGCGGCGAGAGCAACGTCATTCCGGCCTCGACAAATCCCACGCGTCCCTACACCGCGAACACGCTCGACGAAGCACTCGACATGCTGATGGTGACCCACCATCTGGACCGCCGCATTCCGGAGGATGTCGCCTTCGCGGAAAGCCGCATCCGAAAGGAGACGATCGCCGCCGAGGACATCCTACACGATCTCGGCGCGTTCTCGATCGTGTCGTCGGATAGCCAGGCGATGGGGCGCGTCGGCGAGGTGATCACCCGGACATGGCAGACCGCCGACAAGATGAAGAAGCAGTTCGGGCGGTTGCCGGAGGAGACCGGGCAGAACGACAATTTCAGGGCTCGGCGCTACGTCGCGAAATACACGATCAATCCGGCCATCGTGCAGGGAATGTCACGCCATGTCGGTTCGGTCGAGGTCGGGAAGCTCGCGGACATCGTCGTCTGGGATCCGGCGTTCTTCGGGATCAAGCCCGACATGGTCTTGAAATCCGGCATGATCGTCGCCGCGATCATGGGCGACCCCAATGCATCGATACCGACGCCTCAGCCGGAATATTACCGGCCGATGTTCGGCGCCTTCGGCCGTTCTCCCGGCAGAAATTCCGTGGCCTTCGTCAGCCAGGCCTCGCTCGAAACGACGAGACAGCTGGGTCTGGCCAAGCAACTCCTGCCGGTCTCGAACACGCGGTCGATCGGCAAGCATTCCATGATCCTCAACGACGCGCTGCCCCTCATGGAGGTCGATCCCGAAACCTACGAAGTGCGGGCCGACGGACGGCTGCTCACGTGTCCGCCGGTGAATGTGGTCCCGATGGCGCAGCGCTATTTCATGTACTGACGCGTTGCCGGCATGGTGGTGCGATGACCGACCAGACTTATGGACATACGGCGCTGGCGTTCCTGAGGCTGCAGAGCTGGCTCTCGCCGTCGTTCCCGAACGGGGCCTACAGCTACTCGCACGGACTGGAGTGGGCCGTGGAGGCCGGCTATGTCTCCGATCGGCGCAGCCTGATCGATTGGCTCGAGGCGGACCTTTGCTACGGCTCCGGCCGAAACGAAGCCATCTTCTTCAGCGAAGCCTACCGATGCGTGGCCGAGGGCGCCGAGGATCAGCTCCCGGATCTGGCCGAACTCGCAGCCGCTTCCCGCGGCACATCCGAATTCGTGCTCGAATCCGCACAGCAATCGTCTGCGTGCCTTATGACCCTTCGCAGCGTCTGGCCGGATCGAATTCTGGACATGTTCTCCGACCCGAAATGCCCGCCGGTGCTGGCTGTCCTGCTCGGAGCGCGGGCGGCGCGCGAGCGGATTGCCGTCGAAATCGCGCTGCCGGCATTCCTGCACAGCTACATCGCCAATCTGGTGAGCGCGGGGGTGCGGTTGGTGCCTCTCGGCCAGACCGATGGTCAGCTCGCCATCGCGGCGCTTGAGCTGCCGATCCTGTCGCGCAGTGAAATCGCAAGCCGTGAGACGGTCGACGATCTCGGTTCGGCGGGCCTGATGGTTGAGCTCGCGTCCATCGCGCACGAGCTCCAATATACGAGGTTGTTCCGGTCATGAAGACGATTGAACGCGAGAGCAGGTCTCTCCGCACACCTGGCATTCCGGCAACCAACGGGCCGCTGCGCGTCGGCATCGGCGGCCCTGTCGGTTCCGGAAAGACGGCGCTGGTCGAGGCGCTGTGCAAGCACCTGCGCGATTTCTACGAGATCTACGTCATCACCAACGACATCTACACCAAGGAGGATCAGCTCATCCTGACCCGCGCGCAGGCATTGGCGGCAGAGCGCATCATGGGGGTGGAGACGGGTGGCTGTCCGCATACGGCCATACGGGAGGACGCCTCGATGAACCTGGCGGCGATCCACGACATGAACCTGAAGTTTCCGGACGCGGAGCTTTGCTTCGTCGAGTCGGGCGGCGACAATCTCGCCGCCACCTTCAGCCCGGAGCTTGCGGACCTGACCGTCTACGTGATCGACGTCGCCGCAGGAGAGAAGATCCCGCGCAAGGGAGGGCCGGGGATCATGCGATCCGATCTGCTGGTGATCAACAAGATCGATCTGGCTCCCATGGTGGGCGCGAATCTGGAGATCATGGAAGCGGACGCGCGACGGATGCGAGGCGCGCGACCGTTCATCTTCTCCAATCTGAAGAGTGGCCAAGGTGTCGATGAGATCGCGGGCTTCATTCTGCAGAAGGGCGGGTTGTCCGCCGCGGCGCTGTCTGGAGGTGCCGATCGATGACGGATGATGACCAAGCGTTTGCCGGCGATCTCGCCAGGCTGCGCCGCAGCATCGACAATCTGGATGCGGCGATGGTGCACCTGCTCGCAGAACGCTTTCGCTGCACGGATGCGATCGGAGAGCTCAAGGCCAGGCATGGACTGGAATCCCGGGATCCCAGACGTGAAGCGGCGCAATTGAAGCGGCTTCGCATCCTCGCCGCACAGAGCGGGCTCGATCCGGATTTTACCCGGAAGCTGCATGCCCTGGTCGTTCGAGAAGTCATCACCAATCATGAGGCGGTGAAGTTCGAGTCGGGAGCCGGCTAGGAACGATCGCTTTTACAACGACCCATTTCACGGTGAGACCGGACAAGGCGCGACATTCCACTGGTGATGCGCGGTCGTTACGCGGACTGGTCGACCAGGCTGCCGGGCTGCTGGCCCTTCTTCTCCAGCTGCTTTTCGATGGCGTCCCGGATCTTCTGCTCCACCGCCGCTTTCTGGTCCGGGGTCATGTTGGCGAGGTCGGCCTCGCTGAGATTCATGCTCTTCAGAATGGCCGCCCGCATACGGTCGAAGGGATTCATCTTCGCGTATTTCAGGAATTCCTGCACGACGCTGCTGTCGCCCGATGCGCCATCCTCGCTTGCTTGCGAGGGCCCACCATTGTCGGTCACCGGCGGCTTCGATGCACCGGTCGTTGAGCCGGCTTTTGCAGGCTGGTAGCCGAAGATTGATGCTCCTGGCGTGACTTGCATGTTCGGCCCCTCGAGACGATCGCGAAGGGCAAGCAACGTGCGTGCCAAATCAATTTGTTCGATTTCCCGATGTTTCCGGGCTCGCGCTCATCGGCAGCTTGAAAAAATTGCCGGTGCGGCGGTGTCGCCGGCAAAGTTTGCCCGGTCGCCTACGGGAATCGCGTCGTCGCGCGTGCCGTCGGCACCGATCAGGTTGCCTTCACTCCGGCGCTCTCCGAGCGTCGCCAAAGGCCAAGCCTGAACCATAGCAGCCTGGCAGCGGTCGATGGCCATCGTACCTCCCAGGCCGGGCGCCGCGGTTTGTCCAGGCGCTCGGCGATCAGAAATGCACTGGTCGCGGCCATCGCCGGCAAATGCCCGCCTTGCGTCGCCAACGGAACGAGCATCAGCGCCCAGCAGGCTCCGCAACACCAGATCCCCTGGGTGACGCCATATCCGAGAGCAGCCAGATCGGCCCTGATCCCATACGCCGCTAGCGGCGGCTGGTCGTGGCAGTGGTTCAGGCAAATCTGTTTCCCGGGGGAGAATTGCCAGACCAGGACGAGCGATCCCACCAGTGCGATCGTGACGATCGATGATGATTGCACCAGTTGCAGCGCCAGCACGGCCAGCACGATGGGAACGCCACAGGCAACCCAGATGGCGCAATATCCGATCATGAAGAGCGCTATCGACCGCATGCGTCGACGCGGCAGGCTTCGTGCACGCACGTGCCCGATAGCGCCCGCGAGCATCGGCATCATCATCGCCGCGACCATCAGCATCCATTCGCCGGCGAGTGTTGCCGGCGAATAGAACGTCATGGCAAGGGCGAGCTGATCGAGCGACAGTGCCGGCCAGACATCGCTGTTGCAGAAGGCGACGAGCCTGCGCTGGTCCGACGACGCCACGACGGCCGCCCACGCGGTGGCCGCCGCGACGGTGAGCGGAATACGGATTTGCAGACGCTCGTAGGCCGCGGGCGTCATCAGCGGCCTTCAATCGCCCTGTCGGACGATGCTGATGCGGCCGACACTCACGTCGGCCGACTGCTGCACCGGCGCGACGGCCTGGAGGCGAACGCCGACCTTTGCGGGATCGGCAGTGCCCGAACCGGCGAACTCCGAATAGGGCTTGGTAATGTTCAGCGCGTACGACAAGCCGTCTCCCGCGTGCCCGGTATCGGTCTCCGTCGCCTTGGTGATGCCGAACAGCCCGATGCTCCCGACCTGCCGCTCGAAGGACGGCGCGCCGTCCTTCCCCGCAAACTGCAGATAGACCTGCAGCACGGTGGCGTCGGAATATCCGCGCACATTCTCCAGATTGAGAAAGACCTGCTCCGCGCGTGCCCCGGGCGCAGGGCCGGCAGCCAGCCTGGCGGCAACTTTCGTATGCGTACGCGCATCGAGCTGGACGGAGGTCTCGGCACCTTTCCCTGCGACGGGAAGCGATTGGGCATTGGCGCCAAGCACCTCAACTGTTGCTCCAGTCGATCTCGCCATCGCGACCGCTCCGGATGATGTCGCTGTCCTGCCGGCGACGGCCGCCAATGGCGCGCCTGCCGGCGAGAAATCGCTGTAAGTATAGCCCACCCCGGCAAAGTCCGACATCTGTTCCGGCGTGTACTCCCACGGCGAGCCGTCGGGGAGAGGAACGACAAATTTGTGCTGGCCGAGGCTGGCAGGTCCCTTCTTCCAGCTGGCTTCTTCCGGATCCGTGTTTTGGGAATCGCTCTGCCTCCAGCTTTGCCACAGCCGATCGATATTCGCGTGGTGCAGCCAGAAGATGGGATCCAGGCCGGCCGTCACCGGTGACGACATCAGTCCCGGCAATGGCCTCGTGCTCGCCTCCGGGAACATCTTCTCGCCGCCGACAAGGCCGTGAACCTGGTCGTGCGGTTGACTTTCGATGTCGCCATGCTTGGTGCCGCCGTGCTCGAAGCCGGTGTCGATGCCACCGAAGCCGCGGTCGCCGCCACTTGCCACACCGGTGAACTCGTGAACGTCCATCGCGTCCAGGTTCACGGCGTCGAGCGGGACGAAGACCTTGCCGGGCTGCGAGGGATCGCCGGGTCCCCACCGCTGTTCAATGAAGAGGGGATTGTTGCCTGTGCCGTCTGGCCAGTCCGGGCCGCCGAATGCCGGCGGCAAGCCATCCTGACCGGGTTTGAAGTAGTTCCAGTAGGGCAAGGTCCAGTCAGGCGGCCCGCCGAGCGTCACGACGGTCGAACGAATGAGCTTCTCAAACCCGATCAGATAGCCGCGGTGCCACGGCAGAAAATACCAGCTGCCGTGCTGACATTGCTGCCAGAACTCGTCGAAGTCGGCCTGGGCAGGAACCTGCTCGGCGGGCGCTTTGTAGCCGTAGAACTCCCACAGGCCCTGATGATAGCCGTGCATGCCGGCCCAGAAGCGCCAGCTGGTTCGATCGTTGAGCGGCTTCGGCCTCAATGCGCCAACCGCGCGCGCGTACCAGAGAATCGGATCCGCCCAGTCGGCGCCAAGTTCCCACACGTTCTGTCGAACCAGCATGCCGTTCTCCATGTCGCTTGACTGCGGCGCCGGCCCGCCGAGAGAACGGGCAGGCGGCTCCGCCGGATTGATCTTGCTCTCATCCACCGGCTCGCTCTGAGAGCCGGCATCTTGGGTCACTCGGACTTCTGCCGAGGATGCTCCGCAATGGCCGCGGTCAGGAAAATAGACGAAAAATCTATGGTTGTGTAGTATCGAATTCTAACCGTTAGCGCGAGCAGTCTTTGATCGGCCAGGCTCGGCCGCCCGAAATGCCTGCAACGACAGGAGAATAGCGGCGCATGAACGTGCGAGCTCACGGCCGGCAACAATCTGCGACAAAACGCCGTTGATCCCGGTCGGCCGCGCGCGCCTCCTCAGAACGTCGTGATCGGCTTGCCGTCCGCCCCCACGAGACTCGACGGCGCCTCGCCGAACACCAGCCCCTCCGGCTGAAACTTGATCGTCTTGCCGCCCTCGACGAAGTCGGCGAAATTGCGCGGCGTGGCCGAGTGCACGCCGTTGGTCAGGAAGTCGTCGATCTCGTAGCAGGTGTCGGGCTTGCCGCCGGAGCCTTCGCCCAGAAACTTCTGGAAGGTCTGGCTCGTCACCTTGGCCTTCTTGCGCGCCGACCAGTTGGTGTAGCGGCGATAGAGCTTCGGCAAGATCACGGGGCCCTTGTCGGTCGCGAGCACGTCGGTCTCGTTCTTCCTGGGTTCGCGCAGGTCGAAGTCGAAGGCGGGAATCGTCCTGGCGAGATGCTTCCAGACCGGCAGCTTCTGCGCGCGTGCGGGCTTCGCGAGCGCGAGGAAGGCCTTGATCTCGTCGTCGTTCATCGAAGAGTAGAAGGTTGGATAGGCAAAGCCCTGTTCGACCAGCCAGTGGTTGATGTCGATGGTCTTGCCGGCGACCGTCACCTCGATGTCGCCGACCAGCCGGCCATAGGTGTCGAACACCTCGTTCGGCGCATCGACATGGGTGAACACGCGGCAGGCGAGCGTCGGCCCGCCGGCGCTGCTGAGGAAGTCGTGCAGTGCCTTGCTCGTCGTCGCGCCAAGAAACTGCCGGTAGGGGTGTGTGACCTCGTGATAGGCCTGCCGCTTGGCGTCGCTCAGGCCCTTCTTCTCGGCGGCCGAGAGCGGCGAGGGCTGATAATGCAGCTCCGGCGCGTCGATGCCCTGAAGGCGAATGGTGAGCTTGCCGTTCTTGATCGGCGCCGTCGCGGTCCGGCCCTTGACCTTGGCGCCCTCGAAGACGTGGGTCGGCTGGAACGGCACCGAGTCGTTCTTGCGGAAGCGGATCGCCTCAGGGGCGACATTCACCACGACCTTGGTGGTGTCGGCGTCCGACCGGCCCTCCGGCCAGAACTGGCTGACATCGATGGTGCCTACGACCTCTAGCAGTCCAACCGGCATCGGGCGCTCCTGTCAAACGAACGCGGCGCCTGCCTCAAGCAGGCGACTCGCACGCACACTGGCAGGTAGCGGATCATCTTCGTGCGACAGGCCCGTGACGGGGCGCGGCCGCGAGACAGTGCAGCGCGGCCTTCGAGCGGAGAGGGCGGGGCATGATTGGTCCGTCGTGCAACGCATGCTGTGGCGACGACGGACCATCTTCGATTGGTGCGGAAGCCTCCACGCTGCTGCTCCCGCTCGGAATCAGGGACGGTACGGACAGACCATCGTCAGGTGGAGCAGCGTCGGCGCCTGGTCCTCGCCGTTGTCGTATTCCCACTCCAGCCGGATTTCGTGCCGGTCAGCATAGGCGTCGCTCGCCGCGTGGGTGATGATGTTCGTCTTCATCGGGATCGGCGGCTCGGAATTGAAGCACTTCCGCACGCAGGCATCGAGCAGCGCGCATCGCGTCAGCGGGATCACGCCGGGCTCGTCCTTGGACAGCGGGACCGTATTCAACTGCGTGGTGAGGTCGACGCGAGCCCGTCCCTTCTCCTTGTGCCAGTACGCCGCGCTCCCGTCCGGCCATTTGTCCGCCGGCGTCAGGATCAGATGGTACTGGCCGTACTCCAGGGTCGGCACGTGGATGTCCGGCGACGCCTTGAGGATGTCCACGCTCCTCTGCATGTTTTCCTGCGGGAAATAATTGTCGTTCATCAAATCTTTGAATGAAGCCCCGGTGTAAGTTCTCGACCCCATCGTCTTTTCCCTCAATAGGTCCTTGGCTTTGTGAAAATACATACAGCTCCGCGACGCCGGTTAGTTTTGCCAACCCGGCTTCACCGAATATATGCCCCATCTTTGCTGGGATTTGCATAGGCTACCACTCAGGACTGTGTTTCGTCCAGATCGCCAACCGCACCGTGCTCCGCTAACGGCGATGGGCAAGTCCGATTGCTAAGCGGTTCTTGATAGGTATTCTTACCACGAGTTGCTCGCGGGCGCTGGACGACAGCGACGCCGCGATCCTTGAAGGCGCAGGAATGCATTGCTTCGCGTGCCAGTCGGCGATTGATTCGGACGATAGCTGGTGCTCCAAGTGTGGGGCGGCGGTACGTCGGCGTGCTGATCCCGACAGCGAGCGGCGGTTTGTGACAATTCTCCGAGCCGACGTCATCGACTCCACAGGGCTTGTTGCCGAATTGGAGCCGGAGGAGGCCGTCTCACGCCTGGAGCCAGCGCTGGCGGCCATGAGGGGCGCGGTACGCCAGTTTGGCGGCATCGTCAGCAAGGAGTTGGGGGACGGCTTGGCCGCTGTCTTTGGTGCCCCGATCGCCGACGACAACCATGCTCCGCTGGCCTGCCATGCGGCCATCGAGCTTGTCCGGCGGGTCGGCAGTCTTGGCGATCCCGGACTTCAGGTTCGGGTCGGCCTCCATTCGGGGCACGTCGTCGCCTATATGGTCGCCAGCGAATTTTCCAAGGTCTACGAGATCGGAGGAGCCGCTCAGCATCTTGCCGCGAGGCTGGAGGCCGCGGCCGAGGCCAATCGGATCTACGTGTCGGAGGCCTGCCAGAAACTCGCGGATGGACATGTCCGATTCGAAGCCTTGGGTCGCAAGGTGCTGCGCGGTTTCAACGAGCCGCTGCCGGTCTACCGTGTCGTCGGAGCGAGCGACCTTTCAAGCTGGCGGGTGCGACGAGCGCGGAGCGTTTCGCGGTTTGTCGATCGCACGACTGAGCGGGCCCTTTTGGCACGTGCCGCGGAGAGGTCCAGTGCAAGCCGGCAGACGGTCCTGCTGATCGGCGATGCAGGCATCGGAAAATCGCGGCTCGCGCATGAGTTCGCCCAGGAGCTCAAGGCCGATGGCTGGCGGCTGATTGACGCCGAGTGTAGTCCGAACCTTCAGGGCGTGCCGTTCAGCGCGCTCAAGCGCACCATACTTTCGATCTTCGAAGTTGCCGCCAGAGATTCGGATAGTCTGGTCGACATCCGAAAGGAGTTGCCGGCAATCCATCAGCTCGCGATCGATTCCATATTGGATATTCCGGTCGCGGATCATCGCTGGAGTGAGCTGGAGCCTTACGCGCGCGCGCGTGCCATTTCCGATGCAAGTTGCGCCATCGTGCAAAGCCTGGCCTTTCAACAGCGTACGGTTCTTCTCATCGAGGACCTGCACTGGATCGACCGAGCCAGCGATGCGGTTGTTGCTGCAATCGCGTCGTTACAGAGTCCCAACCTGATAGTTTTTCTCACGAGCAGGCCGAACGGCATGCCCGAGTGGATCGCACGCTGCCATGCGGAAGTGATTGCAATGCGCCCCCTGGATGACGATTCGGGATTGGCCATGTTGGCCGATATGCTCGGACCGTCGGCGATGAACACCGATTTGAAGAACCGGATCATCTCTCATACTGCCAACGTTCCTCTATTTCTCGAGGAAGTCTGCCGTGGACTGAAAGATAGTGGCACGCTTCGCGGTCAGTGGGGTGACCTTGCGCTCGTTCGACCTATTGACGAGCTCGGCATCCCTACCAGCATTCAGGGGGTGATTGCGGCGCGGCTCGATCGTGTCTCAAGGCAGGAGCGCTCGGTTCTCCAAATAGCGGCGGCGCTGGGGCCGCGCTCAAGCGTGATGATGCTGCGGAACGTCGCCGCGCTGCCCGAAGACATTCTCCAGGATTGCCTCGGAGCGCTCGACCGAGCCGAGATCCTCGTCAGGATCGATAGTGAACTTGAGGACTCGATCGAGTTCCAGCACGAGATGGTCCGCCAAGTGACCTACGAGTCGATGGTCGAAAAGGTGCGCGAGAACATACATGGGCGAATACTTGCGGCCTTCGAAAGCGACGAGACATGGAGCGACGGTCCTGACACGCTTTGCTACCACGCGATGCGCGCGAAGGATTGGCTGAAAGCGTTCGGGTACGGGAGAGGTGCCGCGCAGAAATGTCTTGTGCGCTCGGCGTATGCCGATGCGGTCGACTATTTCGGGATCGCGATGAGTTCGCTCGACAAGATGCCGATGACTCTCTCGCGGGAGGCAGATGCAATTGACCTCCGGATGGAGGCGCGAATGGCATTCATCTGGTCCGGTCAGGTTGCCGAGTGGATCGATCTCGGAAAAGAGGCCGAACGCCGGGCTAGTGGAATTGACGACATCGGAAGAAAGGTCGCCGCCATGACCGTCATGGCGGGTGGACAGAATTTCTACGGAACGCCAACTGAAGCGGTTGCGCTCGGCCAGGAGGTCGTTGGCCTCGCCGAGAAGTCAGGCAACCCGGGTTGGCGCAACCTTGCACAATACAATCTGGGACAGGCCTATTTTCTCGCCGGTCGATATCGCGAAGCGGAGCAGATGTTGGCGCAAGGCCGCGCTAATCTCATGGGACCCGAAGCGAGCGCGCCGTTTGCCACTCCCCCAAAATACACACTGCTCCTCTGCTGCATGATGAAGAGCTTCACCCACACCGTCATGGGCGAACTCGACGCCGCCGAGCAGTTCCAGCAACAAGCTTCGGCGATCGCGGAAGAGACCAACCGCCCCTACGACCGCGTCGCCGCCGCCTATAGCGGCGGCTGGCTGATGCTCGGGCGCAACGAGCCGGCCGCGGCCGCTGCCATTCTCGAAGATGGTTTTGTGCTGGCGCAGAAGCACGGCATCCGGCTGTTCGTGCCGGTGCTCGCCTGTCACCTCGGCATCGCCTATCTGGAGCAGGGGCTGTTCGACCGGGCGCGCGGCATGCTGGCCGAGGCGCGCGAGGAGGCGAAGGCGGTCGGCTATACCTCGGCGGTGCTGCGCAGCTCGATCTACCTTGCGCTCGCAACCTTCCGCCTCGGCGACGTCCAGGCTGCGCAAAACATGCTGCGCGAGGCGCGCAACACCGCTCGCCAGCAGGGGTTTTCCGGCCTCGAGGCCGAGGCCCTGTTCGGCGAGGCCGTGGTGACGCCGCCGACGGATGCGGCGAACAAGGCCGCGATCATCGTCGCCCTGCGCGCGGCCATCGCGATCGCCTCCGAGAGCGGCGCGCTGCCGCTCCAGCACAAGGCCGAGGCGATGCTGACCGAGATGCTCGCCCGGGGCGGCGAGCTGACCTGACCCTGCTCCCTCCCTGGCGTGCGATCGTACCGCCGGGCTGATTTTTTGCCCGACGGGTCGTTTGAGTTTCGCAGGCAAAGCAAGGACTTAAGAGACCGTCTCTACTGTGCATGGGGTTGTTTTCGACATTTTGCAGGGAGGACCACCACCTCCCGCCGGCGCCGTTCAAGGTCTCATGATTTGCCGGACGCGGTCTGCGCGCCCGATGACGAAGCCCCTTGCACGGACGCCAAGGTCGGCTACCGTCGGCACTAGCCGCAGGGCCAGGTGACTTTTGATTTACATTTTTTAGCATCCGATCTATCGGCGCCGCGACGGCGCGACGCCCATCCGGACGAGGCGGGGCCATGATCACACGGGACCAGTCAGCTTTGTTGGCGCCGGTCGAGCGCGATTTGCGGCTCGATCTCTTCCGCGGCATCGGGTTGTGGATGATCTTCCTCGATCACATCCCGCACGACGTCGTGGCCTGGCTGACCTTGCGCAACTACGGCTTCAGCGACGCCGCCGAGTTCTTCGTCTTCATCTCCGGCTACCTCGTCGGCTGGATCTACGGGCCGATCGTCGCCGGCGGCTGGTTTCTCGCCGCGCTGAAGCGGCTGTGGCGGCGCGCGGGCGAGATGTACGTTGCCCACATCATGCTGTTCCTGCTGTTCACGGCGCAGATCGCGCGCACGGTCAGGAGGTTCGACAACCCGATGTATGCGGACGAGTTCAACGTTCACAATTTTCTCGACCATCCGGACATCCTGATAGGTCAGGCGCTCTCGCTGCGCTACAAGCCGGTCAATCTCGACGTGCTGCCGCTCTACATCACGCTGGTGCTCGCCGCGCCCTTCATCGTGTGGGGCCTGGTGCGCCGGCCGAACCTGACGCTGGCTGCCTCCGTGGTGTTGTATGTGTTGGCGCGCCGGTTCGACTGGAACATCGCCTCCTATCCGCCGGGCACGACCTGGTACTTCAACCCGTTCTGCTGGCAGCTGATGTTCGTGTTCGCCGCCTGGTGTGGCGTCGGCCAGATCGACAAGATCGCAACATGGGTGTGGTCGAAGGCGGCGATGACGCTGGCCGCGGCCTGGCTCGCCTTCGCGCTGCTGATCGTGATGACCTGGCACATCCCTGCGCTCGAGGCGCTGATCCCGAAATGGATGATCAAGGCGATCTACCCGATCGACAAGACCGATCTCGACATGCTGCGCTTCACGCACTTTCTGGCGCTGGCGGTCTGGGTGATCTATTTCATCCCGCGCCACTGGAAGGCGTTGCATTCGAAATGGGTGCACCCGGTCATCCTCTGCGGCCAGCATTCGCTGCCGATCTTTTGCCTCAGCGTGTTCCTGTCGTTCTCGGCGCATTGGATCCTGATGCAATTCACCAGGGGCGTCTGGGAGCAACTCGCCGTCTCATTCGCCGGCTTCGTCATCATGTTCGGGGCGGCGTGGCTGCTCGACCGCGCCGAGCGGGTGCCCAGCCTCTTCGTCAAGGCGACGGATGTCGACGACGAGCGGGAGGCCGCCGGCGAAGGCGCGCCGGTAACGATCATCGGCGCGGCTCCGGCTCGCCGCTGAGAGCACATCGCGTCGCCGGGACGATTTTTCGGGAGAGATGCATGTCGAGATTTTTGTTGACGATTGCCGGCGCCCTCCTGCTCCTCGTCTGCAACGCGTCGGCGCAAGGGCCGTCGCCCGAGGCGATGGATGCTGCGCGAAAACTCGTCGCCACGCTGAAGATCGCAGATCAGTATCGCGCGGCGCTCCCGCAGCTCCTGCTCAAGCTGAGACCCGTGGTCGCACAGGACCGGCCTGAGATCGAGCGCGATTATGACGCAATGACGGCGCCGGGCTCCGACATCTACGCGCCGTTCTTTGCCTCGATGATCGACCAGATCGCCGCTCTCTATGCCCAAAACTTCACCGTCGACGAGCTGCGCCAGATCGAGGCGTTCTATGCCCAGCCTGCTGGCCGGAAGTTTATGGAAAAGTCCGATGCGCTGGCGCAGGCGAGCGCGCAGATCGGCCAGGACGTCAGCCAGAAGGCCGCAGATGAACTAAAGCTGCGCCTCATCGAGGCGCTGCGCCAGAAAGCGCACAAGCCGTAGACCGTCATGCTCAGTGAATCGCGGCGTACATGATTCTCTCCTCCGTCGCCTCCAATGCGGAGAATTCCTCCACGACCTTGCCCTGGCGCGAGACCAGGATGCGGTCCGAAAGCGCCATGATCTCGGGCAGGTAGGATGAGATGACGACGACCGCCTTGCCCTCGTCGGCAAGCTGGTTGATCAACTCGTGGATCTCGACGATGGCGCCGACGTCGACGCCGCGCGTGGGTTCGTCGAAGATGATCAGGTCGGGCTCCTGAACCAGTGATTTGGCGATCACGACCTTCTGCTGATTGCCGCCGGAAAGCTCGACCACCTTGCCGTCGTCGCCGATCGCGCGAACCTTGAGCCGTTCGATCCAGGTCCTGCCGATCGCCTCGTTCTCTCGCCGCGACAGCATCATGCGGCCCTTGGGAAATTTCGACAGCAGGCCGAGATAGATGTTGCGTGCGATCGAGGACGTCTCGAAGAAGCCTTCGACCTTGCGGTCCTCGGTCACATAGGCGATGCCGGCCTGCACCGCCGGCGCCGGCACCCGGTAGCGCACCGGCTTGTCGTGCAGCAGGATCTCGCCGCCATGGAAGAAGTCGCGCTTCAGCACGCCGGAGACGATCTTGAACGTTTCGGTGCGGCCTGCGCCGACGAGGCCGAATACGCCGGTGATCTGCCCCGCGAATACCGACAGGGAATTATTCTTCACCATCGGCGCCATCTTCAGATTCTGCACGGTGAGCACGCGCGCGCCGGGCGGCCGCACGCTGCTCTTTCGCGCACCGTAGAGCGTGTTGGAGAGGTCGCGCCCGACCATGGCCTGCACGATCGCCGCGCGGTCGAAGTTGGCGGCATCGTCGGTGACGACGTGCTTGCCGTCGCGCAGAACCGTGATGCGGTCGGCGAGCAGCAAAGCTTCTTCCAGGGCGTGCGAGATGAAGACGATCGAGACGCCGCGCTTCTTGAGATCGCGAACGAGGTCGAAGAAGTATTTCTTTTCCTCAGGCGTAAGCGACGCCGTCGGTTCGTCGAAGATGATGACCTTGGCGCGGTGCAAAACCGCGCGCGCGATCTCCACCATCTGCTTCTTGGCGGCGCCGAGGCCGCCGACGGTGGCGGTCGGCGTGACGTCGAAATTGAGCGATTGCAGGAACTGTTGCGCAGCGATGTAGATGCCGCGCAGGCGGTTATAGAATTGCTCCTGCCCGAGAAACAGATTCTGCGCGACAGTCATGGTCGGCACCAGGCTGTTTTCCTGGAACACCATGGCGATGCCGAGATTGCGCGCCTCCAGCGGCGTCCGCGGCGCGACGTCGGCGCCGTCGACCGTCATGGTGCCGGACGTCAGCGTCACCACGCCGGCCATCACCTTGGTCAGTGTCGATTTGCCGGCGCCGTTCTCGCCGACCAGCGCGTGGATCTCGCCGCGGCGGAGGTCGAAGTCGACCCCGTCGATGGCGGGCACGCCGGCGTAAAGTTTTGTGGCCTTGCGCAGCGAGAGTGCGATGTCGCTCATGAGCGGAACTCCTCGGCAAGACCGGACAGCGGCAGTCGCAGCACGCGGCCCGGTCCCTTGGCGATCAGGACGAGATCGCCGCCCATCTCGATCGCCGCAACGATACCGTGATTGGCGCCGTCGACCCGGCTGTGCAGCGAATAGAGCGGCTGGCCATCTGCATCGAGCCGGATGACGAGGCCATAGGAGCGCGGCGGCGCCCACGGCTTGATCACGCCCATGGTCTTGATGTGTGCACCCTGCATCGGCTCCTTGAACGAGAAGCCGGAACGCAGGCGCGGCGCAACCCAGTAAGCCGGATCGATCTCGGCCATCATTCGCTTGCGGTAGGCTGGCTCGCGCAGCACGAACTCGATGAGCTGGGTGCGCGCCGTGAAGGCGGTGAGCCAGTAGCCGCCGCCCGCCGCCTTCGACAGCCGCGAGGGGTAGACGGGAAGGTGAGCGAGCACGGTCCGCGGCGGTGCGCCCGGTGCAACAAGGACGAGCCGGTGGCGCCAGCTCTCGCTGACCAGCACGCCGTTGCCATGCACGCAGGCACCGAAGGCATGGCCGAGCCCCTGAGCCAGCGGTGTCACGGTCTTGCTGGCGGGATCAAGCCTGAACACCCTGCCGCTCCGGTTGAGCTCCATCAAATCGCGTGCCCAGTCATCGACGCCGCATGTCGCCGAGCCGTCCGTCGCGATCAGCGTGCCGTCGTCCGCTAACGCGAGCGCGTTGACGGCGTTGAACGCGCCATCCGCAAGCGTCACGCTTGGCCGCTCGGCCGAGGGGCTTGCGTAGAGCCGCACCTCGCGCCCCCCGAGCGCGACCGCAAGACCGCCGCCGGGGAGGGCACACAGTGCCGAGATCGGCCGCTCGAAGCTGCGGACCTCCGATGCCGTGCCGTCATTCAGAGACATCAGCCGCGGGCCCGCCGCGATGAAGAGCTTGCTTCCATCGGTGGCGAGATCCTCCGGCGCCTCGCATGTCAGCAAGGTTTCGGCGGATTCCAGCTTCTGGTTGGGCTTCAATGCGCCGTCGAAGGACGGCACGGTGATGGTGGCGTCGCCGCGCCCGAGAAAGCGGTTGGCGAACTCTCTGACGGCCGCGATCACGATTGCTTCCCCCATCGCTTGTCATACTGGACGAAGTTCGGATCGGCATTGTCGAGCTTGTAACGACCGATCCGGTTGTTGAGGATGCCGCCGAGATAGAGATAGCCGCGATGCTCGCGCATCGAGGTGATCATCGGATGGTTTTCGCCGCGCAGGTCCCAGAACGATTCGACGATCTTGCCCTGCTCGTTGAACTTGACCACGCAGCCGGTGTTGATGTTGGGGAACAGCCATTCGTCCACCGGCACGCGCTTGCCCATGCGGCGGCGGAAGCCGGGCATCTTCCAGGCGAGGTCGAGCGAGGGGCTGCGCATGCCGACCAGTGCCAGCCAGTAATTGCCGTCCGAGGCGAGATTGATGTTGTCAGGGTAGCCCGGCAGATTGTCCATGACCACCTCGACCTTTCCCTTCTTAGGGCCTGCGAAGTAGTAGCGCTTGATCGAGCAGCCGAAGGTTTCGGCGAATAGAATCGACTGGCCGTCGCTGGCGACGCAGATGCCGTTGGGGAATTTGAGCCCGCGCAGTTCGGTGCGCGTCACGCCGGTCTTGGTGTCGTAGGAGATGATGCGGCCATTGCCGCGCGCCTCGAGGCCGTCGATCGGCCACTCGTCCATCTCGTAACGCACGGTTGCCTCGGAGAAGAAGATCAGCCCGTCGTCGGTGATGTCGAGATCGTCGGCGAGCCGCAGGCGGCTGTCGTCGTTGACCGAGCGCATGCTGCGATTGGTCTCGTCGGTCGCCTTTTCCACCGTGCCGTCAGGCTTGATCCGGTAGAGCCCCATGCCGCCGATGCAGACGTAGAGATTGTCCTCGCGGTCGAAGGCCATGCCGAGTGGTTGGCCGCCGATATGGGCGAACACTTCCATCTTCTGATAGTCGGGTGCGAGGAAGCGCATGATGTCGCCATGGCGCGATCCCGCGTACAGATTGTCGTGGCGATCGAGGATGACGTCCTCCGGCGCCTCGATGCGGCCGAGGCCGATCGACTCGACGTTGCGCAGCTTGTCGTTCTGCTCGAACGGGCCGCCTTGTCCGATCTCGGTCGGCGGAGGCGGGGGCAGCGCGTGATAGGTTGGCGCAACGTAGACTTTGCTGATGATGCGGGTTCGGTTCTTCTGCCAGCGGATATCGACCATCGCGGCGACCAGCAGGATGCCGGCAAGCGCCATCCGGTTGACGCCGCCACGTGCATTCATGGTCGTCAGGCCATTGGTGATCAGGAGCACGATCAGCACTCCGACTGCCGACTTGGCGACCGAGCCCTTGCCGCCGCCGAGCGTGATGCCGCCGAGCACTGTCGCCGTCAGCACGATCACCTCCAGGCCAACGCCGATGTCGCCGCCGACGGTGCCAAGCCGCGACGCGAAGAACAGCGCGCCGATGCTGGTCAGCACGCCGCTTGCGACGTAGCAAAGCGCGATGGTGCGGCGGACGGGAATGCCGGAATTGTAAGCTGAGCGACGCGAGCCGCCGATCGCGGTGATGTGCCAGCCCGGGCGCAGCCGGGTCATGAAGATATGGCCGAAGATGGCGATGACGATATAGACGAGCGCCACGGTCGGAATGCCGAAGATGCTGCCGCTGCCGATGAAATCCCAGGACGGGATGTCGGGGAAGGCCGACGCGATCGCGTTGGAGTAGCGCTGGATCAGGAGATCGTAGGCCGAGCGGTAGATGATCAGGGTGATCAGCGTGGTGATGAAAGCGCGCAGCCGCAGGTATCCGATCAGGATGCCGTTGACGGCGCCGAGCAGTGCGCCGCAGAGCAGGGTGGCGGCCACCACCGCCGGGACCGGCCAGCCCAGCACGTCGAGCAGATAGAGGGCACAGAAATCGGTCAGTGCGAAGATCGAACCGACGGAGAGGTCGATGCCGCCGACGATGACGACCAGCGCCAGCCCGAGCGCGATGAAGCCGATCTCTCCAGCCTGGCGCGCGGTATCGGCAAGGCTCGCTGGCGACAGGAAATTGTCGATGGACCGGCTGAGCGCGAGGCCGACGATCAGGAGAAGGATCACCGGGATGGCTGTCTCGGTCCATCGCTTGGACAGGATTTCACCGAGCAGATGGTCAGGCCAGTAACGGTAACGCAGGCTTGTCAGAGTGTCGCGCATCGGCATTCCGGGACCTTGCAAGTTTCGGGACCACGTCCCGGACGTGAGATCGTCCGGGACGCCAGGGTCTTGCGTCGCGACAATTATTTCTTGAGGTCGCTGAGATTCCAGCAGGCCATCTGGCTATCGGCGTTCTCCTTGGTGATCGGAATCAGCGTGGTGTATTCCGAGCCCTTGACGGAGCCGGGCTTGACGCCCGACGACAGCAGCCATTTGATGGTGCCGGCCATCTGCGCGGCCTGGGTCGGCACGTCGTAGCTCATGTTGAGATCGAACGCGCCCGACTTCACCAGTTCACAGGCGCCCTTGCGCTCGCCGCCGCCTGAGGTCGCGACAAACACCTTGCCGGTGAGGCCGGCTTCCTTGACCGCCGCCGCGGTGCCGATGTCCATGCCATCCCAGAAGCCGACGATGCCGCAGAGATCGGGATTCTGCTTCAGCACCGTTTGGGTGATCGCCTTGGCCTTGGCGGCGTCCCAATCGGCGGCTTGGCTCGACACCACCTTGATTTCAGGATGCTTGGCGAGCACGTTCTCGACGCCCTTCAGCGTATAGGCGCTCGCGGCGGCTGACAGCGCACCCTGGATGATCGCGATCTTGTTGGACTTGCCCTCGCAGGCCTTGACCACGCCTTCGGTCTGGCGCTCGCCGATCTCGACCCAGTTGGCGCCGACGAAGGCGGAGCTGCGATAGGCCGAGCCCATGTTGATCTGGATGACGTAGATGCCTTCGTTCTCGGCGCGCTGCAGCAGCTTGGCGTAGGTCTGCACGTCCGGATTATGAACCACCATCACCGCCGGCTTCTCCGAGATCAGCGAGGTGACGGCCTGCGCGCCGGCATTGGTGTTCCAGTTGGCGTCGCGGATCACGAACTTGACGCCGAACGGCTCGAGCTCCTTCTTTAGTCCGGCATACCAGCCCTCGGTGAGGTCGAAATTCATGGCGACCGGCACATAGGCCACGGTCTTGCCGGCCAGCGCCTCCTTGAACGGCTTCTGGAACGGCTCGTCCAGACCCTGCTGGGCGAGGGCCGGCGCGGTCATTGCCGCAAGACCCAGTGCGGCAGCGATTGCCTTTGTCGGGGTGCCGAAATGCTTCATTGCTTCCTCCTTGGTTGTGGTTGTCGTTATTGTTGGATCGCTCAGATGTCGCCCTGTTGTGCCGTTTCCTCGTTGCGCGGATTCAGGAAGGAATCCGTGATGACGGCGAGCAGCAGCACCACGCCCTTGATGAGATTCTGCCCGGCGTAGGAGATGTCCATGATGGTCATGCCGTTGAGCATCGTTCCGATAACGAGCGTGCCGATGACGACGTTGAGCACGCCGCCACGGCCGCCTGATAGCCCGATGCCGCCAAGCACGACGACCAGGATGACGTCATAGATGAGCGTCGAGTTGAAGATGCGGGTCGGCATCGAGTTGACGGATGCCGCCATCACGAGGCCGGCAAAGCAGCCGATCAGGGCGGTGATCACATATTGCAGGACGATGATCGGGCGTGAGGGAATGCCGGTGACACGCGCGGCGTAGGGGTTGTCGCCGATCGCATAGATATAGGCGCCCCAGCGCGTCTGGCGCAGCAGGAACGCGACCACGATGCAGGCGATTGCGAACATCCAGATCGACGTCGGAATGCCGAGAATAGTGCCTTGTCCGAGCCGCTCGAAGCCGTCCATGCCCGGGCTCCATTGCACGACGTCGAGTTGGAACAGCGCGGTCTGCCCGAGCCCGGCCAGCAACAGGCCCGTTGCCAGCGTCGCAAACAGCGAAGGGACTTCGGCATAGGCGATCAGCCAGCCGTTGACGAGGCCAAAGGCAATCGTGAGCAGGACGGCGGTCAGCAGCGAGGCCGGTAGCGAATGACCGTTCTGCACCATCTGGAGCACCAGTCCCGGCGGCACCGCAAGGGCTGCGATCAGCGAGATGTCGATGCCGCGTCCGATCACGACGATTGCCATGGCAAGGCCGAGGATGCCGAGCACTGCCACGTTCTGGAGCAGCGTCAGCATGTTGTCCGCCGTCAGAAAGCCGCGCAGGAAGATCGAAAACACAAGGAACAGCAGCGCAAAGACTGCGAAGACGATCTCTTGCTGATTGAAACGAAAGCGCTTCATCCCCGTCTTGCCTTTCTTCGACCCGGCTGTTGCGCGACCGTCAGGACGATCGGTTCTCGATGCGATAGGTTTGTGGAAGCGTTGCAAGGCTTTCGACGAGCATCTTTGTTCGATCCAGATCACCGGAATGGACCGAGATGCTGACGACTGTGTTGAGCTTCTCGTCTTTCTCGACGAGGATATCTGCCGCGGTGTCGGGGCCGAAGATGCGATCGATCTCGGTCCTGACCTTTTCCCGAACGGCGAGATCGCGAAGCGTGGGCTTGAAGATCTTCCCGACGGCGGTAACCGGAAGAGCTTCGAGCAGGACGACGCGCTTTGGCCTCGCAGGAGGCTCATTGACGTTGTGTTCGAGATGCTCGCGCAATTGCGCCAGATCGATTGTCTGTCCGGGGGAGGGCACCACGAAGAGAACTGGAACCTCTCCCGCGTAGGCGTCGGGCATGCCGACGGCCGAGCTCATCTGGACTCCGGGGAAGGCGTTCGCGACGTCCTCGATTGCGGCAGGGTCGATGTTGTGACCGCTTCGTACGATGAGGTCCTTCTCGCGCCCCGTCAGCACGAGGCGTTGATCCGGGGTGAGATAGCCGACGTCGCCGGTGACGATCCAGTGGTCGTCGGTGAGCACGCCCTTGTCGTGCTGGGGATCGACGTATCCGGGAAACACCTGCGGTCCCCTCACGAGGACAAGACCGCTGGCGAGAGGCGGACACTCTGTCTTCAGTTCTGCATCAGCCAGAGCGACGATTTTGGTCTTTGCGAACGGCGCCCTGAAGCCGACGCTGCCTTGCACGGGAGTGCCACGGCCGGGATTGAAAGCGATCGCGGCCGCGGTTTCTGTCATCCCGTAGGTCTCGAACAAGGTAATCCCGGTCCGCGCCTGAAACCTGTCGCTGACAGCCTTCGGCGCCACGGCCCCGCCGGTGAGCGCCATGCGAACGGTGCTGACATCGGAGGACCCGATCGGCACCTCGGCAAGAGCGGCAATCGAAGTCGGCACTCCGCTCACGATGGTCGCGCGGAAGCGCTCCACGGTGTGCCAATAGTCGCGAATCGCGTCGGGGCTTCTGAGGCTGTACGGTGAGGGGATGATCACATGACCGCCGGCAGCGAGAATCGACAGGCCGAGCGTCATGGTGCCGCCGACGTGAAACAGCGGAAAACCGTTCACGGCGGCATCCAGCTCATCCAGTCCGTGGACCTGCGCAAAGCTCCAGGCCGCATGGATCTGGTTGCCATGTGTCAGCCGAACCAGCTTAGGTCGTCCGGTGGTCCCGCCGGTGTGGAAGAGGGCGCAGATCGCATTGCGATCGGTCGAAGGTGCGAAGTCCAGTGTGCCGCGCGCGCTCGCGGCCGTCTCATTGAAGTTTAGAAATCCTCCAGGCAGCGGACCGTTCGCGCCCATCACAAAAATGGTCTTCAGCGACGGGACGCGCTTCGCGACGTTGGCCGCCTTGGCCCAGATCGCGCGATCGGCCGCTTCGGCCGGGATCACCAGCACCGTCGCATTCTGCGCCTCGAGCAGGTCGGCGATTGCGTCTTCGTTCAGGAGATAGTTGATCGAGCTGGCGACGCCCGCGACCTGGGCGCCGAGCAATGCGGGGAACAGTGGCGGCAGGATCGGACAGAGGAACGCGGCGGTCCCGCCGCTCTCGCCGATCCCGTGCGACCGGAACAGATTGGCCGCGCGGATGATCTCCGCAAGCAATTGCCGGTGCGTCAGCGTCGCGTCGCCCGGCTCGCGCGAGCCTTTGGTCAGCACCGTCAGTGCGGGCCGATCGGGATGCAGGTGCGAGGTGGCTTCGAAGAGATCGAGCAGATTGCGGGAAGGGACCAGCGAATCGTAAGGCCGCTGCTCCAACGCCTCGATATCGGCGATGGTTTTGACCGGCTGCGTGAACCGCGTTGTGATTTGCGATGACAAGGCCCTGCTCACGGGCATCGCCATTCGGGCGGCACGGCAAGCTGTGCAGCAGTTGACTGGACCTGACGCAAGCGAACGTTTCCCGCCTATTTTGTGGACTGCTTTTTGTTCTTCATAGGCCACATGCCGGAGCGCGGCTTGCTCCGGAGCGCAAAGCTTTTGCTTCTCCGCGCAAACGGTCTTGCGTGTAGGCGGCGGCCCTCTAGAATCTCGATGCGTGGCCAGCTTGTGCGATGCACAAACGACGTTCATCATGGCGGCGCAACGGATGGGCGGACGATGAACCTGGTGTTTTCGACAGACGATCTGGAGCCGTCCAAACGCTACGCCGCGTGGCAAGGCGCGATCTGCGACGTCTACGTCCATGTCGACGTGAACGCCGAGGAGCGGTCCGACTATCACGGCTTCATTCGCGAGGCACGGTTCGGCGCGGTGACGATGACCGACGTCCTGCTGTCGGAGCAGCGCATCTCGCGCCGCGAACGGCATATCGCAAAGCTCGACAAGGATTGCTACTACGTCGAATTCGTTCAGCAGGGCCGGGTCAACGTGCTCCAGGCCGGCCAGACCTTGCTGTCGAATCCCGGCGTGAGCGCGATCTTCTCGGCCTCCGAGGCCTATGATCTCGAATGCGTCGGCAAGGTGCGATCGCTCTATCTCGAGATTCCGCGCGCGGAATTCTCGGCGCGCTTCAGCGAGGGGCGGCTGCCGGTCGTCACGACGATGGCCACGAGCCGCGGCCTTGGCCGGATCGCCGCCGAGTTCTGTGCGACGCTCGCCGCGGAGGGCGCGCCGCTGGACGAGACCGCGAGAACGCGACTGGGCGGTGAGCTGATGGACGTGCTGGCGCTCGCGCTCGACATGGGCGAGCGGGACGAATTCTCCGAGGATGCGAGCGCTGCGCAGGCCCGCCTGCGCTCGGTCAAGGCCTGGATCGAGGCGCACCTCACCGATGCGGATCTGTCGCTGGAGAAGATTGCGAAGAGCAATGGCGTCTCGCTCAGGCATCTGCATTATCTCTTCCGGCTGACCGATGTCTCGGTGTCCGAATGGATTTTGGATCGCCGGCTGCAGCGCTGCTACGATGTGCTGACCCGTCCCGAGCTGCGCTCGCTGTCGATCACCGAAGTTGCCTATCAGCTGGGCTTCAGCAGTTCGTCCTATTTCAGCACGGTGTTCCGCAGGAAGTTCGGCCACAGCCCGTCCGACCTGCGACGGCGCTAGAGAACCTGCACCGCGCGCGGCGATGCAGGTCCGTCATCGTCAGCGTTACTTCGCCAGCGGGCAGCCGCCGTCCTTCAGCGGACGGAAGGCCTGATCGGCGGGCACTTCCGCGAGCAGCTTGTAATAGTCCCACGGGCCCTTGGATTCCTCGGGCTTCTTCACCTGGAACAGGAACATGCTGTGCACCATGCGGCCGTCCTCGCGGAGTGTGCCGTTGTCGGTGAAGGCATCCTTCACCGGCAGCTCGCGCATCTTGGCCATCACGGTCTTGGTGTCCTTGGTGCCGGCGGCCTGCACGGCCTTGAGGTAGTGCAGCGTGGCGCTGTAGGTCGCGGCCTGGTTCATCGTCGGCATGCGCTTGATGCGCTCCTGGAAACGCTTGCCGAAGGCGCGGGTCTTGTCATTGAGGTCCCAGTAATAGGCCTCGGTGATGATCAGGCCCTGCGCGAGCTTGAGCCCCAGGCTGTGCACGTCGGAGATGAACATCACGATCGCAGCCAGGTTCTGGCCGCCGGCGACGATGCCGAACTCGCCGGCCTGCTTGATCGCGTTGATGGTGTCGCCGCCGCCGTTGGCGAGCCCGATGATCTTGGCCTTGGAGGCCTGGGCCTGCAGCAGGAATGACGAGAAATCGGCCGTGTTGAGCGGATGCTTGACGCTGCCGAGCACCTTGCCGCCGGCTGCCTTTACCACATCGCCGGTGTCGCGCTCGATCGAATGACCGAACACGTAGTCCGCGGTGAGGAAGAACCAGCTGTCGCCGCCGTTCTTGACGATGGCGCTGCCGACGGTGTGGGCGTTGGAATAGGTGTCGTAGGTCCAGTGCGCGGTGTAGGGCGAGCAGGATTTTCCGGTGATGTCGGAGCTTGCTGCATCGGTCACGATCATCACCTTCTCGTACTGCTTGGACAGCTCCATCACCGCGAGCGCGGTGGCCGAGGTCGGCAGGTCGATGATCATGTCGACGCCCTCGGTCTCCCACCATTTGCGCGCGATGGTGGAGGCGACGTCGGGCTTGTTGAGCACGTCGGCCGCGACCATGTCGATTGGCTTGCCGAACATCTGGCCGCCAAAATCCTCGATCGCCATCTTGGTGGCCTCGACATTCCCCTGGCCGCCGATGTCGGAATAGACCGAGGAGAAGTCGGAGAGCACGCCGATCTTGAGCGGGGTCTGCTGGGCGGAGGCGGGGACGATCAGGGCAGCCGACAGCAAGCCGGCCGCAGACACGAGTGCTGCGATAGGTCTCATGGATACGTTTCCTCTTGTACGGGACTATTCTGTCCCTTTGTCCGACAAAGTTAGAGCGAGGTTCCCAAGGAGTCAATTTGCTGCATCTGCGGCATGAATGACGCAGTTTGACGCGTCTTCGGGGCGATCCTATAGTTTGTCGGACAATCGCCATTGGGGGCTACCGTGCCGATTTCGCCGCTCTTCCGCCCGATCGATGTCGCGCCGGCCTATCAGAAAGTCGCCGACGCCATCGAGCGCGAGATCGTCAATGGGCGCATCAAGCCCGGCGATCCCATCGGCACCGAGCATGATCTGGTGCGCCAGTTCGGCGTCAACCGCTCGACCATTCGCGAAGGCATCCGTGTGCTGGAGGAGGGCGGCTTGATCAGCCGCGATTCCTCGCGCCGTCTGCACGCCTGCCTGCCGCGCTACACCAAGCTCGCAAGCCGCCTGAGCCGCGCACTGGTGCTGCACGAGGTGACGTTCCGCGAGCTCTACGAGGCCTCGATGACGCTGGAGGTGGCGAGCATCGAAGGCGCGGTGGAGCGCGCGACCGAAGAGAACCTCGCCGAGCTCACCAACAATCTCGTGCGCAGCGAGGCCGTGGTCGGCGATCCCGCCACGCTCGCCGAATGCGATGCCGAATTCCACGTGCTGGTCGCCAAGGCCTCGCAGAACCGCGTGCTCCAACTCGCACGCGAGCCGGCGGCGCAGCTGTTCTATCCGACCACAGAGATGATCGTGACCGGTGTTGCCGAAGGCGGCCCACGCCTCGTCGCCGCGCACCGCCATCTGATCGAGGCGATCCGCCGCCGCGACCGCGAGGCGGGCGTGCTCTGGACGCGCCGGCACTTGCAGGACTGGCGGCGCGGTTTCGAGAAAATCGCCTCGCTCGATCGGTCGGTCGAGCACATGTACATGGAGCACGCCCAGGCGGCCCGGCGCAGATAGGCGCCTGATGAAGACGCAAGATTTCAGTCAAGAAATCCAACAAATAAAGACATCACACGGAGGAGCACATGACCGGCGACATCGCGGCCACCATCTCGAAAGCGCGCGAGCATTCCATCGGCGACCTCTTGCGCCGTTCGGCGGGGCGCGAGCCGAACAAGCTCGCAGTGAGCTGCGGCCATGTCAGCTGGACGTTTGCCGAGATGGACGCCATCTGCAACCGGCTCGGACGCGGCCTGCTCGGTCTCGGCGTCAGCAAGGGCGATCGCGTTGCCGTGCTCTCGCGCAATTCGCATGCGTTTGCGGCGTTGCGCTTCGCGCTGGCGCGGATCGGTGCGGTGCTGGTGCCGATCAATTTCATGCTCAACCCGGATGAGATCAATTTCATCCTGAAAAGCTCCGGCGCGAAGCTGCTTGCGACCGGCCCCGATTTCGTCGAGCCGGCAAAGGCCGCAAGCGCCAGGGATTGCGCGGTCGAGAAGATGATCTGGCTGCCGGGCGAGGATCCGGCATCGGCGCCCGCGGGCCTCACCAGTTTCGACGATCTCCTCAGCCCCGACGGCTCGTTCCTGGAGGCCTCGGTCGACAGCCGCGATCTCGCACAGATCGTCTACACCAGCGGCACGGAATCGCTGCCCAAGGGCGCGATGCTGACCCATGAAGCCGTGATGTGGCAGTACGTGAGCTGCATCATCGACGGCGGCATGAGCGCGGACGACAAGTTCCTGCACGCGCTGCCGCTCTATCATTGCGCCCAGCTCGACGTCTTCCTGGGGCCGCAGATCTATCTCGGCGCCTCCGGCGTGATCACGGGCAAACCGACCGCCGACAACATCCTGGCGCTGATCCAGGCCCACAAGATCACCTCGTTCTTCGCGCCGCCGACGATCTGGATCGCGATGCTGCGCTCGTCGAATTTCGACAAGACCGATCTGTCGACGCTTCAGAAGGGTTATTACGGCGCCTCGATCATGCCGGTGGAAGTCTTGCTCGAACTGCAGCGCCGACTGCCCAACGTGAAGTTCTGGAATTTCTACGGCCAGACCGAGATCGCGCCACTCGCGACCGTACTGCGGCCCGAGGACCAGCTGCGCAAGGCCGGCTCGGCCGGCAAGCCCGTGCTCAACGTCGAGACGCGCGTGGTCAACACAGCGATGGAAGACGTGAAAGTCGGCGAGGTCGGGGAGATCGTGCATCGCTCGCCGCATCTGCTCTCCGGCTATTATAATGACCCCGTGAAGACCGCGGCGGCATTCACCGGCGGCTGGTTTCACTCCGGTGATCTCGCCACCGTCGATGCCGAGGGCCACATCACGGTGGTCGACCGCGTCAAGGACATGATCAAGACCGGCGGCGAGAATGTCGCAAGCCGCGAGGTCGAGGAAATGGTCTACCGTATCCCTGCGGTCTCCGAGGTCGCCGTGGTCGGCCTGCCCGATCCGCGCTGGATCGAGGCGGTGACCGCGATCGTCGTGGTCAAGACTGGCGAGAAGCTGGATGAGGACGCCGTCATCAAGCACTGCGCCGGCCAGATGGCGCATTTCAAGGTGCCCAAGCGCGTCATCTTCGTCGACAGCCTGCCGAAGAACCCGAGCGGCAAGTTGCTCAAGCGCGAGCTGCGCCAGCGCTTCGTTGGCGGCGAGACGCTCGACAAGGCGATCCAGAAGAATTTTGGGACGTAAGCACGGAGCGGTCGCCATGAAGGTCTGGCAGGTCGCGCGCGACTGGTCGATCGAGGGGCTGGAGCTGGTCGATCTGCCCGAGCCCACGCCTGGCCCCGGCCAGGTCGCGGTGCGGATGAAGGCGGCATCGCTCAACTATCGTGATCTGCTCACGGTGCAGGGCAAGGGCGGCGTCACGAGATTGCCGCTGATCCCGTTCTCGGATGGTGCTGGCGAAGTCATCGCGGTTGGCGACGGCGTTGCCCGCGTCGCGGTTGGCGATCGCGTCTGTCCGATGTTTTTCCAGTCCTGGATCGACGGGAAGGTGTCGGCGACCAGCCGCCGCTATGCGCTCGGCGGCTCGCGGCCGGGCGTATTGCAGGAGGTGATGCTGCTCGATGCCGAGGGCGTCAGCCGCATTCCATCGCACCTTTCATTCCTGGAAGCGGCGACGCTGCCCTGCGCCGGCCTCACGGCGTGGCGAGCGCTGTTCGAGGAGGCCAGGGTGAAACCCGGTGACACCGTGCTGGTGCAGGGCACCGGCGGTGTCTCGATCTTCGCGCTGCAATTCGCAAAGCTCGCCGGCGCGAGCGTGATCGTGACGTCGTCGAGCGACGAGAAGCTCGAACGCGCCAGGGCGCTCGGCGCCGACCACACCATCAATTATCGTTCGGTGCCGGAATGGGGCAAGGCGGCGGCCGATTGGACCGGCGGCGGCGTCGACCACGTCGTCGAGGTCGGCGGCAAGGATACCTTTGCACAGTCGCTCGAGGCTATCAGGGTCGGTGGCAACATTCTGGTGATCGGCGTGCTCACCGGCTTCTCGCAGCAGATCGCGATACCGAGCCTGTTCTCCAAGAACCTGCACGTTATCGGCCTGTCGGTCGGCAGCCGACGGATGTTCGAGGGAATGACAGCCGCGATAGGCCGCAACGGCATGAAGCCGGTGATCGACCGTGCGTTCGGCTTCGATGCCGTGCCGGACGCACTGCGGCTGATGCAGCAGGGCGGTCACTTCGGCAAGATCGTGGTTGAGTTTCCTTAGCCCATCTCGCGGGAGAGCTTCCTGACGTCGTCGGGCGTCCGTCCGAAGCGGCGGCGGAACGCGCGATGGAAGTAGGAAACGTCGTGAAAGCCGGCGAGGTGTGCGATCTCGATGATCTTGCGCGCGCGCAAGTTTGGATTTCGAAGCAGCCGCTCGGCGCGCAGCAGCCGTTGCTCCAGCACGAAGCCGCTATAGGTGATGCCGGCCTGCTCGAACATCAACTGGATCGTGCGCGGGCTGATCCGGTGCGCGGCTGAAAGGACGCTGAGCGACAGCGCGGGGCTGTCGAGCTGCGCCAGGATGTCGGATTTGAGGGTTTCGAGACGCGCCGCCGCAAGGCCGCGCATGCGAGCTTGCTCGGCGACATCGCCGCGCGCTCCGATCATCAGCACGGAGAGGTCGAACAAATGCTGCGAGACCGCATCGAGCTCCGCGGGCGCGAGCTTGTCGGCATAAGTGTGCGCGAGGTCGTAATATCGCAGGAACATCGACGTGATCGGATTGGCGCCGGGGATCGACTGCGCGATCAGGTCCTCCGCATTCGGGCACGCGCGCAGCAGCGCCTTGCGCGGCAGCAGCGCCGTCTGGAAGTTGCCGTGTGTCGTCTGGGTGATATGAGCGCCCTTGATCGAGGGGGCGCCGATCGTGACGTCGCCGGCGGCGACCTCCAGCGGACGTCGTCCCATGGCCCCGCTCAGCGCCGAATTCGGCGACATCGTGATCACCAATTCGTCGTTCGTCCCCAGCGATACGAAGGACATCGGCGTGCCGAACGAGGCCGAGAGTCGGAGACGCGGAAGGATGGCCGGCGAAATGGTCCGGTGAACGCGTCCTTCCCCGATCGGAACGAAATCCACGTCGGCGACCTGGCGGCAAAACTGCTCGCGCCATCTTTCATAGACCTGGCCATTCGGGTCGCCATCGAATGAGAGTTGAGGCTGGATCATCGATCGGGAAGGGCAGATTAGTTGGCGATTTACGGCAGGTTGTATCGTCAGGCCGGTGCGCCGCAACCGCAAAAACGCTGGATTGCGTGATAAGCCACTCGCAATGACGCGCTGTGACCGCGACCTGGTGCCGCAGCCCGGTGTGCCGAGATGAAGAAGCGCGAGTGCGAGCAGCGCCCGGTGCTTGAGCAGCATGGTGAACGCATCAGGCGCGTGTCGGGGTCATCCTCCTTGCAGCCGCGCGAGGCGGGGTCGTCGATCGCCTTTGCGGGGATCATCAGCACGCAGGCGATCGCGATGGCGCCGAACGCGGCCGCCAGCACGAACTCGGCGACATAGCCGAACTTGCGGCCGAGATAGCTCGACAGAGGCGGGGAGCGGAGCGCGATGCCATCGAGACGTTGAGCGACTGCCGGCGGAAATGGTCTTGCACAAGCAGGGCTGACAAGACGGTCTGACATGACCGGCCAACTGGCGCGGGGGCGGACCGGAAAGTAACATGTGCTAGCCGGGTTGGTTCCTCCGCACTCGCGAGGAGGGCTACGGCGTCATCTCGTGGGTGTCCCCTCCTTCTTCTGGATCACGGCCATGCCTCTCTGGACCTGCGAAACCTGCGGCGCGCAATTTTCAGACAGCGGAAATCCGCCCGCATCCTGTCCGATCTGCGAGGACGAGCGGCAGTTCGTGAACTGGAAGGGCCAAACCTTCCTCACACGCGAAGCGTTGGCGGAACGGCACCGCCTTGCCTGGCGGGACGATCTCGGCCTCACCGGCATCGGGTCCGAGCCGAGCTTCGCCATCGGCCAGCGCGCGCTGTTGGTGCCGCTCGGCGACGGCTGTCTGATGTGGGACTGCGTCCCGCTGGCGACGTCGGAAGCCATCGCGCATGTGCGCTCGCTGGGCGGGCTGAAGGCGATCGCGATCTCGCATCCACACTACTATGGCGCGCTTGCCGACTGGAGCGAGGCGTTCGGCGGCGTGCCGGTCTATCTGCATGCCGACGATCGCCAATGGGTGACGCGTCCGCATCCCTCGATCGTGCATTGGACCGGCGATCAGCAGCGCATCTCCGACGATGTGCTGCTGCTGCGCACCGGCGGTCATTTCGCGGGCGCCACCATGCTGCACCATGTGCGCGGTGCGGAGGGCAAGGGTGCGCTGCTCACCGGCGATATCGCGCAGGTGACGATGGACCGGCGCTTCGTCAGCTTCATGTACTCCTATCCGAACTACATGCCGCTCAACGCCGCCGCGGTGCGGCGGATCGCGGCCGCTGTGGAGCCGCTCGCCTTTGACCGCATCTACGGCGCCTGGTGGGGCCGCAACATCGCTTCAGGTGCCAAGGCCGCATTCGCAGCGTCCGTGCAGCGATACATCGCGGCCATCGCCTGACGCGCGACGACCAAACCCCCTTGTTCTGATCTAATAACTGTACTATAAGTACAGATATTAAGCGCGACGCAACGATGCGTTTGCCGGTCCGGCACGAACAATGCATCGTTGTCTCGGCGGGCGCATGCTGCGGCCGCGTTAGCGGGAGTTGGACGCATGACGGGGCAGCGCGACTACGAGATCTTTGAGGCCGGCGACGTCACGCTTCAGTCCGGCGCCGTCTTCCCCGCGATGAAGCTCGCCTACAAGACCTACGGCACCCTCAGCCCCGCCAGGGACAACGTCATCCTCTACCCGACCTCGTTCAGCGCCCAACACTACGACACGGAATGGCTGATCGGGCCCGATGGCGTGCTCGACCCTACGCGCTACTTCATCATCATCCCGAACCTGTTCGGCAACGGCCTGTCGTCCTCGCCGTCGAATTCCGGCGAGGCGCCATTCCCGCAAATCACCTATCATGACGCCATCGCGATCCAGCACCGGCTGCTGACCGAGCGTTTCGGCATCACAAAACTCGCGCTGGTCTATGGCTGGTCGATGGGCGGCATGCAGACCTATCATTGGGCGGCGCTGCATCCCGACATGGTCGCGCGGGCCGCGGTGGTCTGCGGCAGTGCGCGCTGCGCGCCCTATAATTACGTCTTCCTCGAAAGCGTGAAGGCCGCGCTGACCGGTGAACCCGCCTTCCGCGACGGCCGCTTCGTCGAGAAGCCCGTTGCCGGCTATCGCGCCATGGGACGCGTCTATGCCGGCTGGGCGATGTCGCACGGCTTCTATCGCGACGAGCTCTGGCGCGAGGCGGGCTTCACCTCGCTGGAGGATTATCTGGTCCGGAACTGGGACGCGACCTTTGCCCGGCGCGACGCCAACGATCTCCTCGCGCAAGCCGGAATCTGGCAGCGCGGTGACATCAGTCGTTGCGCTTCATTCGGCGGCGATCTCGACCGGGCGCTGGCCGCGATCAAGGCGCATATGCTGCTGATGCCGGGCGCGACCGACCGCTATTTCGATGTCCGCGACAATGAGGACGAGCTCGGCAGGCTGGTCAACGCAAAATCGGCGGTGCTGCATCCGATCCCGTCGCTGCACGGCCATCGCGCCGGCAACCCCGTCAACAATCCGCGCGACCAGGCCTTTCTCAGGGCCGAGGTCGCAGAGCTTCTCAGCAAATAGGGCGAGTCCTCGATCATGACTGACGCGACCGTTTCAGAGCCCGGCCATCGCCTGAAGCCACTGAGCCCGGCGATGCTGCGCGAATTGTCGGTGCGTTCCAATCTCAGGGGGGCTGCGAAAAGTCTCAGCCATTACGGCCTGGTCGTGCTGGTCGGCGCGCTGGTCTGGAAGGTCTCTTCAGCCTGGGGCGTGTTATGGGCGCTGCCGCTGATGGCGGTGCAGGGCTATTTCGTCGCCTTCCTGTTCATGGCGCTGCACGAGACCGCGCACAAGACCGCGTTCAGGAGCCGTGGCCTCAACCTTGCGGTCGGCTATCCCTCGGCCTTCATCATCGGACAACCTTACGAATATTACTGCCTGTTTCACTGGGACCATCACCGCTACACCCAGGATCCGGACAAGGACCCGGAGCTGATCGTCGGCGTGAAGCCGACATCCGACACGCAGCTTGCGCTCGCCTATAGCGGCCTGCTTCAGGTCGCCGGCCGCCTCCGGTTGATGCTCGGCCACGCCGTCACCGGCAAGGTCACCGTGCCCTGGATTCCCGAAAACAAGCGCGCCGTCATCGTGCGCGAGGCGCGCGCCTATGCCGGGCTCTATGCGCTGCTGCTCGCGCTCTCGCTGTGGTTTTCCTCAGCGTTGCTGCTCTGGGTCTGGATCGTCCCGCTCGTGATCGGGCAGTCCTTCCTGCGGCCCTATCTCTATGCCGAGCACACCGGCTGCGACCGTACCCGCAGCGCCTTCCAGAACACGCGCACCACCTACACCAGCGCGATCGTCAAATGGTTCGCGTGGAATATGCCCTACCACGTCGAGCACCACGCCTATCCCTCGATCCCGTTTCACGCGCTGCCGAAGCTGAACGAGATCGTCGACGACGAGATCGTCCATCGCGGCCGCGGCTATATCAGGACGACGCGCGAGACCTGGGCCTGGTTTTGCCGGCATCGGCAGATTGGTTAACCCAATGCAAAACTCCGGCCGCAGTGCGACCGGAGCTTTGTCGAGGGCATCAGATATCAGTAGATCCCGTAGGCGCAGACATTCACGACGCGGACGCGCAGGCCATGGCGGGTCCGGACGACGCGCTCCTGGTAGCAATTGCTGACGCCGGTGTTGACGTAGACGCCGCCAAAGCCCCAGCCGTGACCCCAGTGATGATGGAAGCCGTGGGCCGATGCCGCGGTGGGCGCGAGGGCGGCAACACCGAGCGAACCAGCGGCGATCAGACCAAGAGCAAGCTTACGAAACATTTTCATTCTCCAGTGTGGCGCTAAGGCCGTTGTTGTGTCCCTGCTTCTCCGTCGGGCTGAGACGCGAACGCGTTCAGGGCGCGAGGCAGGAATCGTGTTTCAGGAATGTTTCGTGGGCTTCGGCGAAATGCGCCGCTGTCAGGCTTTTCGCGCCGCTACGCGATAGCGCGCAGCCATCGCCTGCGTCATCTCCGCCATCTTCTCGCGGAGATCGGCGGGCTCCAGCACTTCGGCTTCGGACCCCAGCCGCAACAATTCGGATGCCGCGTGCCATGACGTCTTGCCGGTCGGCACGCGCGCGATGCGCCAGCCCTCCGCATCCGTGGTCTCTTCAAGTTGCGTGCGCGCCTTGACGTAAGGCTGGCTCAGCGCGTCGAGCAATTTGACGCCGAACGGCGACAGTCGCACGATCGCGACATTGGGATGCATCTCGGCTTCGAGGCGAAGCGTCGCGGCCTGCCAATAGGCGGCGAGATCGAACGCGGCGGGACGATCGAAGCGATCGTCGAGCGCGGTACAGTCCAGCACGCGCGCGATGCGATAGGTGCGCGTGCTGCCGTCGACGTGACCGGCGAGATACCAGCTGCCACCTTTCAGCACGAGCCCGAGCGGTGCGACGCGGCGCTGCTTCTCCGCGCGCCAGCTCTGGTAGCGGATCTTGATCAGCGTCCCGCGCAGAGCCGCGCCGGCAATGGTGCGCAGATGTTTGGGCTCTTCCGTCTCGCCGAACCAGCCGGGTGCGTCCAGGTGAAAACGCTCCTGCATCCGCCCGGCATCTTCGCGAAGGTTGGCAGGGAGTGCCGCCATCAGCTTGTTCTGCGCGGCGATCATCGCCGCGTCCAGCCCGAGCGCCGCGGCCGGTCCCGGCAGTCCCGCAAGGAAGAGGGCCTCCGCCTCGTTCTGCGACAGGCCGTTCAGACGCACGCGATAACCGTCGAGCAGGCGATAGCCGCCCTCCGCGCCGCGGTCGGCATAGACAGGGACGCCGGACGCCGCGAGCGCGTCGATGTCACGATAGATCGTGCGCACCGAGACCTCGCAGGCTTCCGCAAGCTCGGGCGCAGTGACCTGCCCCCTGGCCTGGAGGGTGGTGAGGATCGACAGCATTCTGCTCGCGCGCATGATCCCTTAAACCATACCTGACACAGGATGTCAGGTATGGTCCGCTACAAGCGCCATCGCCAGCCGGCCAGATGGAGACCTGTTATGACCGATCAAAACCGCATCACCCTGTATTATTCACCGCAAAGCCGCGCCACGGGCACGCGGGTGCTGCTGGAGGAGCTGGGCGCGCCCTACGATCTCCATGTCCTCAACATGAAGGCTGGCGAGCAGCGCCAGGGCGCCTATCTCGCCATCAATCCGCTCGGCAAGGTGCCGGCGGTCCGCCACGGCGAGGCGCTGGTGACCGAGCAGGTCGCGATCACCATCTATCTCGCCGATCTGTTTCCGCAGGCGGGGCTGACGCCCGCACTGAACGATCCGCTGCGCGGTCCCTACCTGCGCTGGATCGCCTATTACGGCGCATCGTTCGAGCCGGCCCTGATCGACAAGTTCATGCAGCGCGAGCCGGCGCCGATCATGCAGTCACCCTATGCCGATTACGACACCATGCTGGGCGCGCTCGAGGCGCAGCTTTCGAAAGGACCGTATCTGCTCGGCGAGCGGATGACGGCTGCCGATATCTTGTGGGGTGTCGCGTTCAGCTGGACGATGATGTTCGGCATCGTGCCGAAAAAAGATGTATTCGTTCGCTATGCCGAACGCATGACCTCGCGGCCCGCGTTCCAGCGGATCAATGCCGCCGACGATGAGATGGCGGCGCAGCATGCCGCGGCTGCAGGTGGTTGAATGATCCAGGGTTGCAGATGACAAAGTCGATCCACACGACCAACTGCTTCAACACCTTCATCCGGGTCGCTGAAGACTGTCCCGCGCATACTGGCGAGGAGCCGCCGCTGCGCGCGGGAAAGCCGACGGTGGCGTGCCTGCAATACGAGATGATCGCCAAGGCACCCTACAAGCACACCTCCGACGACGTGATCTTCGCGACGTCCGCGCCGGGACGCGAGCTCGATGTGAAGGCGACGAAAACGGAGAGGCATGCGGCCCGCGAAGCGTTCTTTTCCCGGGGGCAGGCGTGCATGAGGGCGTCGAGCCTGGGCAAGCGCTTCGGCTGGGGCGTTCATGCCGACAGCGAGGGCCGGATCGCGATTTACGCCGTCGACAGCAAACGCTACCAGGCGCTCGTCCGCGATCCCAAGCTCACGCAGGTGCGCGCGATGCGGTCGCAGCGGGCGTGATCAGAATTTTGGCGGCCGTTTTTCCGCGAACGCCTTGATACCCTCCTTGATCTCGTCGCCGCGCATGCTGTCGCGGTGGCGCTGATCGGCGGCCGCTTCGTCCAATTCGCCACGGGCGAATTCGTTGATGGCGCGCTTCATGCCGGCCATTGCCTGCGGCGCGTTGCCGGCGAGAACCGTGGCGAGCTTGTCGACCTCCTCGTCCAGGAATTCCACCGGCACCATGGCGGTGAGATACCCGATGCGTAGCATCTCCGGCGCGCTGATCTTCTGCGCGGTGAGGAACAGCTTTTTCGCATTGTCGACGCCGAGCCGCGTCACGTAACGCTTGATGCCGTTTCTGTAGTAATGCAGCCCGAGCCGCGCCGCCGGCATGAACATCTCGGCGGTGTCGACGCCGATGCGGAAATCGCAGGCGAGCGCGAGGTCGGTCGAGCCGCCATAGACGCCGCCATTGAGCCGGCAGATCGTCGGCACGCCGAGATCCTCCAGCCGGTTGACGACGACCTCGAACGCCGAGCCCGCGCTCTGCTGCTCGTTGGCGCTGACCGCGCGCTCGGCAACCGAGTTGAGGTCATAGCCCGCCGAGAAGGCCCGCCCCGTGCCGGTCAGCACCAGCACGCGGATATCAGGATCGGCCTCGATCCGGTCGAAAAGCCTGACCAGCTCGCCGAGATCCTCGGCCTGGAGCCGGTTGAGATGTTTGGGCCGGTTGAGGCGGATGGTGGCGCGTGCGCCGTTGCGTTCGAGCACGGGGCCTGAGGCTGCGTCGGCTGTGTCCGACATTCTTGTCTCCATTTATTTGTTTTCGAGTGTGCGGCGCTTGGCTTCCGCATCGATGGTCTCGGCGAGATCGGGGTGCCGCGCCATCAGCACGCGGAAATCGACGAGGTCGAGCACCAGCAGCCGCGACACCTTCGTGGTCGAGACATTGGCGCCGCGCTTGTTGTTGCCGAGCAGCGCCATCTCGCCGAAGAACGCGCCCTCGCCGAGCTGGACCTTCTTGCCGGGCAGGTCGACCTCGACCTCGCCGGCGGCGATGAAATACATGCAGTCGCCCTGCGTGCCCTTGCGGATGATCATGGTGCGCGCCGGCAGCTCCATGGTGCGCAGCATGTGGGTGACGTCGGCGATGGCGGCAGGGCCGAGCGCTGCGAAGAACGGCACCTTGCTGACGGATTCCCAGGTCTTGAGGAAATTGTCGCGCCGGGTCTCGGCGGCAAAGCCGGTCGCCAGGATACCGGTCCACAGCCCGAACACGCCGAGGCCCGAGATCATCACCATCGCCGCCACGATGCGCCCGAGCGGCGTCACCGGCACGACGTCGCCATAGCCCGTCGTCGTCAGCGTGACGACAGCCCACCACAGCGCGGCGGGGACGCTGCCGAAAGTCTGCGGCTGCACGTCCCGCTCCAGGAAATATTCGGCGACGGAAGCGAGGAACACCACCATCAGGAAGATCACGAGCACGCTGACCAGCGGCCCCGATTCCAGCACCAGCACCCGGCGCAGCTGCCGCAGGCCCGGAATGCCCGGCACCACCTTCAACACCCAGAGCACGCTGAGCAGCCACGCCGTCTTCGGCTCAATGCCGATCAGGAGCGCGACCGGCACGGCCAGCGCGCCTAGAGCATCGACCACTCCGGCAGAGGAGGTCATGTAGAGCGACAGGCGCCCCGTTTGTGCCATGTGGCGCAGCCGGACCACCCATTCGAACACGAAATAGACGAGGCAGGCCCATAGCAGGGCGTCGACCCAGCGGTGCACCGTCTCGTAGGCCGGGTTGACCGTCAGCAGCACCATGCTGAGCACGCCGAGGCCGACCGCCACGTAGGCCGCCTTGGTCATGTTGCGGCCGGCCGTGGCGGCCACGAACTGGGCCAATGCGGGGATCAGCGGCTTGGACATGCGGGAAGGCGGGCTCGGTCGTGTCTCTTGCGGTCCCGGCTGGGACGCTGCCGCCAAAGTGCCCGCCCGGGCAGGAGCCGTCAACGACGGGCAGGGGGCTGCCCGCAGCATCGTCGGACAGGCACGCGGCAAGCCCGGTGCCATGGTGGATCCGGGGCGCTACCTGAAATGCGGCGGCTCGTCGTAGCCGCGGCGGCTGCTGAAAAAAGCAACATCATCAGGCCGATGCCGACGACGATGGCGAAACCCGCTCCCAGCGCCAACGCCACATAGCCTTCCGTCGGGATCGGCTCGCCCTCGATCGCCATTGCGGAATAGGCGAAATATCCAGCCGCTACCAGCATGCCCAGAAGGATTATGACGAGGAGTGTACGCATCGCGCGTGCTCCGGTTGTATCCGGGAGCAAACGGTTGTGGATGGGGGACGGTTCCCGGTTTCAGCCCGGGGATTCGCGGCAAGGCGCCGCTGCGAAAGCCGTCAAATCGATAGGTCAGGCACTCTGAGCTGTCTTCACCACGACGATCTTGCTCTCGTCCTGCTGGGGAGGGGCCGTATCCTGGGCGACCTTGTCGGCCTCGCCGCAGTGGCGTTTGAGATAGTCGCGGCGCATGCCGATCTCGTCGCGGACGAACTCGTAGCCGAGCTTGAACGTATCGAGTCCGTCGGTACTGATCGTGCCGTCTCTGAGACCTATGACGGCGCCGCGCAGAATGCCCTCCAGCTCGTCCTGGAGACATTCGAGCTGGTCCAGCGAATGGGCGTGCTCGATGCGTTCGCCGACGTCGAGGACGGCGGTGGAAAGCTCGCCAGCCTTCTCCGGCGCGATGCGGGTAATCTTGGCGTAGATCGCGGCGAAGATCGAGCCGATCACGCTGAGCGCGGCGGCGCCCAGATACATCAGGTCGCTGTACTTATCCATGAACGACTTGGTGTCGTCGTTGATGTAGTCGGCCGCCCCCTGATGCGCCATCACGTAGGCATCCTTCTCGACGGAGGCCGGCTCGATTCGGCTGGCGAAGCCGTTGTCGAGCCCGAGCGCGGATTTGTTCTCATAGACGACGCGCGCGAGCTCGCCCGCCGTGCTCGCCGACATCCTTGATTGCGCGACCAGCAGCCATTCGAGCCCGATCGTGTCGAGGTCGTCGTCGGGAATTTCCGGCGACGCAGACAGCGTGCTCGCAGTCAGCGTTTCGCTGGAAATGCCGGGAATCTTGCGCGCCAGCGCCTTGGCCTCGTCGATCGCGTTCAGCGTGAAGCCGCCGCGCTTGGCGACCTGCTCATAGGCCTTGTCCCGCACTGCCCTGGAGGCATGGACGATGGCGATCACCGCGCCAAAGCCGCTCGCCGGTGCAAACAGCTTCTCGAGCGTCGCACCCTGCGGCGCCATCTGGATCCTGGCGGCATCCGGACCGTCGGAGATGTCGAGGATGCTGCGGACGAAGGCGAGCGAGGATTCGTTCTCGGCGAGGACGGCAACCTTCTTCTTCTTCAGCTCGGCGAGCGATTTGATCTTCTTGTTGCCGGGACCGAGCAGCAGCACCAGATCGTGTTCGAGGATCGCCAGCGTGCGCGCCCGCAGCGGCACCTTGGCGTCGGTGCGAAGGACGGCGAGGTCGGCCTGCTTGCGGTCGAACTGTGCGAGCGCCTTGGCATTGTCTGCGTTGTTGACGATCTTGATCCGGAAGCGCGAGGCGTTGTTCTTCAGCAGCGTGGCGAGCTTGGCGGCGAACAGCGCTTCGTCGCTGTTGGGGGTGCCGACGGCCAAGGTCAGCGTCTCCGAATTGTGCAGCATGGCGCGGCCGCCCCAAACGGTGGCGAGCGACAGCAGCAGGGTCAGCACGACGTAGAGAAGGACCTGCTGCTGATTGGTTTTGATCACCTTGGGGCGCCGCGGCGGCGGTTCGGTCGGTGACGAGGTTGGGCCTTCAGTACTCATGGCAGCACTCCGGCCCTATTCCTGAGTGGCGGACGGCTCGCGGATGCGATCGCGGCGGGCGCCCTGCAATTCCTAAACGTCTGAAAAAAGAACGATATTCTCTGCCGACAATGATAGCGCGCCGATGCCGGGATGCAAAATTCGAGCCGGAGGTAACCTTACTCGATCTGGCCGCGGCGATTGGTCATCCTATCACCAGTTAGCCACAGTTGGCGATTTTCCAGTTCCCCCCGGCTGCATTCCGTCGCGGGAGATGTCATAAATCACACGTCCCGGCGATTTGACCGGTCCAAAAAGAAGTTGCGCTAACGCTCCGATCTTTCTTGTCACGTCAATGAGGGCGTCAGCTTGTCGTTTCCACCCATGTCATCGGCGGTTCCGGTCGAAGCGCTCATTGGCTGGATGTTGCTGCTCACCTTCAAGCACATCATCGCCGATTTCGTGCTCCAGACCGCCTGGATGGCGCACGGCAAGGACCAGAAGCACGGCTGGGCTTTGCCGCTTCTGGTGCATTGCCTGATTCACCTCGCGGTTGCGCTGCCGCTGATCCTGATCGTGGCGCCGCGATTCTGGTTCGTCGCGTTCATCGACTTCGCGATCCACATCACCATCGACCGTGCCAAGGGGTTCGTCTCCGCCAATTTCGGTGTCGACCTGGCGCATCCCTGGTTCTGGACCCTGATCGGCGTCGACCAGGCCCTGCATCATTTGACCGGTTTCGGCCTTTCCATCTTCATGGCGGCGAACTGAGGCCGGCGGGCCCGCGGATAGTCGTCGATCGGCATCGGGCATCCACGTTCTTCATGCCGCGTGGCCAGCCGTGGATGGCCGGGACAAAGGCGAGCGGAAGCGACGCCGTCCTTCGGACGGCTATGCCCGGCCATGACGCCGTGGAGGCATTGGCGTCCCGACTTATCGGCTCAGATGTGGTGGCCCGACCCCCATTCGGGCGCCTCCGATTCGCGACGAGGGCGCAAGGACCCCGGGTGACTACCGGGCGGCGTGGTTAACCTTTCATTAGAGAATTGCGCTGCATCTTCGGCAACGAGGAGAACCGCAATGTTTTCAAGCCGCGACGCATATGAAAGCGATTTCTGCCCGGTCCGCGACGAGCTCCTTGGTGAGATGTATCGCGCCAGCGAGAGTGGCCTGCCGAGGCTGGTTGAGAGTGTTTCCCCTGACGCGCGCGCCAGGCTGGCGCTGTTCTGCTATCGCCGCAGCCATCTGCACTCGCTGGCGGTCGCGATCGCAGCCAGCTGCAACGAGCGTGACCTGATCGACAACGGTGGCCGCGTCGGCTCGACGCTCTACGCGCTGTCGCGCGAAAGCACGGTCAAATCGTCGCCGTCACTGTCGGGGGGCCGCAAGCCGATCACGCTGTCGACCAAGCCGCTCTCGGTGCTTGCACCGCTTGAGGACGGGTTCGACGACGAGGTCAGCGAAGCCGTTCCAGCTGTAGCCGTTCCAGCCTAAGCGGCCTCGATTACCGGCAGTCCGAATTTCCGCCGCGCCATCGCGCATTCGGCGTCTCCCGGCATGCAGGTGCGGCACACCTCCGGCCGGACCTCGTAAATGCCGCAGGCCGTCTGCTTTCCAATCTCGCCCCGCAACGCCGAACAGCGATCGCCCTCGCAGCGCATGCCGGATTGGCGCGCGTTGATGAGCGTCTCGGGGATTGCGGCAAGCTCCTCGTCGCTCTCGATCGAGAAGCGCGGCCAGTTCTCCGAATAGCCACAGCAGGCGCCGCAGCTCTGGCACCAGCTCGACAGGTCGACGGGGGAGGTCTCTTCCATCGCGCTCACGTGTCCTTCGGCGGGCCCCAGACCAGGCTCTGCCGCCATCTTGCGCGCAGCACGTCGCGCCGCTCCGGATATTTATCGTCGAGATAGTTCGCATCCACGACGCGATCGGTGCGGAAGCTGCGGAAGTCGCCGCGCAGCTCGCACCAGGCCGCAAGCAGGCGCACGGCTTCGAGATAGCCGACCGAGATCGGCCAGATCATGCGCTCGCTGGGGCGGCCCTGCTCGTCGCGATAGCGCAGCATGATCTTCTTGCCTTCGTGGATCTGGGTGCGCGTGCGCGCCATGTCGAGGCGATCCGGCTCCCTGTTCCAGCTCGGCCGCGCGCGGCTTGCCGGCTCCAGCACGAAGGGACGCAAGCGCTCAGGCACGGTGTCGGCGATCTTGGCCATCAAATCTTCGGCCGCGCGTGCCAGCGCGGAATCGGCATGGCCCGCGACCCATTGCGCGCCCAGCACCGCCGCCTCGATCTCGTCGGGTGTCAGCATCAAGGGCGGCAGGTCGAAACCCTTCTCGAGGATATAGCCCATCCCGGCTTCGCCGCGGATCGGCACGCGCTGGCCGATCAAGGTTGCGATGTCGCGATAGATGGTGCGCTTCGAGGTCTCGAGCTCGGCCGCGATCGCGTCCGCGGTCAGCGGCTTACGCGTGCGCCTCAGCACCTGGATGATCTGAAACAGCCGGTCGGCGCGTCTCATGGCAATTCTCTTATCGGGTGACGGATCAGAAAATGGCGCGCTGCTGCTGACAGGATGTTGGCAGCAGGGGGTGTCTATACCGGGACAACACATCGACTGAAGAGGATTTGTCCATGATCATTCCAACCCATTTCGGCCCGGCGATTCCGATGTTGCGGGCACAGGTCTGGTCCGCCTGGGCGCTCAGCCGTCTCGTTTCGCTCGATCTCATGGCCGTCGACCTCCGATTTGCTCTCGCAAGCGTGATGGCACGCTTGCTGACGCAGGCTGCGGACGCGCTGGCCCGCCATGTCATGGCCCACGCCTGGCGGGGGGCCCGTTTCGCAGAAGATATCACGGCTGCTGCCACCATGGTGGCAGCAGCCGGTCACTAGGTTCCCTCAAAGTTTCGCAAGCCCAAATTTCGCAAGCCCAAATTTCGCAGGTCCAGGAGAGAGTTCGCATGATCACGCTTTATGGCTTTGGCGCCGGCTTCGGCCTGCCGGAAATCAGCCCCTTCGTCACCAAGACCGAGGTGCAGCTCAAGATGGCGGGACTGCCCTATCGGAAGGAGCGGGCGATGCCGCCGGCCTCGCCCAAGGGGCAGCTGCCGTTCATCGACGATGGCGGCGAGGCGGTGGCCGATTCCACCTTCATTCGCGCCCATATCGAGCGCCGCTATGGCTTCGATTTCGACGCCGGGCTGTCGCTGACCGAGCGGGCGCAGGCCTGGGCGTTCGAGCGCATGATCGAGCATCACGTCTACTGGGCGCTGGTCGGGGCGCGCTGGGTCGATCCGGTCAATTTCGCCAAGGGGCCCGCGCATTTCTTCGACGGCGCGCCGGAGCACAATCGCGAAAAGTTGCGCGAGGATGCGCAATTCCGTGTCGCCGAGAACTATCTGCTCTCGGGCCTAGGCCGCCACGCGCCCGATGACGATGTGGATCTCGCGGTACGTTCGCTGTTCGCGCTCTCGGTCCAGCTCGGCGACAAGGCCTACCTGATGGGCAACAAGCCCTGCGGTGTCGATGCCACCGCCTTCGGCGCGCTCGCCGGAATCCTGACGCCCTTCTTCGAATCCGGCCTGCGTCAGCGCGCCGAGGGATTTGCGAACCTCACCGCCTATGTCGATCGCATGATGGACGATTATTATCCGGAGTTCGCCTGGACCCCGCTGCGGCAGGCGGCTTAGCGCTCACAAGACCGTAGTTCTCGAGGCGCTGAACTCTCCACATCGTCATGGCCGGGCTTGTCCCGGCCATCCACGCCTTGCGGTACGGTGCAAAGAACGTGGATGCCCGGGCCTTCGCCGCGCCGAAGCGGCTTCGGCCGCGCAGGCGGGACAAGCCCGGGCATGACGACCTCGGTAGGCAATTCGCCCCAGAAGAAAAACAAAAGAGCCGGCCATCAGGCCGGCTCTCGTCGTCTCGAAACTTTCGCCGCACCTTATCTCACGAGCGTGTACTTGCCGTTCTTCACCGTGAGCAGGATGCGCGAGCGCTCGTCGAGGCCGTAGCGGTCCTTTTCGGTGAAGTTGTAGACGCCCTGGCTCGCTGCCAGCTCCTTCTCCGACAGCAGCGCCTGACGGATCGCTTCGCGGAATTCCGGCGTGCCGGGCTTTGCGGTTTTCAGCGCCGTCGGAATGATGCGCTTGAGGATCTCGAACGCATCATAGGAATGACCGGCGAACTGGCTGCGGCTGTTCGGGCCGTACTTGGCCTCATAGGCGGTATTGAGCGCGAGGCCCGGCTTCTTGGTGGCGGCCTCGTCGGGCTGGTCCTCGGGGTCCATGACGGGACCGGAGGCCATCAGCACGCCTTCCGCTGCTTTGCCGGCGATGCGGATGAAGTCCATGCTGGCGGCGCCATGGGTCTGGTAGATCAGGCCCTGATAGCCGCGCTCGCGCAGCTCGGTCTGCGGCAGCGCGGCCGCGGTACCGGAAGCGCCGACCAGGATCGCGTCGGGGTTGGCGGCGACGAGCTTCAGCACCTGTCCGGTCACTGACGTATCAGGGCGGGCGAAGCGCTCCTCATCGGCGATGGTGATGCCCATCGGCACGGCCTGGGCCTTCAGGTCGTTGAACCAGAGGTCGCCATAGGAGTCGGAATAGCCGATATAGCCGACGGTCTTCACGCCCTTCGACTTCATGTGGTCGTACAGCACCTTGCCCACGATCGGGATCGGCTGCGGCATCGCCACCGACCACTTCATGCGCTCAGGCGTGATCGGGAACGGCGCCAGGCCGAAATGCGGAATGCCGGCCTCGTTGGCGACGTTGGAGACCGCGATGGTCGGCGGCGTCAGTGCCGAGCCCATGATGATGTCGGCCTTGGATTCGGTCACGAAGCGGCGGGCGTTGGTGGTCGCCGTGGTGGGATCGCCGCCGTCGTCGAGCACGATCACCTTCAGCGGCACGCCGCCGATCTCCTTCGGCACGAATTCCAGCGCGTTGCGCTCGGGAATGCCGAGCGCCGCACCCGGGCCGGTCGTGGTGGTGGTGATGCCGATGGTGATTTCGCTGGTCTGGGCCAGCGCAGGCAGAGCCGGCAGGGCAAGCGTCGCCGCGGCGAAGGCGGCGGTCAGGTAAAAGCGTTTCATCTATTCCTCCCTTGACGTGTTTCTTTGAAAGCAGAAATCGGGGGGTAATTCAGCCCCCTCTTTTGGTGATGCGGCGATTTAGCTCCAGACCTAGCTCCCCGTGAATTTGGCTACCATTTCGGCCGGAAACGGTGCCGATTTCAGCTTGTCGGGGTTAACGGGATCGCGGCCGACCAGGACGCGGGTCTCAAAACCCTCGAGCGCCAGCGCCTCGCCCTTGTAGACGCTGTGCTTCACCTCGAAGCTCGAGCGCTTGATGCTCTCGATCCTCGTTTCGATGGTGATCCAGTCGCCATAGGTCGAGGGGATGTAGAACTTGGCCCGCGTATCGACCATGGGGATACCCACTAGGCCGTATTTGCGGACCAGGTCCTGCTTGGAGAAGCCGGCGACCTCGAACAGGGTCGAGGTCGAATCGTCGAACATCGCGAAATAGCGCGGGTAATAGACGATGTTGGCGGGATCGCAGTCGCCCCACTGGATCTGGACGTCGCGCCGGTTCACGAACATGCGATGGCCTTGCTTTCGTTGCGCCTTACTTCGGCGCCATGCGCAGCGAGCCGTCGAGGCGCACCACTTCGCCGTTCAGGTACGAATTCTCGACCATGTGCAGCGCGAGCGCGGCGAACTCATCGGCGTGGCCGAGCCGGCGCGGGAACGGGATTGCGGCGGCGAGCGAGTCCTGGGCTTCCTGCGGCAGGTTGGCGAGCAGCGGCGTCAGGAACAGGCCGGGCGCGATCGTCAGCACGCGGACGCCGAACTGCGCGAGCTCGCGCGCGATCGGCAGCGTCATGCCGACGATGCCGCCCTTGGAGGCCGAATAGGCCGACTGGCCGATCTGGCCGTCATAGGCGGCAACGGACGCCGTATTGATGATGACGCCGCGCTCGCCGGTCGCCTGCGGCTCGAGCTTGGACATCTCGGTTGCGGCGAGGCGCAGCATGTTGAAGGTGCCGATGAGGTTGACCTTGATCACCTTGTCGAAATCGGCAAGGGCCATCGGCCCGTCGCGGCCGACCACGCGCTTGGCGACGCCGATGCCGGCGCAGTTCACCAGCACGCGCGCGGGTCCATGCGCCTTGGTCGCCTGCGTGATCGCAGCTTCAGCCGAGGCGGCATCGGAGACGTCGCAGGTCACGGCGACGCCCTTGAGCTCGGCGGCGACGGTCTCCGCGAGCTTGGCATTGAGGTCGAACACCGCGACCTTGGCGCCCTGCGCCGCCAGCTTTCGCGCGGTCGCCGCGCCCAGTCCCGATGCACCGCCGGTAACGATGACTGCCTGATCCTTCAACAACATGGCGTTCTCCTGTAGCGATGGTTTCTTAGCCGACCGATATCACACGGTCCGATGGATTGGCAGCGTAGAGCTCCTCGATCAGCGCGTCGCGATGTTCCAGCACCGCGCGCTGGTTGATCGAGCCCTTGTCGGTGACTTCACCCTTGTCGATCGAAAGCGGTGTATCCAGCAGGATCGCGCGCGTAATCCGCGTCGAGGAACCGGTGGCCGAAGCCAGAAAGCGCGTCAGGCGCTCGTGGAAGGCTTCACGCACCAGCCGGTCCCGGGCGGTGACGGTGAGATCGTCGGCCGGCAGCGTCGGGTTGATCAGCCGGCAGCCGTCGAGATCGAGCAGCACCAGCGCGGAGATTTCGTCGCGGTTGATGCCGGCGATGACGACGTCGCGCACCAGCGGCGCGCAGGCCGCGACGAAGCGCGCGCGCAGCGGGCCGACGCTGACCCAGGTTCCGCTGCCGAGCTTGAAGTCTTCGCTGACGCGGCCGTCGAAATCGAAGCCGGCGTTGAGATCGTCGGGATCGACGGGCTTGAGCGCGTCGCCCATCTTGTAGAATCCTTCCTCGTCGAAGGATTTCGCGGTGATGTCGGGCTGGCGCCAATAGCCGGGCATCACGTTCGGCCCCTTGGCACGCACTTCCATCTTGCCGTTGTTCGGCACCAGCTTGGCGTCATTGCCCGACACGGGCAGCCCGACATGGCCGGAGCGGCTGGTGCGCGGATTGACCGACATGAAGAACGGCGCGGTCTCGGTGGCGCCAAGGCCCGTCAGCATCGGCACGCGGTAGCCCTTCTCCTTCACCGCGAGCTCGTCGAGGCTGTTCCAGACGAACGGCGACAGCGCGGCGCCCGAGAAGAACATCGCGTGCAGGCGGTCGAAGAACTTTGCGCGCAGGCCCTGGTCGTCGCGCAAATACGGCAGCAGCGATTCATAGCCCTTGGGCACGTTGAAATAGACCGTCGGCGAAATCTCCTGGAGATTGCGCACGGTCTCCTCGATGCCGCCCGGCACCGGCTTGCCGGCGTCCAGATACATCGAGCCGCCATTGTAGAGCGTCAGCCCGATATTGTGATTGCCGCCAAAGGTATGATTCCAGGGCAGCCAGTCGATGATGACCGGCGGCTCGTCCTTGAGGAAGGCGAGCGTCTCGCGCAGCATCACCTGGTTGGCGCAGATCATGCGCTGGGTGTTGATGACGGCCTTGGGATTGCCGGTGGAGCCCGACGTCAGCAAGAACTTTGCGATCGTGTCGGGGCCGATTTTGTCGTGTATCGCGTCGAGATCGCCGTGGAGCGGCGTCGCCATGAGGTCGGCGAGCAGGGTGACGTCGCGGCCCGGCACGCTGCCCCAGGACGCGGCGATCTCGGTGCCGAGCGTGACATTGGCGGCGAGCGCATCCGCGAACTTGCCGGCGTCCTCGGCAAAGACGAGGCCGGGCGTCAGCAGCTTCATCAGGTAAGAGAGCTTGCCGTAATCCTTCGACACCAGCGAATAGGCCGGCGACACCGGGCAGAACGGAATTCCGGCATAGAACGCGCCGAACGCGAGCAGCGCGTGGTCGATCGAATTGCCTGAGAGGATGACGACCGGCCGCTCCGCCGACAGGCCGCGCGCAATCAGGCCGGAGGCAATGTGCCGGCTGGCGGCGAGCAGCTCGGCGTAAGTGATCTTGCGCCAGCCGCGGCCGCCTTCGCGCTCGGCCATGAAGACGCGGTCCGGCGTCGTCGTCGCCCAATGATGCAAGCGGTCGGTGAGGCGGACCGGATAGTCGCCGAGCGGCTGCTTTGGCCGCAGGTAAATCGTGCCGTCGTCGCGCCGCTCGATGTTGACGACGGGATCGCCGAACGAAATGGGCCGCAGCGGGGAAGTGCTCGCGCCGCGCTCCATGCTGGAAGAGGACGGCTGTCCGCTCATGACTTCGGCTTCACCTTTGCGGTCTTGTGTTCGAGGAATTCGCGGATCCTGCGTTTTGCCTCTTTGTCGCTCTGCGCAACGGTTGCCATCAGCGATTCCATCAGCAGGCCGGCCTGCGGATTGGCCTCCGCGATCATCGGCAGCGCCTGGAGCACGGCGAAGTTCGTCAGCGGCGCGTTGGAGGCGACCTTGGTCGCAAGCTCCAGCGCCTTGCCGAGCCCGTTGCCGGCCTCCGTCACGTATTGCGTAAAGCCGTAGGAGGCGCCTTCGGTCGCGCTGTAGACGCGGCCGGTCAGCATCATGTCCATCATCCTGGCAACGCCGATCAGCCGCGGCAGCCGCACCGAGCCGCCGCCGCCGACGAAGATGCCGCGCTGCCCTTCCGGCAGGGCGAAATAGGTCGAGGGCTCGGCGACGCGGATATGGGCGGCGCAGGCCAGCTCCAGCCCGCCGCCGATCACCGCGCCCCGGAGCGCAGCGATCACGGGCACGCGGCTGTACTGGATGCGGTCGAACACCCGGTGCCACATCTGGGAATGCAGGAGGCCGCCGGTCGCGTCGTGGTCCTGAAGCTCGGAGAGGTCGAGGCCGGAGGAGAAATGATCGCCGATGCCGTGGATGACGACCGCGCCGATATCCTCGGGCAGGGAGGCAAAGCACTCGCCGATTTCGAGGATAATGCCGTCATTGAGCGCATTGCGCTTGGCCGGCCGGTTCAGGCCCACGGTCAGAACCCGGTCCGCCCGCTCGATCCTCAAAAGCCCGGAGGCGCCCGCGTTAGCGGTCTCGGCGTTTCCCTGTGTCATTTGCGTCCTTGTCAGAATAGTTATGTTCTATAACGAATTCTGGGGGAGTCAAGGAGGGCGGGGAGGATATCACCCCCGGCGGGGATTGAATTGCCTGGATCTCATCCGGCGGTCAGGGGTCTCTACGGCCTTGTGATACGCTGCTGTTGCCTCCGTCATTGCGAGCGCAGCGAAGCAATCCAGAGTCCCTCCGCGGAAAGATGCTGGATTGCTTTGCTGCGCTCGCAATGACGAGGTGGCAGCTTTCTCACACCACCTGATGCACGTCGATCACGACGCGGTCGGCATGACGTGCGGCTGAGCCGACAAAAATGTGCTCCATCAGCCAGCGATATTTTTCGTGCCCCGTCTCGAACTTCGGGACCGTGCGGAAATAGATCAGCTTCGGATCGACCGGCTCACCGCGCTTGAGCTTTTGCAGCAGCTCGACCGGGCCGAACCGCATGCCTTTGTTCTCGACATAGACGATGGCGCCGTCATCGGTCTCGAAGGCGTATTTCGCTTCGAGATCGATCAGCTCGTTGGGGCGGATGGTCTGGAAGTCGGCGCCGAACGGCAGCACCTTGCCTGTGATCGCGCCCGTCACCTCGCCGCCGATAATCGGGATGATGCGGCGGACCCCAATGCCGGTCTCGCCGGCGGTGACGACGTCGCCGATCTTTGCGGTGACGGTGAAGACGTATTTGGTCTCGAGCAGCGGTGTGGTCATCGCTTCACCTCGTCAGTGCGCCATCATCCGTGTCGGCAGCCAGGTCGCGAGCAGCGGGAACGCGATCAAAATTACCAGCCGCACCAGGTCCGTCGCCACGAACGGGATCACGCCCTTGAAGATGGTGGAGAAGGAAACGTCCTTCACCACGCTCTTGATGACAAAGACGTTCATCCCGACCGGCGGATGGATCAGGCCGAGCTCGACGGTCATCACGATGATGACGCCGAACCAGATCGGATCAAACCCGAGATGCGTGATGACGGGAAAGATGATCGGCACAGTGAGGATGATCATCGCCATGGCGTCCATCAGGCAGCCGAGCACGAGATACATCACCATGATCAGCGCCAGCACGCCGTAGGGGCCGAGGCCGAGACCGGTGAGGAATTCGGTGACCTTCTGCGGCGTCTGCGTCACCGTGAGGAAGTAGCCGAAGATCAGCGCGCCGATCAGCACGGTGAACACGGCGGCCGCGGTGCGCGTCGCCTGCAGCAGCGAGGCCAGGATCTTCTCGCGGTCGAGCCGGCCGGTGACAACGCCGATGATGAAGGCGCCCGCGGCGCCGACGCCGCCGGCTTCGGTCGGCGTGAAGCGCGGCAGGAAGGGCAGGCCGTAGAGGCCACCAATCACGAACACGAACAGCAAGACCGGCGCCCAGATGTCCTTCAGGCCCGCAAATCGCTCGCGCCACGGCAGCACCTTGCCCTTGGGCAGGAAGTCCGGGCGGAAATGGCCGATCAGGAAGATCGTGATCATGTACATGGTCATCGCCAGGAGGCCCGGAATGATGCCGGCGATGAAGAGCTTTCCGATGTCCTGCTCGGTGATGATGCCGTAGACCGCGAGCACGGTGGACGGCGGCAGCATCGCGCCGAGCGTGCCGCCGGCGGCGATCACGCCGGTGGCGAACGACTGCGGATAGCCGAAGCGGCGCATCTCGGGATAGGCGACCGCGGAGAAGGTCGCGGCGGTCGCGACGGAGGAGCCGCAGATCGCGGCAAAGCCGCCGCAGGCGCCGACGGTGGCGATGCCGAGCCCGCCGCGCAGATGCCCGACAAAGCCGTTGGCGGCGCGGAACAGCTCGCGGCTCATGCCTGAATTGCTGACGAAGGACCCCATCAGCAGGAACATCGGGATGACGCCGAAGGTGTAGTCGGTGACCGTGCGCATCGAGGTCTGGCCGACCAGCTTCAGCGCCGCCGTCCCGTTGACGAGATAGGCGAAGCCGGTCACGCCGACGAGGCCCATGGCCATGCCGACGGGCACGCGCAGCAGCATCAGGACGAACAGGGAAACGAAGCCGATTAAGGCGACGGCATCGGTGCTCATGATTACTCCGTCGCCTTCAATTTGGGATCGTGCATGTCTTCGGGATGGAAGATCAGGCGGTAGGTGCGGATCGCGATCAGCAGCACCGCGGAGACGTCGCCGATCCAGGCGACCGCGAAGAACGGCCAGGTCGGCATGTGCATGTCGAAGGTCTGGACGTTGTCGTTGTAGGTGCCGCGCACCTTGTCGAACAGCGTCCAGGTCTGCACGGTGACGACGAACAGCAGCACCAGCGTCGCGAACACGTCGATCCAGCGCTGATAGCGCGGCCCGACATTGCCCCAGACGAGGTCGACCGTGATGTGGGTGCCGCGATAGGACGTCGCCGCGATGCCCCAGAAGATGAGAATGCCGAGCAGCATGCGACCGATATCGAACGAGTCGGGGATCGAGTAGTTCAGCGTGTTGCGCAGCAGCACCGACAGGAAGATGTCGAGCGCGACGATGCCGACGAAGCCGGCCGCGATCCATTCGATCGTGTCGATGATGCGGTCCATCCAGGAGCGCTTCATGGGAGGTGTCACGTCGTGTGCTGTCATTGTTTGATCTCGGTCTCGCCGCGCACTTCACCTCGCCCCGCTTGCGGGGAGAGGTCGAATTCGAGCGTCGCTCGAATTCGGGTGAGGGGGACTCTCCGCGAATCGAGCTGTCACCGTCTCTGCGGAAGCAGCCCCTCACCCCAACCCTCTCCCCGTAAGAACGGGGAGAGGGGGAAGAAGAGAGCCGGCCGCGGCCGCAGCTTGGCGCTACTCCGCCAGCGCGTTGTACTTCTTCAGCGACGCCTTCAGCTCGCTAAGCGCCGCGTCCGGATCGGCGCCGGCCTTCTTGGCGCCGTCGCCCCAGGTCTTGACTAAGGGATCGGCGGCTTTCTTCCAGGCGGCGGTCTGCTCCGGCGTCAGCTTGTAGACCTCGTGACCGGTCTCGGCCTTCACCTTGTCGATGCCCGCATCCTCGAACTTGCCCCAGTGCTCGCCGACCACGCCGGCCATCTCGGTCGAGCAGTTCTTGTCGATCGCGGCTTTCTGCTTGTCGGACATTGCGCTGTATTTGTCCTTGTTGATCACGAACACGAAGGTCGTGGTGTAGAGCGGCGCCTCCATGTCGTACTTGGTCACCTTGTCGATGCCGAACAGCACGAGGGAGCCCCAGGGGAAGGTGACGCCGTCGGCGACGCCGCGCTCGATGATGTCGCGCACTTCGGGCGCAGAGGACTGCACATTGGTGCCGCCGAGCGAGGTGACGAAATTCGCCATGGTGGCGTGTGCGGGACGGATCTTCAGGCCCTTCACGTCCTCCGGCATCACGATCTTTTTCGTCTTGGAATGGAACGACGAAGGCGAGTGGACGAAGGCGAGGCAGTATTTGACGTCCTTCATCTCCTTCTCGGCATATTTGCGGTACCAGGCGTCCAGGCCCATCGAGCCGCCCTTGGCGTCCGAGATCAGGAACGGCAATTCGCCGGCGCCGACGATCGGGAAGCGGCCGGGCTGATAGCCGGGATTGACGTAGGTGACGTCGGCGATGCCGTCGCGCGCCATGTCGTAATGGTCGAATGCCTTGCCGAGTTGCTGGGCGGGAAACACCTTGCCCGTGATGGTGCCGCCGGAATCCTTATTCACCGCGGCCACCCAGTCTTCCAGCGACTTCTGCAGCGGGTGCGACGCCGGCACCCAGTGCGAAACCTTCAGGTCGAAGGTCTTGTCCTGCGCGAACGCGGGGCTCACGCTTGCTGCCAGCAGCAACGCCAGACAGGCTTTCCTCATCGGTCGTCTCTCCCTGTTTCGACGGCGGGCTTCGATGGCCCGGTCTCATTAATTAACATGTTATCTAATTTGCCGGCGCGTTCAAGCCGGAACTGGCGCGGCGTGCCGCCGCGTCATCTACGTCAGCCATGTTGCATGGATTTGTCGCTGCTCGGGCGCACTCCCCTTTTGCCCAACGATTATATGATATAATTATCTTGCGCGGACCGACACGACAAGCGAGCCGCGGCGAAAACCTACAGGATCGGGAGGAGCAAGTATTGCGGACAAAAGTCGCAATCATCGGGGCCGGGCCGGCCGGATTGTTGCTTGGGCAACTTCTGCACCAATACGGCATCGACAGTGTCATTCTGGAGCGGCAGAGCCCGGACTACGTGCTGGGCCGGATCCGTGCCGGCCTCCTCGAGGAGGGAACCGTCGCGCTGCTCGACCAGATCGGCGCCAGCGCGCGGGCGCATGCCGAAGGCCTGGTGCATGAAGGCATCGAGCTCGCCTTTTCCGGCCGCCGTCACCGCATCGACATGAAGGCCGCGACCGGCAAGACGGTCATGATCTATGGCCAGACCGAGGTCACGCTCGACCTGATGAACGCGCGCAAGGCCGCTGGTCTCACCTCGATCTACGAGGCCAAGGACGTGCAGCCGCATGATTTCGACGGCAGTCGGCCACGCGTCACCTATGTCAAGGACGGGGTCACCCACACGATCGATTGCGACTTCATCGCCGGCTGCGATGGCTTTCACGGCGTCAGCCGCGCCAGCGTCCCGGCCACGGCGATCGAGGAGTTCGAGCGGATCTACCCGTTCGGCTGGCTCGGCATCCTCTCGGAGACGCCGCCGGTCAGCCACGAGCTGATCTATTCCAACCACGCTCGCGGCTTCGCGCTCTGCACCATGCGCTCGACACACCGTAGCCGCTACTATGTGCAGTGCTCGCTCGACGACCATGTCGACCAGTGGCCGGACGACCGATTCTGGGACGAACTGAAGCGCCGACTGGACCAGGAGGCGGCCGACAGTCTCGTCACCGGCCCCTCGATCGAGAAGAGCATCGCGCCGCTGCGCAGCTTCGTCGCGGAGCCGATGCGATTCGGCAGGATGTTCCTGTGCGGCGACGCCGCCCACATCGTGCCGCCGACCGGCGCGAAGGGGCTGAACTTAGCTGCCAGCGATGCGCATTATCTGTCGAACGCACTTCGCGAATTCTACGACGAGAAATCCAACGCCGGCATCGATGCCTATTCCGCCACGGCGCTGGCGCGGGTCTGGAAAGCGGTGCGCTTCTCCTGGTGGATGACCTCGATGCTGCACAAATTCCCCGACACCGGCACCATCGGCGGGCGCATCCAGCTCGCCGAACTCGACTACGTCACGCAGTCGCAGGCCGCGATGACGTCGCTGTCGGAGAATTATGTGGGGCTGCCGTTTTAGGACGGTGCCGTCGGTGCCGTAGGGTGGGCAAAGCGTAGCGTGCCCACCAGCACTACCTTCGGTGAGGGACGGTGGGCACGGCGCTGCGCGCCTTTGCCCACCCTACGGCACTGTTCTCAACAATGAGCATCATTTCAAACACCCACGCAAATTCCGTTTAAAACATTGTAGGCGATGAAATCGTCATCCACATCGCGTTCAATGGCGCCAGCCAGCAACACGAGACACGCTATGACCGACACCGACATCCCCGACGGCTTCGAGCCGCTTTCGCGCAAGAGTCCGCTCACCGAGCCGTGGGAGCCGCTCTACGCGAAGAAGACCGACAAGGCCGTGATCATCGGCCTGCGTCTCGCCAAGCCGCACACCAACGGCCGCGGCCTGATCCATGGCGGCCTCATCGCCGCACTCGCGGACAACGCCATGGGCTATAGCTGCGCGCAGATGACGAACTGGACCACCTCGTTCGTCACGATCTCGCTCACGGTCGATTTCGTCGGCTCCGCCGAGATCGGCCAGTGGCTCGCGATCGAGAGCGACGTGATCAGGACCGGCAAGACGATCTGTTTCGCGCAATGCCTGGTGAAGGCCGACGAAGCCGTGATCGCGCGGGCCAGCGGGACGTTCAGGGTGGTGCCGAAGAAGGGGTAGAGATCTCGTGTCCCGGACGCGGTGCGGCGCGAAGTGCCGCTCCGCAGAGCCGGGACCCATCCATCCGCAGCCCATGCGCTGGCCTTCTGAGTCCCGGCTCTGCGCAGCAACGCTACGCGTTGCAGCGCGTCCGGGACACAGGCACCTCACCCAAACTTCCACTCCGCCGTCTCCACCACCAAATCAATGAATGCACGCACCTTGGCCGAGAGCAGGCGCGAGGTCGGATAGACGATGTGGATCGGCAGCGCCGGCTGCTCGTATTTCGCCAGCACGATTTTGAGCCGCCCGCGCTTCAGGCCCTCCGCGGCCTGATAGGCCAGCACCCGCGTGATGCCCCCGCCGGCTTCTGCATATTGCAGGGCGGCGTCGGCGCTGTTGCTGGTAAAACGTGGCGTCGGCGTCCACTCGATATCGCGGCCGTCCTGCACGAAGTGCCAATTGGCGTAGGGGCCGAACGCGATGGTCTGGTGCGCGAGCAATTCCTGTGGCGTCTTCGGCTCGCCGTGGCGCTTCAGGTAGCCCGGCGTCGCCACCGTGATCCGCCGCATCTCGCCGACCTGGCGTGCGACCAGCGAAGAATCGGCGAGATGGCCGATCCGCACCGCGGCATCGACCGCGTCCTCGACGAGATTGACGAGGTTGTCCGAGAGCCTGAGCTCGGCCGCGACCTCCGGATAGCGCTTGAGATAATCGGTCATGACCGGCGAGACATGCAGCCGCCCGAAGCCGAGGGGCGCCGACACCACCAGACGGCCGCTCGGCCGGTTGCGCTCCTCGCGCGCGGAGCCGTCGGCCTCCTCGACATCGGCGAGGATGCGCCGCGCGCGCTCCAGATAGCGCGTGCCGACATCGGTCAATCTCACCTGCCGGGTGGTGCGCTGCAGCAGCCGCGCGCCGAGATGCTCCTCCAACGCCGCGATCAGCCGCGTCACGGCCGACGGCGACAGCTGCAGCTTGCGCGCCGCCGGCGCAAAGCCGCGCAGATCGGCGACGGTGACGAAGACGTGCATGGCTTCGAGGCGATCCATGGTATTATTGCATATATCGCAATGATGAAGTGTCAAGTGGCAAGATTGTTTTGCCCGCCGGAAGGTCCACCTTAGATAGCGAAAGACGCAGGGATGCGCCGGGATTTCAGGAGATGTTCCGATGACGGCAACTCACACCTACGCCAGCGACGTGGCGTTCACGCCGGCGGTGAAATCGATCCAGACACGAAAGGGATCACGCGAAGGCTATGCTCATGCCGAGCAGCGCGGATGGCGCACCGAGGTCGACGAGAACCTTGCGGCGTTCCTGGCTGACGCCAACAGCTTTTATTTCGCGACCGCGTCGGGCGATGGCCAGCCCTACATCCAGCACCGCGGCGGCCCCAAGGGGTTTTTGAAGGTGCTGGACAAGCAGACGCTGGCTTTCACGGACTACGCCGGCAACCGGCAATACATCACGCAGGGAAACCTGTCCGAGAATCCCAAGGCCTATATCTTCGTGATGGACTACGCCCATCGCCGCCGCGTCAAGATCTGGGGCGAGGCGCGCGTCGTCGAGGACGACGAGGCGCTGACGACGTCGCTGATGCCCAAGGGGTACCGCGCGCGCCCTGAGCAGGTGATCCTGTTCAAGATCGCAGCGTGGGACACCAACTGCCCGCAGCACATTCCGCAGAAGTTCGATGCGCCGGATGTCGCGGCAGCGCTGGCGGCGAGGGACCAGCGGATCGTGGAGCTGGAAGCGGAGGTCGCGGCGTTGAAGGGAAAAGCGAGTCTGCCTTCAAGCGAAAGCTAGCGCGGCTCGCAAGGTACACCCTCTCCCCCTGCGGGAGAGGGTGGCTCGCGGCGTAGCCGCGAGACGGGTGAGGGGCGTCTCTCTACCGGCGATGGTCCCACGTCGTCATTCGTGGAGAGAACCCCTCATCCGGCGCGCTTACGCGCGCCACCTTCTCCAACGAGGGAGAAGGAAGAGGAGCCAGCCAAGAAATCAGATCACACTCGCGCCTTCGTGCTGGAAGCCGAGGTAGCTGGCCGCCACGCGCTCGTTCGCCGCGACATCGCTCGCCTTGCCGCTGAGCACGAACTCGCCGAGCTCCATCACATAGGCCTGGTCCGCGATCTTCAGCGCGGCCTGCGCGTTCTGTTCGACCAGCAGCACGGAGACGCCGCTGGCGCGCAGCTCGGTGACGATGCGGAAGATGTCGGCGACGATGATCGGGGCGAGGCCGAGGCTCGGCTCGTCCAGCATCAAGAGCTTCGGCTCGCCCATCAGCGCGCGGCCCATCGCGAGCATCTGCTGCTCGCCGCCGGAGAGGGTGCCCGCCAACTGCTTGCGCCGCTCCTTCAGCCGCGGAAACAGCGTGTAGACGCGTTCCATCGAGGCTTTCGCCTTGCTGCGCTCGATGCGGAAGGCCCCAAGCTCGAGATTGTCCTCGACATTCATGGTCACGAACAATTCGCGGTGCTCGGGGACGAGGCCGAGCCCCATCGCGACGCGGTCCTCGATGTCGAGCCGTGACAGATCCTGCCCGGCGAAGGCGACGCGGCCCTTCAGCGGCAAGATGCCCATGATGGCGGAGAGCAGCGTGGTCTTGCCGGCGCCATTGGCCCCGACGATGGTGACGATCTGGTTGGCCCCGACCTCGAGCGAGACCGAGCGCACGGCCTCGACCTTGCCATAGGCGACATGTGCGTCGGCGACGGACAACAGCGCGCTCATGCCGCCACTCCGAGATAGGCCTTGATCACTTCGGGATTGGTCTTGATCGTGGCGGGCGTGCCTTCCGCGATCTTGGTGCCGAAATCGAGCACCACGATGCGGTCGGCGAGGTTCATCACGAAGCCCATGTCGTGCTCGACCAAGAGCACGCTCATGCCGCCGTCGCGCAGCTCGCGGAGCAGCGCGGCAAGGCGCTGCTTCTCCATGTGGCGCAGGCCGGCGGCCGGCTCGTCGAGCAGCAGCAGCATCGGATCGACGCACAGCGCACGCGCGATCTCGACGATGCGCTGCTGGCCGAGCGAGAGCGAGCCTGCGAGCTGATGCATCTGCTCGGCGAGGCCCACGCGCTCGATCTGGCGGGCGGCCTCCGCGAGCAGCTTCGCTTCATCGGCGCGGTCGAGCCGCAGCATCGAGGAGATCGGTCCCGAATGGCCGCGCAGATGCGCGCCGATCGCGACATTCTCCAGCACGGTCATATCAGGGACGAGCTTCACATGCTGGAAGGTGCGGGAGATGCCGAGCTTGACGATCTTCTGCGGTGGCGCCCTGTCGACCTTCTTGCCGAGCACCGAGATCGAGCCTGATGTCGCCGACAGCACGCCGGTGATCAGGTTGAATGTCGTGCTCTTGCCGGCGCCGTTCGGTCCGATCAACGCGACGATCTCTTTCGCCTGCACGTCGAAGGAGACGTTGTTGACCGCGATCACGCCGCCGAACTGTTTTCGCGCCTTCTCGACCTGGAGCAGGACGCCGGACTGGTCGGCTGCGCGGGTGCGCTGCTCCAGTTTCAGCGAGGTGTCCGGCTTCCTGCCGCTGGTTCGCTCGGGCAGGAACGACATCAGCCAGGGCCAGACGCCGCCKGGCGCAAGCTGGAGCAGCGCCACCAGCATGATGCCGAACACGATGGTCTCGACCTGTCCGGAGCCCGGCAGGATCAGCGGCAAATAGCTTTGCAGCACCTCCTTCAGGACCACGACGATCGCCGCGCCCAGCACACCGCCCCAGACATAGCCGGCGCCGCCGACCACCGCGATGAAGAGATATTCGATGCCGGCCTGCGCGCCGAACGGCGTCGGGTTCACCGCGCGCTGGAGATGCGCATAGAGCCAACCGGAAAGGCCGGCGAGCACCGCGGCGTGGATGAACACCAGGAGCTTCGCGCGCGGCGTGTGCACGCCGAACGCTTCGGCCGCGACGTGTCCGCGGCGCAGCGCGCGGATGGCGCGGCCGGTGCGGGAATCCAGCAGGTTCATCGTGAGCAGAGCCGAGAGGATGACGGCAACCCAGATCGCGTAATAGATCGAGCCGGGCGAGAGCATCTTGAACGAGCCGATCGACAGCGGCGGGATCGCCGAGATGCCGTCGTTCCTCCCCAAAAATTCCAGCTTGCTGAAGAGATAGAACAGGCCTAGCCCCCAGGCGAGCGTGCCGAGCGGCAGATAATGGCCGGAGAGGCGGACCGTGACGAGGCCGAGCAGCACGGCCAATAGTCCGCTGACCAATAGCGACAGCGGCAGGGTCAGCCACGGCGACAGGCCGTAACTCGTCGACAGCACCGCGGTGGTGTAGGCGCCGAAGCCGACGAAGGCTGCCTGACCGAACGAGGTGAGGCCGCCGACGCCGGTCAGCAGCACCAGGCCCATCGCGACCAAGGCGGTCAGGCCGATATTGTCGAGCAGCACGATCCAGAACGGCGGCATGCCCGGAACGAACGGGATCGCCGCCATGAGAAGCGCGAAGACGAGGATGGGAAGCCGGCTCTGCATGCGCGTCAGTCCTTCTCTTCCTCGACCGCGGGCGCGGCGAGCGAGCGCAGCAGCAGCACGGGGATCAGCAGCATGAAGACGATCACTTCCTTGTAGTTGGAGGCGTAGAAGGACGAGAACGCCTCGACGATGCCGACGACCAGCGCCGCGACGGCGGTGAGCGGATAGCTGACGAGGCCGCCGATGATCGCGGCAACGAAGCCCTTGAGGCCGATCAGGAAGCCGGAGTCGTAATAGAGCGTCGTGATCGGCACGATCATGATGCCCGACAGCGCGCCGATGACGGAGGCCAGCAGGAAGGCGATCTGGCCGGACAGCGTGGTGCGGATGCCGGCAAGGCGGGCGCCGAGCCTGTTCACGGCGGTCGCGCGCAGCGCCTTGCCGTAGAGCGTCAGCCCGAAGAACAGCCAGAGCCCGACGATGAAGGCGACGGTGATACCGTAGACGGTGATGCTCTGGCCGGTGAAGCGCAGTGCGCCGGCGGTGAAGGAGCCGGACAGCACGGCAGGTCCGCGCTGGCCTTCGGCGCCGAAGAACAGCAGGCCGAGGCCCTGCAGCGCGAGGTGGACGCCGACCGATGCGATCAGCAGCACCAGTACGGAGGTGTGCGCCAGCGGCTGGAACGCGATGCGGTAGAGGTAGAGGCCGATCATCGCCACGATCACCAGCGACAGCGCGATGCAGACCGCCACCGGCGGCTTTTGGGCGGCGAAGTAGATGGTCAGCGCCAGCACGATGGCCGGCAGCACGACGTTGGTGACGAGGCTGCGCACGATCAGGCGGCCGTGCAGCGCCTTGCGCGCCACGAACAGGTCGAACACGAAGGCGCCGATACCCAGCGCCAACGCGAGCTTTGCCGTGCCCGGCATCTGGCCCGCGGCCAGCGAGGCATAGGTCAGCGCGCCGTAGGTGACGAATTCGCCCTGGGGAATGAGGATGACGCGGGTGACGGCGAACACCAGCACCAGCGCCAGGCCGAGCAGCGCGTAGATCGCGCCATTGGTGATGCCGTCCTGTACCAGGAACAGCATGATGGTGGTATTCAAGACCGGACGCTCCCCCTCAAAGATCGGGACCGGGCTCCGCAATTGCGGTGGACGGTCCGCTCACAGCCATTGAAACGCTGACGATATTTGATATGGTCCATAACAATTATCAAATATAACTTCAAGGGTGGGGCGGACGACCCGCCCCGAATTTAGCGGGATCACGAGCACGAGGCGATGACCGTTTCCAAAACCGCTGAAAAGTCTTCTGAAAAGCCCGGCGACGCGGCCAAGGGCCGCAAGGACGCGGCCGAGGCCCAGCCTGAAGCCCTCCAGCTTGGCGAGCTCTCCGAGCAGCTCGGCTACGTGCTGAAGCGGGCGCAGCTCAAGGTGTTCGAGAACTTTTTGCGCTGCATGGCCTCGCTCCAGCTCACGCCGGCGCAGTTCTCCGTGCTGCTGCTGGTCGAGAAGAATCCGGGCCGTAACCAGACCGAGATCGCCTCGACGCTCGGCATCCTGCGCCCGAACTTCGTGGCGATGCTCGACAATCTGGAGAGCCGCGACCTTTGCGCGCGGATCCGCTCCACCAACGACCGCCGCTCGCACATCCTGGTATTGACCGACAAGGGCAAGGCCGTGCTGACCCGGGCGAAAAAGCTGGTCGCCACCAAGCACGAGTCCCGGCTGAACGAGCTGCTCGGGCAGTCCAACCGCGAAGCCCTGATCGGGATGCTCTCGAAGATCGCGAACGAGTTTTGAGGCCCGGCTGTCATCGCCCGGCTTGACCGGGCGATCCAGTACTCCGAGACGTTTGTGATCGAACCGATAGGCCGCGGCGTACTGGATTCCCCGCCTGCCGCCTACGCTAAAGCTTCGGCGCCCCTGGACCTCAACCCCGGCGAAGCCTTGGCGTAGCCGGGTCGCGGGGAATGACAGTGAGACCTGGGCAGGCGCCTCAATCCACCAAAATCACCCGGATATCGTTCACGTTCGTCAGCGTCGGTCCCGGCATCAGCAGATCGCCGGTCGCCTCGAAGAACGTCGTCGCGTCGTTGTTGTCCAGGTACGCCTGCGGCTGAAGCGCCAGCGCCTTCATCTTCGCGAACGTCGCAGCATCAATCAGCGCGCCGGCGGGATCGGTGGGATGGCCGGCGCCGCCATCGGCGCCGTCGGTGTCGCCGGCGAGAGCGGATATGTCAGGCGTGTCCTTCAACAGACCGGCGAGCGCCAGCGCGTATTCCTGGTTGGGGCCGCCGCGCCCATTGCCGCGCACGGTCACGGTGAGCTCGCCGCCGGAGAGGATCGCGAGGCGCTTGCCTTGCGCGCGTGCCTCAAGCGCAAGCCTGGCGTGATCGGCGGCGACCTCGCGGGCCTCGCCTTCGAGATCGGCGCCGAGATCGATGGTCTCGTAGCCGGCTTCCTTGGCGAGCTTCACCGCGGCGTCGAGCGATTGCTTGGGCCGCGCGATCAGCTCGAAATGCGCGCGCGCGAAGGCGGCATCACCCGGCTTGGCGCTTTCGTTGGCGGGATCGTCGAGCGCGCGGCGGACGGCGTCGTCGATGGCGAGCCTGTACTTCGCGACGATCGCGCGCGCATCCGCCAGCGTGGTCGGATCGGGCACGGTGGGGCCGGAAGCAATTGCGGACGGATCGTCGTGCGGCACGTCGGAAATCGCAAGCGTCACGATCTCGGCGGCATTCTTGCCGGCGCGCGCCAGCCGGCCGCCCTTGATCCGCGACAAATGTTTCCTGACCGTGTTCATCTCGCCGATCGGCGCGCCCGAGCGGAGCAGCGCCTTGTTGACCGCCTGCTTCTGCGCGAAGCTGATGCCGTCCACCGGCGCGATCCAGTTCGCGGAGCCGCCGCCGGTGAGCAGCACCAGCAGCAGATCGTCGGGCCCGGCCTCGCTCGCGAGCGCGAGCGTATCGGCGGCGCCCTTCAGGCCGGCCTCGTCGGGCACGGGATGGCCGGCCTCGACCACGCGGATGCGGCGCGTCGGCACGCCGTAGCCGTGGCGCGTGGTGGCGATGCCGACGAGGCGCTCCGGCGCGAGCTTGAGCGTGTCGAGATAATGCCGTTCGGCGGCCGCGGCCATCGCACCCGCGCCCTTGCCGGCGGCGAGGCAGATCACGCGCCCTTTAGGTGCGGGCCGCAGATGCGGCGCCAGAATCGTGCTGGGATGGGCGGCGGCAACGGCGGCGTCGTAAAGCGCGCGGAGCAGGGGACGTCGGTCGGTCATGGCGAAGGCCTTCAGCGAACTGAAATGATGGCGACAAAATCGCCGGCTCCCTGCCTACCGCATCAGGCGCCAAAGCGTAAGCGGGCTTTACCATCATTCGATTGTGCAATCGCGTGATCATAATCCGCGCGCAAGCAAAAGCCCCCTGCGATGGCTGCGCAGGGGGCTCTCTGTCGTTTGGGGTTAGCCGCCGACGTCGGCGCTGATCACGTCTCCGAACAGCTCCCACTTCTCGCCCTTGAACTTCTCGAGTTGAAGCTGGCTGATCGGCGCGAAATCGGTCGGCGAGGTGTTGACCTTCACGCCCGGCAGCAGCGCCTCGGTGCGGAAGTCCTTCACGTTCGCCGCCTGCTTCATGATGTTCTCGCGCGTGAGATTGTCACCGCACTGCTTCAAGACCTGGACCAGTGTCTGCGCCACGGCATAGCCGACGATCGTGCCCTTATCGAGCTTGTCGCCCTCGGGGAAGTATTTGGTCATGAACGCCAGAAACTCCTTCATGCCGGGATCGTTGTTCCACGCGGGATCCGACACGTCCTTGAGATAGTCGGCCGAGATGATGTCCTGACCGTTCTCGAAGCCGGCCGGCTTCATCACGCTGCCGACGGAGGCCGAGACGTTGTTGAGGAAGTGCAGCGGCTTCCAGCCGATCTCGGCATTCTTCTTGATCGCTTGCGCGGCGAATTTCGGCGTCGTGATGTTCATGAAGACGTCGGCGCCGGTCGACTTCAGCTTGACGATGTGATTGTCGATGGTCGGCTCGGAGGTCTCGTAGCTCTCTTCGATGACGATCATCGAGGCGGCCTTGGACCCTAAGCCGTCCTTGAGGCCCTTGAGATAGTCCTTGCCGTAATCGTCGTTCTGGTAAAGCACCGCGATCTTGGCGTCCGGCTTGTTCTTGAGCAGCCACTTCGCATAGATCTGCGTCTCGCTCTGGTAATTGGGCTGCCAGCCCATCGTCCAGGGGAAGTTCTGCGGATCGTTCCACTTGGTGGCGCCGGTCGCGACGAACAGCTGCGGCACCTTCTTCGAGTTCATGTATTTGTGGATCGCCGAGTTCGGCGGCGTGCCGAGCGAGTTGAAGATGAACAGCACCTCGTCGCTCTCGACCAGCTTGCGGGCCTGCTCCACCGTCTTCGGCGGCGAGTAGGCGTCGTCATAGGAGATGTAATTGATCTTGCGGCCGTTGATGCCGCCCTCGTCGTTGATCTTCTTGAAATAGGCGGCTTCGGTCCGCCCGATGATGCCGTAGGCGGAGGCCGGTCCGCTGTAGGGCATGATGTTGCCGATCTTGATTTCGGTGTCGGTCGCGCCGGTATCGTATTTCTTCTGGGCCGATGCAGTGGAGGCCGAGGCCGCAATGAGCGCAAGCGCCAGTGACGCGGCCGCAAGTTTGCCGGTGACAGCGGGCATTCCTATCTCCCTATTTTCTTGGTGTGTGTGCGTCCCTTTTCTTGGCTTGATGATTTTTGGCGGCGCGGAGGCAATTCAATACGATTTACCGGGAGCCTTCAACAGAAAGCCCCCGCGGCTGTGTCGCAGGGGCTGCTCCTTTAGTAGTCAAGGACCGGCGCGCGCTGGTGTGCGACTGCGAGACGGCGCCGCTGTCTTGAGTTGATTAAACAGCCGGTGGCGATTTTGAGTTGCGCGGCTTCAGTGGCCGAGCTCACTCGAGATGATGTCGCCGAACAGCTCCCATTTCCTGCCCTTGAACCGCATCATCTGGAGCTGCTCGATCGGGGCGAAATTATCGGCCGAGGTGTTGATCTTGATGCCGGGCAGCAGCGTGTCGGGCTCGAAATCCTTCAAGGAAGCGGCCTGCTTCATGACGTTCTCATGGGTGAGCTCGTCGCCGCACATCTGCAGCACCTTCACCATGGTCTGGGCCGCGGCATAGCCGAACACCACGCCGGCATCGAGCTTGTTGGCCTTGGGGTCGTACTGCGCGAGGAAATTATAGAACTTCTTCATGCCGTCATCGGCATTCCATTGCGGGTCGGAGCCGTCCTTGGTGTAGCTCGCCGACAGGATGCCTTGCGAGATCTCCAGGCCCGCGGGCTCGAGCACGCCGCCGACCGACGCCGAGACGTTGGAGATGATGTGGACCGGATGCCAGTTGATCTCGGCCGCCTTCTTGATCGCCTGCGCCGCGAATTTCGGCGTGGTGATGCTGAGGAAGACGTCGGCGCCCGAGGCCTTCAGCTTCACGACGTGCTCGTCGATCGCGGGCTCCGACGTGTCGTAGCCGTCTTCGAGCACGATCATCGACGCCTTGGCCCCTAAGCCGTCCTTCAGCCCTCTCAGATAGTCCTTGCCGAAATCGTCGTTCTGGTAGAGCACGCCGATCTTCGCGTCCGGCTTCTCCTTCATGATGTATTTGGCGTAGATGCGCGCCTCGCTGGCGTAGCTCGGCTGCCAGCCCATGGTCCACGGATATTGCTTCGGATCGTTCCACTTGGAGGCGCCGCTCGCCACGAACAGCTGCGGCACCTTCTTCTCGTTCATGTATTTGCGGATGGCGCCGTTGGTGGAGGTGCCGAGCGAGCCGAAGATCAGCAGCACGCCGTCGCTCTCGACCAGCTTGCGCGCCTGCTCCACCGTCTTCGGCGGCGAATAGCCGTCGTCGTAGGAGATGAACTTGATCTTGCGGCCGTTGATGCCGCCCTCGGCATTGATCTTGTTGAAATAGGCTTCCTCGGCCTTGCCGATCGCGGCGTAGGCGGACGCCGGCCCGCTATAGGGCATGATGTTGCCGATCTTGATCTCGGTATCGGAAGCGCCGCTGTCGTATTTCTTTTGCGCCAGTGCCGGGCTGCTCATCGCAGTGCACAACGCGAGCGCGGCCGAAACGGCCGCAACCTGAAATCGAACGACAGTCATCTTTCTCCACCCGGAATGGATCGGCGCCGCATTGAACAAGATTGACGCCTGACGTCAACAAAAAGCCCCCGCGGTCGCCCGCGGGGGCTTTGTCAGATTTGACTAGACTTGAACTGACCAGACTTGGACTATTGCGTCAGCGTCACTCGGAAGCGACGTCGCCGCTGATGATCTCGCCGAACAGTTCCCACTTTTCGCCCTTGAAGCGCTGCATCTGGAGCTGCGAAATCGGGGCGAAGTCGGTGGCGCTGGTGTTGATCTTGACGCCGGGCAGCAGGGTGTCCGGTGCGAAGTCCTTCAACGACGCGGCCTGCTTCATGAGGTTGGCGCGGGTGAGGTCGTCACCGCACATCTCCAGCGTCTTGACCAGGGTCGACGCCGCGCCGTAGCCGTAGACCATGCCGGTGTCGGTCTTGTCGGCGCCAGGCATGTACTTGTCGACGAACTCGTTCCACTTCTTCATGCCGGGATCGTTGTTCCACTGCGGGTCGGTGGAATCCTTGGCATAGGCCGCCGACAGCACGTCCTGCGAGGCCTCGAAGCCGGCCGGCTTCATCACGCTGCCGACCGAGATCGACACGTTGGTGAGGATCTGGAGCGGCTTCCAGCTGAGCTCGGCGGTCTTCTTGATGGTCTGGGCCGCGAACTTCGGCGTCGCGTAGATCAGCAGCACGTCGGGATTGGCGGCCTTGATCTTGACGATGTGGCCGTCGATCGACGGCTCGGAGATCTCGTAGCTCTCCTCCATGATGATCATGGACGCGCCCTTGGCGCCGAGACCGTCCTTGGTGCCCTTGAGGTAGTCTTTGCCGAAATCGTCGTTCTGGTAGAGGATCGCGACCTTGGCGTTCGGCTTTTCCTTCATCAGCCATTTCGCGTAGATCTGCGCTTCGCTCTGGTAGGAGGGCTGCCAGCCGATGGTCCAGGGGAAGTTCTTCGCGTCGTTCCACTTGGTGGCGCCGGTGGCGACGAACAGCTGCGGGATCTTCTTGGCGTTCAGGTACTTCTGGATCGCGGTGTTCGAGGGCGTGCCGAGCGGATTGTACACGGCCAGCACTTCGTCGCTCTCGACCAGCTTGCGGACCTGCTCGACGGCCTTCGGCGGCGAATAGGCGTCGTCATAGGTGACGAAGTTGATCTTGCGGCCGTTGATGCCGCCCTTGTCGTTGATCATCTTGAAATAGGCTTCTTCGGTCTTGCCGATGATGCCATAGGCCGACGCCGGACCGCTGTACGGCATGATGTTGCCGATCTTGATCTCGGTGTCGGACGCGCCGGTGTCGTACTTCTTCTGAGCAAGTGCTGCGCCGGAGGTGAGGGTCGCGACCGCCGTTACGAGTGCGGTGGTTCGCAGTATTCTTCCGAAAAGCAATTGGGTCTCCTTGGTTAAAACAACAGTCTGGATGGACGTTTCAGTTCTTCCTGAGCCGACCGGCGAGTTGCTGGCCCAGGATCGCGACTTGCCTTGCGCCATGCGGCACGAGGTAGATGACGAGGAACAGGAGCACGCCGAACACCGCGCCGGAGAGGCCCTTGGAGATGCCCTCCGCGATGTTCGGCACGAAGATGATGAAGGCGGCGCCGACGATCGAGCCGGGCAGCCAGCCGACGCCGCCGACGACCATGCCGAGGAACAGCGAGATTGCGAGCGTGATGGTGTAGCTGTCGGGCGCGACGAACTGCACCGCAATGGCGCCAAGCGAGCCGGCGATGCCGGTGATGGCGGCGGAGACGCCGAAGGCCAGCGTCTTGTACAGCGCGACGTCCACGCCCATCGCGGAGGCCGCGATCTCGTTGTCGCGGATCGCCATGAAGGCGCGGCCCGAGCGGGAACGCAGCAGGTTCACCGAGAAAATGTAGATCGCAATCACGACCACGAGCGTGAAGTAGTACAGCCACATGTCCTGCGACATCGGCAGGCCGAACGGCGCATCCGGCTTGGTGACGACGAGGCCCTGCACGCCGCCGGTCCAGTGCTCGAGGAAGTTCAGCTTGAGGAGCTGCGGCATGGCGGTGGCGAGCGCGAAGGTCGCAAGCGCGAGGTAGACGCCGGAGAGCCGCAGCGCCGGCTGCCCGAACAGGAAGCCGAAGCCGAAACAGACGACGCCGGCGATCGGCAGCGTCAGCGCGTAATTGACGTTGAAGTGCTCCATCAGCACCGCTGTCGTATAGGCACCGACCGCGTAGAACGCGCTCTGGCCGAGCGAGAACTGGCCGCTTCCGCCGGTCAGGATGTTCAGCGCCAGCACCGCGAGCCCGTAGATCAGGAGCATCGTCATCTGGAAGATGATGAAGTTCTTGACGAAAACGGGTGCGATCAGCAGTGCCGCGAGCACCACCAGCGAGGTGCCGGTGCCCAGCGTCATGGCCCGCTTCGGAACAGCCTCGACCGCCTCGTGGCCTTCTGCAACGACTTCTTCTGCAGCGCTCATGATCAAACTCGCTTGACGATGTGCCGGCCGAACAGGCCAGCGGGTTTGACGACCAGGACGGAGATGATCAGCGCGAGCGCGATCGGGAGCTTCAGCTCATTGCCGACGCCGGGGATGTAGGTGCCGGCGAGGTTCTCGAAGATGCCGACCAGGAAGCCGCCGACCACGGCGCCGAACGGGCTGGTGAGACCGCCGAGCACCGCGGCGGCAAAGCCGTAGATCAGCACGCCGCCCATCATGTTGGGCTCGAGGAACACGACGGGGGCGATCAGCATGCCGGCGATCGCGCCGATCGCGGTCGCCATGCCCCAGCCGAGCGCGATCATCCAGCTCGTGTTGATGCCGACGAGGCGGGCCGATTCAGGCACCGAGGCGGCCGCGCGCATGGCAAGGCCGATGCGCGTGTACTGGAAGAAGAAGTAGAGGCCGAGCAGCAGCAGCACCGTGACGCCGATCATGCCGGCCTGGTGGGTCGAGATCAGCTGGCTGCCCAGGAACGGCGCGGAGCCGAACGGGGTCGGGTACTGCTTGATGGTGAAGTCCCAGATCAGGCCGGCCGAGGAGTTGATGATCGCAAACAGCGCGATGAAGCCGGCGACGTTGGTCAGCACCGGCGCTTTCGCCAGCGGCTTGAACAGGATGCGCTCGATCGCGATGCCGGCGACGAAGGAGAGCGCCAGCGTGAGGATGAAGGCGGCCCAGTAAGGCACGCCCCACTGCATCAGCTGCCACGAAATGAAGGTCGAGAACATCGCCATCTCGCCCTGCGCGAAGTTGAGATGGTCGATCGCCTGGTAGATCATGACCACGGCGAGCGCCATGCAGGCGTAGATCGCGCCCGTGGCGATGCCGGCCAGCACTTGGTTGGTGAACAGCTCCATCGTGCCGGCTCCTCAGTAACCCAGATAGGATTTGCGGATTTCTTCGTTGTTCGCGATGTCCTTGGCATTGCCCGACATCACGATGCGTCCGGTCTCGATCACATAGGCCTGGTCGGCGAGCTCGAGCGCGAGCTGGGCGTTCTGCTCGACCACCAGGATCGACACCTTGTCCTCGCGATTGATCTTGCCGAGGATGCCGAACAGGTCGCGCACGACCAGCGGTGCCAGTCCGAAGGACGGCTCGTCGAGCAGCATCAGGCGCGGCCGCAGCATCAGCGCGCGGGCGACCGCGAGCATCTGCTGCTCGCCGCCCGAGAGCGTGCCGGCCTGCTGGGTGTGGCGCTGCTTCAGCACCGGGAAATGCGCGTACATGCGCTCGATATCGGAGACGATGCCGGCGCTGTCCTTGCGGGTGATGGCCCCGAGCTGGAGGTTCTCCTCGACCGTCATGGTCGTGAAGGTGCCGCGGCCCTGCGGCACGTGGGCGATGCCGAACCGCACGATGCTCTCGGTGGAGCGGTTGCTGAGCGGCTTGCCTTCGAACTCGATCGCGCCGGTGGAACGCACCATGTTGCAGATCGCGCGCAGGGTGGTGGTCTTGCCGGCGCCATTGGCGCCGAGCAGCGTCGTCAACGATCCTTCGTTGAGCGAGAAGGACAGGCCATGGAGCGCCTGGACCTGGCCGTAATAGGCGCGCAGGTCCTTGACGTTGAGCAGCGTCGTCATTGGTCCTTGCTCCCGAGATAGGCCTTGATGACGTCGGGGTCCGCCTGCACCTGGGCCGGCGTGCCTTCCGCGAGCTTCTTGCCGAAATTCAGCGCGACGACGTGGTCGGCGATCGACATCACGAGGCCCATGTGGTGCTCGACCAGCAGCACGGTCATGTGGCGGTCGTCGCGGATGCGGCGGATGAGGTCGCCGAGCAGATAGACTTCCTCGTGGTTGAGGCCGCCGGCCGGCTCGTCGAGCAGCAGGATCTTCGGGTCGGCCGCGAGCGCGCGCGCCAGCTCGACGCGTTTCTGCGTGCCGAAGGGCAGGCCGGACACGATGGTGTGGGCGACGTCCTCGAGCTTGAGATAGGCGAGGATCTCCTGCACCTTCTTGTTGACCTCGGTCTCGCTGCGCCGGACCCAGGCGAGCCGAAGCGAGTCGCTGATGATGTCGCTGGAGGTCTTCGAATGGGCGCCGACGCGGACGTTGTCCATCACCGAGAGGTTCGGAAACAGCGCCACGTTCTGGAAGGTGCGGCCGATGCCGATCTCGGCGATCCGGTGCGGAGGCCGCGACAGGATGCTCACGCCTTCCATCAGGATGTCGCCCGACGACGGCTGATAGAGCCGCGAGAGGCAATTGAAGAGCGTGGTCTTGCCGGCGCCGTTGGGGCCGATCAATCCGAGGATCTGGCCCTTGTGCATGTCAAAGGACACGCCGTTGAGCGCGATGATGCCGCCGAACACGACGCTGACGTCGCGAACCGCGAGCAGGGGCGATGTCCCCCGCGCGAGCTGTGCCTGCGTCATCTCGTCTCGCCCACACACGTCAGTGGGCGAAGGGGCGATGCGAACCGCTCCCGGTGATGACAAAGGCTATCTGAACCCCTCGGCCACACGCGCAACTTTTCCTCCTGATTTCAGCTTTTTGCTGACTTCTTTTTTGGATTGCGGCATCAGTCCCCCGAGTGCCGCTTCAATGTTCCTTACCATCGCCAGCAGACGCGGTCCAATGTCGTTGATCAAACGCTCTTCCGTGAAGCGGAATGCGGGCGCGCCGCAATTGAACGCGTAAGGTCCGGTTCCGTCGTTGAGCTTGAGCGCGACGCCGGCGGCGCCGATGTCGTCGTGCCAGTCGCCGACGGACATCGCGAAACCGTATTTCGCAACGGTCTCGCCGGAACGTTCCAATCCGTCGCGCATCTTCGGCCAGCGGCTGCCGTAATGTTCGCGCAGGATGCGGGACACCTCGGCGCGGCCTTCTTCGTCGAGCGCCCAGAAATAGGCGCGGCCCATCGCGCTGGTTGCAATCGGCACGCGGGAGCCGACGTCAAGTTGAACGCCGACCGTCTCGCTGCCGCGACTTTGCCCGAAATAGATCATGCTGTGACGGTCGCGGCCGCCGATCGCGACGGCGCCGCCGGTCGCGCGCATCAATTCCTCGCGAAATGGCTCGGACAAATGCCGAACGCCGAGATTGGATAACGCCGCATAACCGAGCGCCATCGCGGCGGGCGCGAGCTGATACTTCTCGAAACGGGGAACCGGTGTCAGATAACCGAGCTTCGTCAACGTGTAGGTCAGGCGCGAAACGGTCGGCTTGGGCAGGTTAGTCCGCGCGGCGATCTCCTGGTTGCCGAGAAGTCCGTCGCTGGGTTGGAATGCGCGCAATACATCTAGTCCGCGGGAAAGCGCGACGACGAAATTCCGATCGGTCGCAGTCTTCTTGCCTGTACGCTTCATCCCTGATCTGCTTCTTGCGCGGAGTCGTTGACAACGTCCGTGCTTCAAAATAACCCTGCCGTCAAGATGCGGAATTAAATTCCGCACCGCGAAATCGAACAAAAGTAAATCCCCACCAAGGAGGGAAGCCGTGAGCGAAGTGGTCAAGCTTGAGCGTCATGACGAAGTCGGGATCGTCACGGTCAACAGTCCTCCGGTCAATGCGCTGAGTGCCGCAGTGCGTGGCGGTATTCTCGAATGCATCAAGGCCGCGATCGCCGATCCCGCGATCAAGGGCATCGTCCTGACCTGCGCCGGCCGCACCTTTATCGCCGGTGCCGACATCACCGAGTTCGGCAAGCCCCCGAAGCCGCCCGCCCTCAACGACGTCCTCGCCGAGATCGAGAACTCGCCAAAGCCGGTCGTTGCCGCGATCCATGGCACCGCGCTCGGCGGCGGCCTCGAGGTCGCGCTGGCCTGTCATTTCCGCGTGGCCGTGAAGGAAGCCAAGCTCGGCCTGCCCGAGGTGAAGCTCGGCCTGCTGCCGGGCGCCGGCGGCACCCAGCGCCTGCCGCGCGCGGTCGGGCCGGAACTCGCAGTCAAGATGATCGTCGGCGGTGATCCGATCGGTGCTGCCGAAGCGCTCAAGAATGGCCTGATCGAGGAGATCGTCGAAGGTCCGGCCTCCGGCGGCGAAGCCTTCGTGCGCAAGCTGCTCGCCGAGAAGCGCCCGCTGCGGCGCCTGCGCGACGACGATTCCAAGCTCGCGGCGGCCAAGGCCGACCGCTCGATCTTCACCAATGCAGTCGCCGCCATGACCAAGAAGGCGCGCGGCCTGGAAGCGCCGTTCGCCGCCGCCGACGCCGTCGGCTACGCCATCGACCTGCCGTTCGACGAGGGGCTGAAGAAGGAGCGCGAGGGCTTCCTCAAGCTCGTCTCCAGCGACCAGTCCAAGGCGCAACGTTATGCCTTCTTCGCCGAGCGCGAGGCCAGCAAGATCGCCGGCGTCCCTGAAGGCACCAAGTCGCGGCCGGTGAACCGCGTCGCCATCCTCGGTGCCGGCACCATGGGCGGCGGCATTGCGATGTCCTTTGCCAATGCCGGCGTGCCCGTCACCCTGATCGAGACCGGCGAGGAGCAGCTCAAGCGCGGCATGGGCATCATGCAGAAGAACTGGGAAGCGACCGCGGCGCGCGGCGGCATCCCGGCCGACGCGCCCGCCAAGCGCATGGCGCTGATCAACGGCGTCGTCGGCATCGAGAACGTCGGTGATGCTGACCTGGTGATCGAGGCCGTGTTCGAGACCATGGCGGTGAAGAAGGAAGTGTTCGGTAAGCTCGACCAATACGTCAAGCCCGGCGCCGTGCTCGCCTCCAACACCTCCTACCTCAACATCGACGAGATCGCGAAGTCGACCAAGCGGCCGCAGGACGTGCTCGGCATGCACTTCTTCTCGCCCGCCAACGTCATGAAGCTGTGCGAGATCGTGCGCGCCGACAAGACCGCGCCGGATGCGCTGGTCACCGCCGTGACCATCGCGCGCAAGATCGCGAAGGTGCCGGCCGTGGTCGGCGTCTGCGACGGCTTCGTCGGCAACCGCATGCTGGCGCAGCGTGGCAAGCAGTCGGAGAAGCTGTTGTTCGAAGGTGCCTTGCCGCAGCAGGTCGACGCCGTGGTCACCAAATTCGGCATGCCGATGGGACCGTTCGCGATGGGCGACCTCGCCGGCCTCGACATCGGCTGGCGCTCGCGCAAGGACCGCGGCATCAAGTCGGAGATCGCGGACGCACTCTGCGAAGCCGGCCGCTTCGGCCAGAAGACCGGCAAGGGCTACTACAAGTATGAAGCAGGAAGTCGCTCGGCGCTGCCCGATCCGGAGGTCGAAAAGCTGATCGACGAGACGCTGCTCCGTCTCGGCCGCAAGAAGCGCGTCGTCAGCGACGAGGAGATCCTCGAGCGCATGATGTACCCGATGATCAACGAGGGCGCGAAGATCCTCGAAGAGGGCATCGCGGCGCGTCCTTCCGACATCGACGTGGTCTGGCTCTACGGCTACGGCTGGCCGATCTACCGCGGCGGCCCGATGTTCTGGGCCGACACCGTCGGCCTCAAGCACATCGCCGATCGTCTCTCCTTCTACGCCAAGGAGACCAACGATCCGAGCCTCGAGCCCGCGCCGCTGCTGAAGAAGCTCGCGGCCGAAGGCAAGACGTTCGCGTCGCTGGCCGCGGCGTCGAAGGCGGCGTGATGGCCGCTTCATCTCAACCCTCGTCATTCCGGGATGCGCCGCAAGGCGCAGGCCCGGAATCCATAACCCCAGCTGGTGGTTATGGATTCCGGGCTCGCGACTTTGTCGCGCCCCGGAATGACGGTCTCTGTTAGTTGCTCGCTCAACCAATCAAGAATAATGACCCATCCCGGCGAACAGTTTTATCCCGAGGGCGTGCATTGGGACGACACCATCGTCCAGGGCTCGCTGCCTGACCTTTTGTCGAACGCCGCCGCCGATTTCGGCCCGCGCACCGCGCTGGAATTCCGCGATCGTCCGATCAGCTATACCGAGCTCGCCGCCATGGCCGAGCGCGCGGCAGCGGCGTTCCTGCGCGCCGGCTGCGGCAAGACCAGTTCCGTGGCGCTGTTCCTCGGCAATACGCCGGACCATCCGGTCAATTTCTTCGGCGCGCTCAAGGCCGGTGCCCGCGTCGCGCATCTCTCCCCGCTCGACGGCGAGATCGCGCTGACGCACAAGGTCTCGGATTCCGGCTCGCGCCTGCTCGTCACCTCCAACCTCGCGGCGCTGCTGCCGACCGCGCTGAAGTTCCTGGAGAAGGGCCTGATCGATCGCCTGGTCGTCTGCGAGGACGACGATTGGGGCAAGCTCGGCACGCCGCAGGCGCCGATCCCCGATGATCCCCGCATCGTCACCTTCAAGAGCTTCGTCGAGGGCGCGACCGCGCCGGCTGGGTGGCCGTCCGTGACGGCGGACGACGTCGCGCTGCTGCAATATACCGGCGGCACCACCGGCCTGCCCAAGGGCGCGATGCTCACCCACGGCAATCTCACCTCCGCGGTGTCGATCTACGATGTCTGGGGCAAGCCGTCGCGTGCGGCGCGCGGCGACGTGATCGAGCGCGTGATCTGCGTGCTGCCGCTGTTCCACATCTATGCGCTCACCGTCGTGCTGCTGTCCTCGCTCAGCCGCGGCAATCTGATCTCGCTCCACCAGCGTTTTGATGTCCAGGCGGTGATGCGCGACATCGAAATCAAGCGCGCGACGTACTTCCCGGGCGTGCCGACGATGTGGATCGCGATCGCGGCGCTGCCTGATCTCGACAAGCGCGACTTCTCCTCGCTCGCCGTCATCGGCTCCGGCGGCGCGCCGCTGCCGGTGGAGATCGCGAATTTCTTCGAGCGCAAGGTCGGCAAGAAGCTGCGCAGCGGCTGGGGCATGACCGAGACCTGTTCACCCGGCACCGGCCATCCGCCCACAGGGCCGGATAAGCCCGGCTCGATCGGCCTGATGCTGCCCGGCATCGAGATGGATGTGGTCTCGCTGGAGGACCCCACAAAAGTTCTGCCGCCGGGCGAAGTCGGCGAAATCCGCATCAAGGGCCCGAACGTCACCAAGGGCTACTGGAACAAGGCGAAGGAATCCGCGGAGTCCTTTTCGGACGGCCGCTTCCTCACCGGCGACATCGGCTATGTCGACACCGACGGCTATTTCTTCCTGGTCGACCGCAAGAAGGACATGATCATCTCCGGCGGCTTCAATGTCTATCCGCAGATGATCGAGCAGGCGATCTACACCATTCCAGGCGTGCACGAGGTGATCGTGCTCGGCATTCCCGACCAGTATCGCGGCGAGGCCGCCAAGGCCTTCGTCAAGCTCAAGCCGGACGCAAAACCGTTCTCGCTCGACGAGCTGCGCGCGCAGCTCGCCGGCAAGGTCGGCAAGCACGAGCTGCCGGCAGCAGTCGAGTTCGTCGACGATCTGCCGCGCACGCCGGTCGGAAAATTGTCGCGCCACGAATTGCGCCAGCAGCAGAAACCAGCACAATCCACCCAACACCCATCAGGAGGTCGCTCTTGACCGACGCCGTCATCGTTTCCACCGCCCGCACCCCGATCGGCAAGGCCTATCGCGGCATGCTCAACGCCACCGAGGGTGCGACGCTGCTCGGCCACGCCATCGGCGAGGCAGTCGCTCGCGCCAAGGTCGATCCGAAGGAGGTCGAGGACGTCGTGATGGGCGCGGCGCTGCAGCAGGGCGCGACCGGCGGCAACATCGCGCGCAAGGCGCTGCTCCGCGCAGGTCTCCCCGTGACCGTCGCCGGCACCACCATCGACCGGCAATGCGCCTCGGGCCTCCAGGCCATCGCGCTTGCCGCGCGCTCGGTGATCTTCGACGGCGTCGAGATCGCGGTCGGCGGCGGCGGCGAGTCGATCAGCCTCGTGCAGAACGACAAGATGAACGGCTTCCACGCCCAGGATCCGGCGCTGCTCAAGATCAAGGGCGAGGTCTACATGCCCATGATCGACACCGCCGAGGTCGTCGCCAAGCGCTACGGCATCTCGCGCGAGAAGCAGGACGAATATTCGCTGGAGAGCCAGCGCCGCACCGCCGCGGCCCAGCAGGGCGGCAAGTTCAAGGACGAACTGGCGCCGATCACGACGCAGATGGCGGTCACCGACAAGGCGACCGGCGCCGTGTCGATGAAGGAAGTGACCTTGTCGCAGGACGAAGGCCCGCGCCCCGAGACCACGGCTGAAGGCCTTGCCGGCCTCAAGCCCGTGCGCGGCGAAGGCTTTTCGATCACCGCGGGCAATGCCAGCCAGCTCTCCGACGGCGCCAGCGCCTCCGTCATCATGAGCGACAAGGAAGCCTCCAAGCGCGGCCTCAAGCCACTCGGCATCTTCCGCGGCTTCGTCTCCGCCGGCTGCGAGCCGGACGAGATGGGCATCGGCCCGGTCTTCGCCGTGCCGCGCCTGCTCAAGCGCCACGGCCTCACCGTCGACGACATCGGCCTCTGGGAGCTGAACGAAGCCTTCGCGGTGCAGGTGCTCTATTGCCGAGACAAGCTCGGCATCGACCCCGAGAAGATCAACGTCGACGGCGGCGCGATCTCGGTCGGCCATCCCTACGGCATGTCGGGCGCGCGCCTGACCGGTCACGCCCTGATCGAAGGCCGCCGCCGCAAGGCCAAGTATGCGGTCGTCACCATGTGCGTCGGCGGCGGCATGGGCGCGGCCGGGCTGTTCGAGGTGTTGCAGTAATTTCACCGTCGTCCTGACGGCGACGAAACAAAGAAGCTCACAGGAGGATCCGATGGATCTCGCATTCACTAGGGAAGAGCAGGCGTTTCGCGAGGAAGTGCGTTCATTCTTCCGCGACAACGTGCCGCCGGATACGCGGCGCAAGCTGGTCGAGGGCCGTCACCTCTCGAAGGACGAGATGGTGACGTGGTGGCGCATCCTCAACAAGAAGGGCTGGGGCGTCAGCCACTGGCCGAAGCAGTATGGCGGGACGGGGTGGACCTCCGTGCAGCACTACATCTTCAACGAGGAGCTGCAGTCCTATCCGGCGCCGCAGCCGCTCGCCTTCGGCGTCAGCATGGTCGGCCCCGTGATCTACACCTTCGGCAACGAAGAGCAGAAGAAGCAGTATCTGCCGCGCATCGCCAATGTCGACGACTGGTGGTGCCAGGGCTTCTCCGAGCCCGGCTCCGGCTCCGATCTCGCCTCGCTCAAGACCAAGGCCGAGCGCAAGGGTGACAAGTGGATCATCAACGGCCAGAAGACCTGGACCACGCTCGCCCAGCACGCCGACATGATCTTCTGCCTCTGCCGCACCGACCCCTCCGCCAAGAAGCAGATGGGCATCTCCTTCATCGTGTTCTCGATGAAGTCGAAGGGCGTCACCGTGCGTCCGATCCAGACCATCGACGGCGGCGTCGAGGTCAACGAAGTGTTCTTCGACGACGTCGAGGTGCCCTACGAGAACCTGATCGGCGAGGAGAACAAGGGCTGGGACTACGCCAAATTCCTGCTCGGCAATGAGCGCACCGGCATTGCCCGGGTCGGCGTCTCCAAGGAGCGGCTGCGCCGCATCCGCGACTTGGCCGGCAAGGTCGAATCCGGCGGCAAGCCGATCATCCAGGACGCCGCGTTCCGCGAGAAGCTGGCGGCCTGCGAGATCGAGCTGAAGGCGCTCGAGCTGACGCAGCTCCGCGTCGTCGCCGACGAGGGCAAGCACGGCAAGGGCAAGCCCAATCCGGCGTCCTCGGTGCTGAAGATCAAGGGTTCCGAGATCCAGCAGACCACCACTGAGCTCTTGATGGAAGTGATCGGTCCGTTCGCAGCACCGTACGACGTGCACGGCGACGACGGCTCGAACGAAGCCATGGAGTGGACCGCCCAGATCGCGCCGAGCTACTTCAACAACCGCAAGGTCTCGATCTACGGCGGCTCCAACGAGATCCAGCGCAACATCATCGCCAAGGCGGTGCTGGGGCTGTGAGTCAACAATGACGGTGTCGTCCCCCGCGAAGGCGGGGGACCCAGTACGCCGCGGCGGTCGCGAGTACGGCAGGCGGCTGCGTTTACTGGATCCCCGCCTTCGCGGGGATGACGTCTGAGGGTAAGGCGACGGCAGGGCAATTCCCGCCGATTTGGAGAGAAACATGGATTTTGATCTGAACGAGGAGCAACGGCTTCTCAAGGACAGCATCGACGGCCTGCTGACCGATTCCTACGATTTCGAGAGCCGCAAGAAGTACATGAAGGAGAAGGGCGGCTGGAGCCAGGTCGTCTGGGGCAAGCTCGCCGAGCAGGGCCTGCTCGGCCTGCCCTTCGCGGAGGCCGATGGCGGCTTCGGCGGCGGCGGTGTCGAGACCATGATCGTGATGGAGGCGCTCGGCAAGGCGCTGGTGCTCGAGCCGTATCTGGCAACGGTCGTGATCGGCGGCGGCTTCCTGCGCCACGCCGGCTCCGATGCGCAGAAGGCCGCGCACGTGCCCGGGATCATCGACGGCAGCAAGACGCTGGCGTTCGCCCAGCTCGAGAAGAACTCGCGTTACGACCTGTTCGACGTCGCCACGACGGCGAAGAAGAAGGGTGACGGCTGGGTGATCGACGGCGAGAAATTCGTCGTGCTCAACGGCGAGAACGCGGAAACTCTCATTGTCACCGCCCGCACCAAGGGCGACCGCCGCGACAAGTCCGGCATCGGCGTGTTCCTGGTGCCGGCCAATGCCAAGGGCGTGACCAAGAAGTCGTACCCGACCCAGGACGGCCTGCACGCCGCCGACATCACCTTCACCGGTGTCGAGGTCGGCGCGGATGCTGCGCTCGGCAATCCCGACGACTCGCTCGCGCTGATCGAGCGTGTCGTCGACGAAGCCCGCATCGCGCTCTGCGCCGAGGCCGTCGGGCTGATGGACGAATCGCTCAAGACCACGGTCGAGTACATCAAGACGCGCAAGCAGTTCGGCGTCGCGATCGGCTCGTTCCAGTCGCTCCAGCACCGCGCCTCCGACATGTTCGTCGCCGCCGAGCAGGCGCGATCGATGTCGATGTTCGCGACCATGGCCGGCGATTTCGAGGACGCCAAGGAGCGTTCCAATGCGATTGCCGCGGCCAAGGTGCAGATCGGCAAGTCGCTGAAGTTCGTCGGACAGCAGGCGATCCAGCTCCACGGCGGCATCGGCATGACCATGGAGGCGAAGATCGGCCACTACTTCAAGCGCCTCACCATGATCGAGAACAGCTTTGGCGACACTGACTACCACCAGCGCCGCGTGGCGGATGGGAGCGGGTTGATCTGAGTTGATCGAGGCCACGCGAAGACTGTCATGCCCCGGCTTGACCGGGGCATCCAGTACTCCGCGGCGGCAGTTCGTTCACGCAACTTCAGCCGCGGAATACTGGATCGCCCGATCAAGTCGGGCGATGACATCGAGTAAATGGAATCAGCGGAGCAACAACAATGAAAAACACCCCGTTCGATCTCACCGGCAAGGTCGCAATCGTCACCGGCTCCAGCCGCGGCATCGGCCGCTCTTCGGCGGAACTGCTCGCAAAACTCGGCGCCAAGGTCGTGGTGTCATCACGGAAAGCCGACGCCTGCAAGGAAGTCGCCGACGGCATCATCGCGGCCGGTGGCGATGCCATCGTCATTCCCTGCAACATCGCGCGCAAGGCCGAGGTCGAGGCGCTGATCTCGGGCACGATCAAGCACTACGGCAAGATCGACATCCTCGTCTGCAACGCCGCCGTGAACCCGTATTACGGCCCGCTGCTCGACATCACCGACGAGGCCTTCGACAAGATCATGGGCAGTAACGTCAAGAGCAACATCTGGCTCTCGGCGCTCGCGATCCCGCAGATGGCCGAGCGTGGGAGCGGCTCCGTCGTCATCATCTCCTCGATCGGCGGCCTGCGCGGCTCGACCGTGATCGGCGCCTACGGCATCTCCAAGGCCGCCGACTTCGCGCTGTGCCGCTCGCTCGCCGGCGAATGGGGCCCGAAAGGCGTCCGCGTCAACTGCATCGCGCCCGGCCTCGTCAAGACCGATTTCGCCCGCGCGCTGTGGGAAGACGAAGCCAACCTCAAGCGCCGCACTGCCACCACGCCCCTTCGCCGCATCGGCGAACCCGACGAAATCGCCGGCGCCGTCGCCTACCTCGCCTCCGACGCGTCCAGCTTCATGACCGGCCAGACCATCGTCATCGACGGCGGCGTGACGACGGCAGCGGTGTAGCCTTCTTCCCCTCTCCCCTTGTGGGCCTGTTGCGTAATTCGTCAATTGTGATTCCCTAGGGCAAAGCCTTGGAGGGTAGCGATGGCGGTCAAGCGGACGGGACAGCCGAGCTTTGTGGAAGCGCTGATGCCGAAGGGCGCCGGCGCCAATGCGGCGCTGGATCGGCTGGCTGGCCTGGTCAAGTGGTACCGGTTCGAGAAGCTGATCGGCCATTTGCGGGATGAAGGGAGCCCCGGTCGACCAGGCTATCCGGTGCTGGTGCTGTTTCGTG